>JAGBTZ010000034.1 GCA_017631055.1 Alistipes sp.
CGCCAGGAGCATCTGCAAAGCGCTATCGACCGCGAGATTGCAATCAACGACCACCGCACCTCACTGCGTGAGGAGGAGATTCACCGCATCGAGGAGGGTGGCTCGAACTACCAGAGCAGTGTCTACTACATCGATATCGTTGTCGAGATTGAGCGTATGGGCGACTATATCATCAACATCTCGGAGGCGTTGCACTGCATCTAATCAGGCTCTCCTACAAACAACAAAAAAAGGCTGTCCGAGAAGACAGCCTTTTTGTTTATCGCAATGGTAACCTACTTTCCGCAGGCAACCTCCACATTCGCCACCACCGAACCATCCACGGCGTAGACCTCCACACGGTTGTAACTCTCGGCAGGGAAGACCAGATTCGACACAGCCGCAATATCGGTAAAGCACTCCACCGATGCACGATCGAGGACAATGGTAAGCGACTGCTCATCGGCCGCCGACATCGGAGCCACCGACACCGAGGGGAACTTATCGTTAAAATCCACCTTGCCCGACTCGCGTCTATCCACGCGCAACTCGCGTTTGGCTCTATCGAAGCGGATATCCACCCTCTCTCCGCGATCATTCGAGAGGCGCACTCCGAACTCTCGGGCCTTGAGTTCGGCAAAGTCGAAGGTCAGGCGACAGGCTCGACCCTGCGACTCCAATCGACAGAGATCTTGCTCACCAACAACCTCCGAGCCGCGCTGCTCGAGCACTACTCTCTTAAAGTAGTTGTCATACTCGCGGGCGGGGCGCGCAACGAGTTTGGCCCGGCCCTCATACTCCACAAGTTGCAACTCGTAGGCAAGGCTCATATATCCGCGATAGCCCACCGTTGGGAACTTCTCGCGCGAACAGCATTTCCAATTGTTCTGCCACGCCAGGGCCACACATCTGCCATCGGGTACGTTGCTCCAAGTAACGGTGGCGTAGTTGTCGCGACCATAATTTATCCAATCGGTATATGCTTCAGGGGTGTCGCAGGTGAAGGTGTGACCATCGAAATCGCCTACGAAATACTGCACCGATGAGCCGTGCGCAGCATCTTTGGTTATCGAACAGAAGAGCACCCACTTTGTGCCACCTTTGTAGGGTAGCTCGACAAGGTCGGGACACTCCCAAACGTCAAAGTGGCAGCCGTGCTTATCGCCGAATCGGCTCTCGAACTTCCACGTCTTGAGGTTTGTCGAGGAGTAGAACTCCATCCCCTGACCACACGCCAAGGGCATAATCCATCGAGAGGTAGGCTCGTGCCAGAAGACCTTCGGATCGCGGAAGTTGCGGCGCGAACTCGGCAACACGGGATTACCCTCATACTTAGTGAACGTGCGACCCTTGTCGAGGCTGTAGGCGATGCTCTGCTGCTGGCACTTCACATTTGCAGAGCGGTAGGAGGAGGTGTAGATAGCAATCATCGCATCCTTACCGAAGCCAGCGGTGTTGTGCTTATCAATCACCGCACTGCCCGAATATATCGCACCGAGCGAGTCGGGATAGATGGCCGTGGGCAGCTGCTTCCACCGCACCAGATCCCTACTCACGGCATGTCCCCACGACATATTACCCCAGCGCGTACCGAGGGGGTTATATTGAAAGAAGAGGTGCCACTCGCCCTTGTGCCACACCATGCCGTTGGGGTCGTTAATCCATCCAATCTCGGGCGTGAAGTGGATATGCTGGCGAAAATCCTCGATTTCAGGATTAGGGTTCTTGCCGATTCTCAGATTCTCCCACGCAACGTATTCGGGTCGACATCCCGCGATTTCGATCTGCGAAGTACTCTTGTCGAGGTAGATCGGCATCCAACAATCGACACTCTTCTCCGCAAGGCGCACCGTCACCGGCTCGGTAAAGAGGGAACTGCCCACGACTCGCATCTTCACCTCCTTGGCCGAGTTGTCGATAGGCAACCATAGCGTCTGCTTGCGAGCCTTGTCGAGATTTATCGTAGCCTGATCCCCATTCACATCGAGCGAGAATCCCCTACCGAAGGCTGTCGAATAGCCCAACAGCAGTAGCGACAACAGAGTACAAAAGATTAGTTTCTTCATAGCACATCAGTATTTATCTACGTCAAAGATAGCAATTTATCCCCAATAAGCCAAATCAGCCACGACACCCAAAACTCAGCCACCGTTTTCGGATAGGAGCCTGGTGGGCGAAGGAGTTATGCATAAATCAAAAAAAGCGTTGCGAAGAATCTCCGCAGCGCTTTTAAGTCTTGACACTCCCCGCCTTACTCTGTCACCGGGCGAATCGGGTGTGCCGAGTGATACGATGTATAATCAAGACGGAAACCGCGACCACTGGTCATCAGGATATAGTATGCATTGCCGGTCTTCTCGCCTGTGAAAGCCGAAGCAGTCCAGTAACTACCATTCGAGCCATAATAACTGCACGAAGAAGTACCCATATAATAGCCCACTGCCGGCATAAAAATCTTGGCATTGTTAATCTTCGAGGTAATCTCAAAACCTGATGCACTCTTATAATTTGTCCAGACAAAGGTACAATTTGCAATAAGCTCCTGCACCTCCTCCTGAGTCGGGATACGCCAAGTTGCGCCCCACTCCTTGCGAGCGACATCATACTGTGCATTACCGCTGATATTCGCACCGATATCGACATAGTCCCACACCTCGATCATCACCGGCTCACCGGTCTCCTCATCGAATATCGGATTACCATCCTTGTCCTTATCCTGCACCAATGTCTTAGTGATATAGGGATAGTTTGCGGCAGAGTAGCCCTCATCCTTACGGCTCACGATATCGCCCCACATATAGTAGTTGCCCGGGTCGCCTATATCCTCAGCGCCGATATTGCAACTTGCCCACTTAACGCTCAAGCCGAGGTCCACAAACTTATGGCCTGCAAGTTCATTCACAGCACCAGCCTGATTGATGGTCAGAATAACCTTTGCTGCACCATCATAGAAGAGTTCGATTTCGCCCGAGCGAGCCTTCTCGTCATAGTTGGCCTCTACCTCAAACTTAATCTTCTCGTAAGTGGCATCAACCTCCTTAATCCACTCACACTCGGTATCGGCATCCAGACGACCGCCAACCAACGGATTTGAGATTGTATACTCCACAGCATACTCGCCCGCTACCGAAGCGACCTCTACGGGATTTTGCTCAAGTTTAATCACCGGAGCCGAGGGCTCCTTTTCGCACGAAGCAAACGGGATGGCTACCGCCAACATTACCACCAAAGAGAGCATTACCCTCAAAATCTGATTCAAAATTCTCATATTAAAGTCTATAAATTTATTAAAGTTTTCTCAAAAGTTACACTATCCTTCAACCGCACAACAGCACCTCTTATCGAGCAACTATCGCCTATCGTTCACTGCGTGCGAATGTCCACCTCAGGTCATAACCGCTTATGGTAAGCGTTGAATTATCGAGGTGCTCCACTTTCCAGTGGTTGACAATATCGAAAATCTCCTCATCGAGGCCATCCTCCACCTCGGCAAACGACAACTTACCGTCAGCATACCTCCAGTAGTTGTAGATTATCGAGTGTTCGCCAATCTCGATAACAGAGCCATCGGGGAGCAACTCAAACCGTGCAGCATCTCGGGATTATCTGCAAAGGGGCTATTATATGGTGCGACCCAACGGCCTATGAGCAGATTATACTCCTCGGGGGCGACCACCGAGCGAGCATTGCCAAATCCATCAGCGATATCGTCCATATAACCCACCTTCACGGGCGAGCCTACATATATTCCGGCAGGGCATTGCACCCTTGCACCTCGGGTCGAGAATGTAACCAAGTCATCCTGCTCGGTCTTAATCGTCAGCGTATTATCTGTAACCTCGCATACCACACCCTCCACCTCATCGTGACGTGCGCACGAATCGAACAGCGTGGTAAACAAGAAGACCAATATACCAAACAGAATCATCCTCGCCCAAAAGTTTCGCCCCTCGTTATTTCTTAGATTTGACGTACTCGTCAATTGCTACGGCTGCCTTACGACCTGCGCCCATCGCCAAAATGACAGTTGCAGCACCCGTAACGGCATCGCCACCGGCAAAGACACCCTCACGCGAAGTTGCTCCGTTTTCGGTTGCTACGATACAGCCACGGCGATTGGTTTCGAGCCCCTCGGTTGTCGATGCAATCAGCGGATTGGGCGAAGTACCGAGTGCCATAATTACTACATCGCACTCAATCTCGAAATCCGATCCCTCCTTCACCACCGGCGAACGACGACCACTCTCATCGGGCTCACCAAGGGTCATCTCAACACAATTGATTGCTCTCACACGACCCTTATCGTCACCCAAAATACGCGTAGGATTGGTCAGCATACGGAACTCGATACCCTCCTGCTTGGCGTGGTGCACCTCCTCAACTCGAGCGGGCAACTCCGCCTCGCTACGGCGATAGACAATCGTTGCCTCAGCACCCAGACGCTTAGCGGTACGCACAGCATCCATTGCCACATTACCACCTCCGACAATCACCGCCTTGCGACCCACGAAAATCGGGGTGTCATAATCCTCGCGATATGCTCGCATAAGATTTGCACGAGTCAAGAACTCATTGGCCGAAAAGACTCCATTCAAATTCTCGCCCTCGATGCCCATAAAACGGGGCAGACCTGCTCCCGAGCCGACAAAGACAGCATCGTAGCCCTCCTCGTCAAGCAACGAATCGACAGTCACGGTACGACCCGCAATAACATCGGTTTCAATCTCCACTCCCAAACGCTTCACAGCCTCGACCTCCTTGGCTACAACTCTCGTTTTGGGCAGTCGAAATTCGGGGATACCGTAAGTAAGCACACCGCCCACCTCGTGCAAAGCCTCGAAAATCTTCACCTCATAGC
This sequence comes from Alistipes sp., assembly GCA_017631055.1. Lineage (GTDB taxonomy): Bacteria > Bacteroidota > Bacteroidia > Bacteroidales > Rikenellaceae > Alistipes. The sequence continues at coordinate 4,838 of JAGBTZ010000034.1, forward strand.
CCATCTTTGCCAAGTCGCTGGCACACGCCAAGCCCGAAGGTCCACTACCGATAACTGCCACCTTGTGACCATTGCGCTCGATAGCGGGAGTTTCGCCACATCCATTCTCTATCTTCCAGTCGCCAACATATCGCTCGAGTTTACCGATAGCCACAGGCTCACCCTTAATGCCGAGAATACACTGACCCTCGCACTGGTTCTCCTGCGGACATACTCGACCGCAGACACTCGGCAGAGAGCTATCCTCAGCAATAATCGCAGCAGCCGCAGCCTCATAGCCCTGAGCCAAAGCCGAGATAAAGTCGGGGATACGGATATTCACCGGACACGCTGCCACACAGCGCGGATTCTTACAATTCAGACAGCGCGAGGCCTCCAACATCGCCTCCTCGCGGTTATAACCATAGCAAACCTCCTCAAAGTTGGTTGCTCGGATTGCCGGATCTTGTTCGCGCACCGGCACACGCGGTATCTTGTTTGCCATAATTCGTGATTAGAAACAGTTACACTTATGAGCCTTATCACTGGCCGTATGCTCCTGATCGCGGAACATAGCCTGACGGCGCATTGCCTCATCAAAATCGACCTGATGTGCATCGAACTCGGGACCATCGACACATGTAAAGAGAGTCTTGCCCCCGACACTTACACGACAAGCTCCGCACATACCCGTACCATCGACCATCAACGCATTGAGCGACACGGTCGTCTTGAGCGAGTAGGCCTTAGTGGTAAGCGACACGAACTTCATCATAATCATCGGACCGATTGCTACGCACTCATCATACTGCTTGCCCTGATTATCTATCAAATCCTTGATTACATCAGTAACCAAGCCCTTCACGCCCTCCGAGCCGTCATCGGTGGCGATGTAGAGATTAGAGGCGACCTTGCGCATATCGTCAGTATAGATAAGCAACGAAGAGTTCTTGGCTCCGATAATCACATCGACCTCCACGCCGTGCTCGTGCAGCCACTTAACCTGCGGATAGACCGGAGCAGTACCCACTCCGCCCGCCACAAAGAGGTAGCGGCGACCCTTCAACTCCTCAGCCGAAAGCTTCACAAACTCCGAAGGATTACCGAGCGGACCAGCAAAGTCGGCCAACTCATCACCCTCGTTCAGAGCACAAATTTTCTTGGTCGAGACTCCGATAGTCTGGGTTACGATAGTTACAGTACCCTCCTCTCGGTCAAAATCCGCAATGGTGAGCGGGATACGCTCCCCAACCTCATCAGCACGCACAATCACAAACTGACCCGGTTGTGCAGCTCGTGCCACACGCGGTGCATCAATACGCATAAGGCATATATTCTCCGCCAAGTAGCGTTTTTCTTTAATTCTAAACATATCTCTATTCTTCAATTATCGCCGTCACACGCAGTGTCCTCATCGGATGCTCAGGGTCGTTTGTCACAATCCGCACTCGCTCCGACAGGGGACCATAGTCAATTCGCAACGGGTTTAACCTTAATTCCACCTTTCGTTCTTCACCGACCGCAATCTCATCTCCGGCTGATAGCGAGAGTGTTACGGTCGAATGCAAAACCTCCACGGCTCGTATTTTCAGAGTAGATGTGCCCCTATTTACTATCGTAAAGTGGTCCACTCGCTCCTCTTCGTGCCGTTTTACCGCCCCAAATTTAACAATATTTTTCATTACTTCGACCTTTGGGGCGCAATTACGCTCGATTTTATCGCTATTATCCACGATTATTCCCGTCAACGAGATAAATGCTTCGGAGTGTTTGCCGTTAACTTCGAAATCAATCATGGCGTCGACCGTGCCATATCGCTCGGAGCCTAAGGGGACACTATATATAATAGTAATCTCGCCTTGCTCATGCGGGCCGAGCCTCTCGGGATAGTGCAACTGCACAACCCCACTCGGTCGTTGCTCGAAGGCTCTGATAGCAACTCTTCGTTCGGAGGTGTTGATTATCTTCATCACCGTCTTCGCCGGCACGCCCTGCTGAACGTATGCAAAAGCGTGAAAATTATCCTCGAGCCTCAATCCACTGCCGACAAAGTGCGGAAACCGCTCCTCGATGGTGCGGGGCCGCTCCTCGACAAAGCCCGAAATCTTCAATTTTTGGGCTCGCCCTCCATTCGAGGTAACCACACTCACCTCTTTATCGAAGTTTCCGGGACGATTAGCCGGATCGAAGGTCACCTCAATCGTTCCGACACTATCGGGTAGTATTGGTTTGCGCTCAAATTTTGCCACCGTACAACCACAAGTTGTCACAACCGAGAGTATCGCAACAGGCTCATTACCGACATTCCTGCACCTGAACGAGTGGCGAACTCGCCCTCCTTCCTCGCGGATATTACCAAAAGAGTGAGCCGTGGAGTCAAAAATCAATGTCGACTGCGCAAAAACATTCACAGCGCCCAACATTGTGACAATGAGGATATTTATATATAAAAATCGTTTCATAGGCAGTACAAAGGTATATTTTTTTTGAAAATTTTTGCAGAAAAGTTTTGTAGAATAAAAAAAAGCGCATATATTTGCACTCGCAAAACGAAAAAAGCCTGAATAGCTCAGTCGGTTAGAGCACATGACTGTTAATCATGGGGTCCTAGGTTCAAGTCCTTGTTCAGGCGCATTTCGGGAGCTTAGCTCAGCTGGTTCAGAGCATCTGCCTTACAAGCAGAGGGTCGGGGGTTCGAATCCCTCAGCTCCCACTAAATGATGCAGAGCAGACGACTTACAAGTCGTCTGTTTTGTTTTGTGCTTGTGGCTGTGTGCAAGCCCACGCCCAAGCTCCGGGCTTATTGCAGGGTTAGATGGAAAGAATAGGGGATTAAAGATTCCCTTAATCATCTTTAATCCCCCTTAACACATTCTTTCAAGAAGTTATCACGCCTATTCCCCGCCTCTTACAATCTCCTCTGCGGCCTCCATAATACCCTCGTGGAGGGTCGGGTGCGAGTGGATTGTGCGGGCAATCTGTCGTGCCGTTGCGCCCAAAGCCTTTGCCAGAGTAGGCTCGCCAAGCATCTCGGTAACATTTGCACCAACCATATGGGCTCCAACCAAGCGCTCATCCTTATCGAAGATAAGTTTCACAAAGCCCTCTCTGTCGCCTGCAGCCGCAGCCTTACCCGAGGCCGTAAATTGATACTTGCCAACCTTGTAACCCTCAATCTGTTCGGCAGCCTGCTTCTCGGTCAAACCGACCGATGCAACCTCAGGAGTAGTGTAGACACACGACGGAATTACCGAGTAGTCGATAGGCTCAGGGTTGAGTCCGAACATCGCCTCTACACAGCACACAGCCTCCGCTGATGCAACGTGAGCCAACGCAGGCGTAGCAATAATATCGCCAATAGCGTAGACCCCCGCAACCGATGTGCGATAGAACTCATCGACCTTGACCTTATCGCGCTCGACCTCGACACCAACTGCCTCAAGACCGAGATTTTCGATATTCGATTTCACACCCACAGCCGAGAGTACGACCTCTGCCGTGAGGGTTTCGGCACCTTTCTTGCCCTCGACCTCGACCTTACAGCGGCCATCCTCGACCGTCACCTGCTTAACAGTCGTCGAGGTCATCACACCGATACGCTGCTTGCGGAAAGCTCGCTCCATAGCACGGGCAACCTCCTCATCCTCGAGGGGCATAAGTTGAGGCATATACTCCACAACGGTAACCTTCACACCGAGGGTCGAGTATATCCACGCAAACTCGCTACCGATGGCACCCGAGCCGACAATAATCATATCCTCTGGCAGATGGTCGAGCACAAGAGCCTCACGCGAGGAGATGACGTGCTTGCCGTCAATCGGCATAAAAGCCATCTCACGCGGGCGAGCACCCGTAGCGAGCAGAATATGGTCAGCCTCATACTCCACGCCATCGACATCCACAACTCCAGCACCCTTCAGCGAGCCGAAGCCTTGCAGCAGGTCTATATTGTGTTTTTTGAGCAGGAACAGCACTCCCTTCTGCATCAGGTCGCTCACGCCACGCGAACGAGCCACAATCTTCTCGATATTAGGTTTCACCTCGCCCTCGATATCGACACCATAGGTGGCAGCCGTATGGCAGTAGTGATAGACCTGTGCGCTCTTGACGAGGGCTTTGGTCGGGATACAGCCCCAATTCAGGCAGACACCTCCCGCCTCAGCACGTTCAACAACAGCAACCCTCTTGCCGAGTTCGGCAGCTCGCACTGCAGCAACATAACCGCCCGGACCGCTACCGATAACTATCAAATCGTATTTCATTGCAAAAGTTTTTTATGAACTATTTGACAACCTTCAAAACCATGCCATTGTCGGCAGCTACGGCTCTCTTCCACTTCTCCGAGTAGCCTGGCTGCTTGATTTGGTCGGGGATATCCTTGCCGTTACCATTCTCGATAAAGCCCTTCTCATCCTCGCTCTTGACATTTCCGTCAATATACTTAACCATCAGATGATTATCCAAATTCTTCCAGTGGTTGAAGAGAAGCTCTGCCGCATCCACCGAGAATTTGGTGGCAATCTTTGCCGCCTTCTTGGGATTATAGCCCACGTTGCCCATAGCCACGTCAATCTTCTTTACCTGCTCAAGCATAGCGTTCTCCCACTTGTCGATCTCCGAGCGAACGTGCTTGCCGATAACATCATAGCGAAGGTAGGCGAACTGTGCGATGCGGTTGGTAATCCAGAACATCGACTCATCCGAATACTTGAGCATTGAGCCATTCTGCTCCGAGAAGCACCAGGGAATAGCAGTCGAGTTGGCATAAATAGGAGTAAGAGGCGATGTCGCTGCATCATCTGTACCAAACCACAGAATACCCTCCTTCTTCTCACGCGCCTGAGCAACAAACCAGAAACCTGTCTGTTGTGTAGCCGTTGCTCGCTCGTTGCAATACTCCACGCCATCAACCTCGAAATACATCGGGCGCCAACGGTAGGGGCAATGGCTGCCACCGGCACCGATATCGGTAGTCATATCCATCGGAGTACCCTCATAGTGGTCGCGCATAGCATCGAAGACAACCTTCGGAGCGACCTTCGTGCGAGGCTTCACCCACAACGGCATACGATTCGAGGGGTTGTGACCCATAGCGTAGTCCACATACTTATCCATATCGTCAGCCACGGTGCGGAAGAACGCCCATACTCTCGCCTCACAGCCACGCATTGCACCGAAATCGAGCGGAGCGTATGCATCGCAGAACGAGAACTCCTCATCCTTGCCATTGAAATAACCTCTCTCACGAGCAAACGAAATCACATCCTCCGAGTAGAGGCAATTCTCCTTATCGTTGAGCGGGAAGGTGGTAATTCGCGCCTGATTTGCGTGAGCCGAGACA
>JAGBTZ010000035.1 GCA_017631055.1 Alistipes sp.
CCCCAAAGTTGGGGAAGAAAATAGAATTACAATAAATTGTCCCCCTAAGTTAGGGGGACGAGCGAAGCGGAGGGGGTCTGTAAAAAGCTAATGGCTAATGGCTAACAGCTAAAAAACCAACAGACCCCTCCGCCCTCCGGGCACCTCCCCTAACTTAGGGGAGGAGTTTTGAACAACCCATCCAACCCATCCAACCCATCTAACCCATCCAACCCATCTAACCCATCCAACTCATCCAACCCATCCAATACCCAAAACAAATAGGCGTGCCCGAAGGACACGCCTATTTACTATAATCGGTATACCAACTATGCAGTCGGGATATTCTTGTTTACGTTCTTCGAGCCTACCAATGCGTAGTAGAGCAAGAATGCAAGACCTGCAACGATTACCCAATAGCTGGTCAAGTAGCTGCTGGTTACATCGACAACGAGGTTCTGTACGAACGGCAGAATACCACCACCGCAAACCATTGCCATAAAGATACCTGCACCCTTCTCGGTGTGCTTACCAAGGCCCTCAACTGCGAGGTTGAAGATACCGCCCCACATTACTGATGTGCAGAGACCGCACAAAACGAGCAATGCTGCATTTACGGGAACCGAAGCCATACCGAAGCCGGCTGTACCCTGGAATACCGGGAGATTAACAGTAGTTGCGGGATTGAGGAACATAGCGCAGAGCACCAGGATAAGACCTACACCCGACACAGCTGTAAGCATCGACTTAGCCGACACCTTTGCACCGAGAGCAGCACCAGCCAAACGGCCTACGAGCATGAGCAACCAATAAGTTGCAGTCACAGTACCTGCGATAGCTGTTGCAGCGTCACCTGTTACGTTCAGACCGCCATTCTGCAACCACTTCTGCAGTACGTTGGGAATACCTACCTCAACACCTACATAGATAAAGATTGCAACAGCACCCAGAACGAAGTGACGGAACGACATAGGACCATACTGCGACTTCTCCTCAGCCTTTGCCATACCAACCTCAGGATTCTCGGGAATCTTGGTCAGAAGGATAACTACGAATGCCAATGCGAAGATAGCCAATGCGATGAACATCAAGGGGAATACCTGGCTGATCTTTGCATCAACGATGCTCGGAACGAATACACCTGTAAGGAAGATAACTGCAGTACCCATCAACGAGTTGAACGAGCCACCCACCTGTACGAGCTGGTTACCACGGTTACCACCGCCACCGAGCTTGTTAAGCATCGGGTTAACCACGATGTTAAGCATACACATCGAGAAACCTGCGATGAATGCACCCAACAGATAGATGCCGAATGCGAGGTTGCCCGAGAGAAGACCTGCGATAGTCTGAACACCAACACCGGTGAAACCTACCAACACAGCTGCCAGAGCAGTGAACTTGTAACCCTTCTTCTGAAGGAGGTTACCAGCGGGGATACCCATCACAGCGTATGCGATGAAGTTGCACAATACGCCCAGAGTTCCCATCCAGTTAGCTACCTGGAACTGGTTCTTCAAGATATCGCCCATAGGCGATGCCAAGTTAGTGACGAACGAAATCATACCGAAGAGCAAGATGCACACGATAATCGCCGGCACATTCGAATTTTGTTTTTTCTCCATAACTTTTTAGATTGGTTAAATAAATGAATTATGTTTTGTGTAAATTATCTGGTTCGTTCAGCAATAAAGGCACAGAGGTCTATCAGGGATTGACGATAGGGCGACTCTTCATAACCGCCAAGTATCGACATTGCACGTTGGAGGTAACTCTTCATCGTTGCGGTAGCCGCCTCGATACCTCCCTCGGCAACAACCCACTGCTGCACCTGCTCCACACACCCCTCGTCAGTTGCACAACGCTCGACAAGCGAGATAATCTCCTCACGCTTCGCCTTGTCGGCCTTCTCGAGAGCCTCGATAAGCGGCAAGGTGATTTTACGCTCGCGCAGGTCGTTATTCGAAGGCTTGCCCGTATCGGCAGTCGGGGTGTAGTCGAGAATATCGTCACGAATCTGGAATGCCATACCTATCGCCTCGCCAAATCGGCGCATAGCCGCCACATCCGCAGCCGAAGCACCCACCGACAACGCTCCTGCCGAGGCACTCACACTCAAAAGGCTTGCCGTTTTCTTATAAATAATGTCGAAGTAGGCCTCACGCGAGGTGTCGAGCTTCGAGGCGTGGTCGCTCTGGATAAGTTCACCCTCGCAGAGTATTGTCATCGATTTTATGACGTGCGACACAATATCATACTGACCACTCGAGAGCCCGAGGTCCATATTTTTGGCAAGGATGTAATCGCCCACAAGCACGGCATTTCGCGATTGCCAGCGCGAGTTCACGGATGCTTTGCCTCGGCGCATATCCGACTCATCGATAACATCATCGTGGATGAGCGAAGCGACATGAATCATCTCGACAAGCATTGCCGCCAAGAACGACCGCTTACCGAAACGCCCCTCATTCGAGGAGTTCATCGCTGCCGAAAGCATAACCAAAATGGGGCGTATGCCCTTGCCTCGTGATGCAAGCACATACTCGAGCATTTCGGCCAACAAACCATCTTCGGCGCTGAAATTCTGCTTAACGAACTCATCAAATTCGGCAAGCTGCGCCTCTATCGGTTTGCGAATTGCATTGATTGTAATCATTAACTGCTACTATTTATTTTGCAAATATAATCATTTTTCGCATCTACCGCCACTACAAGTCAATGTTTTTTTGTACCTTTGGCGGTATATAAGAGTTAATTATGGAAAAAACAAAGCAAATCATCGCCAAGATATTGCCATACATGGTGCCGTTGTTGCTCTTTTTCGGAGTTGCAGCGGCATATTTTGCGCCTCAATTCTCGGGTAAAGTATTGCCCCAACATGATGTGGAGCAGTACGAAGGTATGTGGAGCGATATTCGCTCACACCGCGAGGCTACGGGCGAAGATGCACAATGGACAGGCGGAATGTTTGGAGGTATGCCGGCATACCTTATCAACGTAAAGTATCCGGCACAAGCAGTCAAAAACTCGATTGGTGCCGTGGTTAAGGTTTTGGATACCCCCGCCTCGTTCATCTTCTTTGCGATGACGGCCTTTTGGTTAATGATGCTCATCTTCGGGGTCTCGCCCTGGGTCGGTATGGTTGCGGCATTGGCCTATGGTCTGTCGACCTACTTCTTCCTGATTATCGGAGCCGGTCACGTTACGAAGATGTGGGCACTGGTTTGGGCTCCGTTGATGATGGGAGGTGCCTATATGACCTTGCGTGGCAAGATGCTTGCCGGAGGTGTCGTGACGGCACTATTCACCTCACTCGAGTTGGGTGCAAATCACCCACAGATTACCTACTATTTCCTGGTGGCAATGGTGCTCTTTTGGATTAGCGAACTTGTTGTCGCAATCAAGCAGAAGAGCCACGCCTCGTTTTGGAAACGCACGGTCGTTCTCGCCTTCGCGGGAGTTGTAGCCCTCGGCTCTAACTTTGCGCCATTGTGGTACACTTCTCAGCACACCAAGGATACGATGCGTGGTGGCTCGGAGCTCGTAAGCAAGGAGTCGGAGGGCTCGAAGGGTCTCGACCTCGAGTATGCCACAGCGTGGAGTTACGGCATTGCCGAGAGTTGGAATATGCTTATCCCCGACTTTGCGGGAGGCGATTCTGGCTCTTCGTTCTCGACCGATGGGGCTGTGGGCGACTCACTCTCAGCAGTCGGACTGCGCCAAGCCGCAAAGCAACTCCCGACATATTGGGGCGGTCAGCCCTACACCGCAGGCCCCACCTACTTGGGTGCTGTGGCTATCTTCCTCGCTCTGCTCGGAGCAATGCTCTCGCGCGGAAGGGATAGGTGGTGGATTATCGGCTCGATGGTGTTGATGTTGCTACTCTCGTGGGGTCACAATGCGATGTGGTTTACCGAGCTGTGCTTCAAATATCTGCCGATGTACAACAAGTTCCGCACAGTGTCGACCACACTGGTCGTGCTGGAGTGGGCAGTGCCGCTGTTTGCGGGCATTGCGTTGTGGAAGCTGTGGCAGAGCACCGATGCAGACCGCCGCAACATCCTGCGCCCGATGGCTTGGGCTGCGGGCATCACGGGCGGAATTTGCCTTCTGTTTGCCGTTGCCGGAGGCTCTCTCTTCGATTTCGGCCGTACCGAGTCCGAAGATTTGATGATAGAGCAGTTCTACTATATGCTCAAGGAGTCGGGTGCTGACGACTATATCGCCCGAGGTTATCACGAGCAGTTGGGCGTAGACGTTGCCTCAGCAATGGTCAAGGAGCGTGTGGCCAAGATGAGCCACGATGCTTGGCGTTCGTTCCTCTTCATCGCTTTGGCTGCGGGTGCAGTAGCCCTCTACGCTCTGCGCAAAATGGGTCGCAAGGGGCTGATTGCGGTGATGGCAGTGTTGGTTTTGGCAGATATGGTGCCTGTCAATATGCGATTCCTCTCGCACGAGCGATTTGTGGCGGAGCGTCACACTAAAGTACAACCCACACAGGCCGATTTGCAAATTTTGGAGGACAAGGATTTGGGATATCGAGTGCTGAACCTTACAGTCAGCCCCTTCAATGATGCCACAACATCCCGCTTCCACCGCTCGGTGGGCGGTTATCACGGAGCAAAGCTTGCCCGCTACCAGGACCTAATCGAGAACTACCTTGCCAAGGGTGATGAGGGTGTACTCGATATGATGAATACCCGCTATGTTATCGACTCGGAGGGCAAGGTGCTTCGCCGCGAGAGTGCCAACGGAGCAGCTTGGTTTGTCGAGGGTATGCGCTATGTCAACTCCCCGCGCGAGGAGATTGATGCGCTCGGAGTAACCGACCTGAAGAGGGTTGCCGTTGTCGATTTTGCACAAAAGCCCGACATCGGGGCTTATGCACCCATCGACTTCGAGGGCGAAATCCACCTCACGGAGTATGCTCCCAACCGACTCAAGTACCACTACACCGCATCCGAAGAGGCCGTGGCGGTATTTTCTGAAATCTTCTACAACAAAGGTTGGCGTGCATACGTTGATGGAGTGGAGGCTCCCTACTTCCGTGCCGACTACCTCTTGCGTGCGATGCGTTTGCCGGCAGGCGAGCACGATGTGGAGTGGAGGTTCCGCGCTCCGCAGTGGAGTGTGGTCGAGGGTGTGACCGCAGCCTTCTCGGCAGTAATTCTGTTCGGGGTTGTGGCGCTGATATTTTGGGCTATAAGAAGAAATTTACGCAAAGATGGAGAATAATCGCAGAATAAAACGCAAGGTCCGTAATTCGTATATGGTTTCGACCATCAGCATTGCACTGGTGCTCTTCCTGCTCGGAGCGGTGGGCTACTTGATGAGTGTGGCGATGAGGGTTGCCGACTCGTTGCAGGAGAGCGTAACGCTCATGGTCGAGTTGGAGAAGGGCATCACCGAGGAGCGCAAGCTGGCTGTGAAGGGATTGCTCGAGGAGAGCCCGCTGGCAGCCGAAGTTCGCTATGTTTCGAAGGAGGAGAAGCTCAACGACGACGAGTTCCGTAAGGTTTTTGCCGTAGAGTTCGAGGAGGTGCTGGGCGAAAATCCGCTACTCGACTCCTACGAGGTGCGCCTGACGGCTCTCTCCGAGAAGCGCTCGGCTCTCGAGCTCTTCATTGCCGACATCAGCGAGAGGGAGGGCGTTGCGCACGTCTCGTATCCGGCCGAAGTTATCGAGCGAGTACACTCGACAGTGAACAGAGTGCGCCCCATACTCGTAGCATTCGCTGCGGTGCTGCTATTCATCTCGCTGACACTGCTCAACAGCACCATACGCCTGGCAATCTACTCGAAGCGATACCTTATCAACACGATGAAGATGGTCGGAGCGACCAAGTGGTTCATTATCCGCCCCTTCCTGTGGGATAGCGTAAAGCAGGGCATCTGGTCAGGCATTATCGCAGCTGCGCTGTTTGGAGCCATGATATATGGCATCGATCGCAATATGCCCTACATCTCCTCGCCCGAGTTGTTGCAGACCGCAGCATTTATATTGGCAGGGATGGTTGTGATTGGCGTGGCGGTGTCGTTGCTCTTCACACTCTTTGCCGTCAATAAGTTTGTAAATATGAAGTCTAACAAGATATACCTTTACTAATCATGAAAAAGAGATTTAATAAAATAACCGACCCCAACGACCAGAAGATGCCCCTCACGATGAAGAACTACATCCTGCTGCTGGTGGGCTTTGTGGTTATCATCATAGGCTTTGTACTGATGGCCGGTGGCGGCAGCGACTCGCCCGCGGAGTTCAACTACGAGATGTTCTCGTGGCGCAGAATTACGCTTGCACCGATTGTGGTCATTGCCGGTTTTGCATTCGAGATTTTTGCCATCCTGAAGCGATTTGAATAGAGCCTTTATACGGGTAATTTTGGCCCGAAAGGAGGATTTTCAAAATAAATTCTTATATTTGCCCTCGATGAAATTTATTGTATAACTAAAACTATAAGAAAAATGTTCAAAGGACACCCCAAAGGTTTGTATGCGCTGGCACTCGCCAACACCGGTGAGCGCTTCGGCTACTACACAATGCTTGCAGTGTTTGCGCTCTTCTTGCGTGCCAACTTCGGTCTGGATGCAGGTGTAGCAGGTGCAATCTACTCGACTTTCCTCGGACTCGTCTACTTTATGCCCCTTATCGGTGGTATTATGGCTGACAAGTTCGGTTTCGGTAAGATGGTTACCATTGGTATTACCATTATGTTTGCCGGTTATCTGTTGCTCTCGTTGCCGCTTGGTGGCGATACGCTGGCGATGATTGCAATGCTTGGCGCTCTGCTCTTCATCTCGATTGGTACAGGTCTGTTTAAGGGTAACTTGCAAGTTATGGTTGGTAACCTCTACGATGACCCAAAGTATGCAGACAAGCGTGACTCGGCATTCTCGCTCTTCTACATGGCAATCAACATCGGTGCACTCTTCGCTCCGACTGCAGCCGTTGAGATTAAGAATTGGGCAGAGAATTCGCTCGGCTTCTCGGGTAACGATGCTTACCACTTCTCGTTTGCTGTAGCTTGCGCTGCATTGATCGTATCGATGGCTATCTACTACATCTTCCGCCCGACATTCCGCCACGTTGAGGGTGGCAAGCGTCAGGCTGCTGCGGTTGCTGCAGAGAAGGAGCTCTCGCCTGCCGAGACTAAGCAGCGAGTTATCGCTTTGTGCTTGGTATTTGCGGTCGTAATCTTCTTCTGGATGGCATTCCACCAGAATGGTCTTACGCTGACCTACTTTGCTGACGAGTTCACCGCAAAGAGCTCGGAGGGTATCCAGAGCATGGTATTCAGCGTTTGGAATCTGGTGCTTATCATCATCGGCGTTTACGCTCTCTTCTCGGTATTCCAGAGCGAGGGTCGCAAGGCTAAAGCTGTATCGGCAGCCGTTGTTGTAGCAGTTGTGGGCTATCTTGCATACAAGGCTTCGATGGTTGGAGATGCTTCGGTTGCAGTTAGCGCACCTATCTTCCAGCAGTTTAACCCCTTCTATGTAGTGGCACTCACTCCGGTATCGTTGGCTATCTTCGGTGCATTGGCAAAGAAGGGCAAGGAGCCTTCGGCACCTCGCAAGATTGCTTACGGTATGTTGGTTGCTGCTGCCGGTTTCGCAGTAATCGCACTCGGCTCGATGGGTCTGAATACACCCGATGCACAGGCTGCAATTGTTGCCGAGGGTGGTGAGGGTACTCTGGTATCGGCCAACTGGTTGATTTCGACCTACCTGGTGCTCACCTTCGCTGAGTTGTTGCTCTCGCCTATGGGTATCTCGTTCGTATCGAAGGTTGCTCCTCCGAAGTTGAAGGGTATGATGATGGGTGGCTGGTTTGTGGCTACCGCTATCGGTAATGCGCTTGTAGCTGTGGGCGGTTTCCTCTGGGGAGGTATCAGCCTGACAATCGTATGGTCGGTATTTATCATTCTCTGCTTGCTTTCGGCACTCTTTATGTTTGCTATGATGAAGCGTTTGGAGAGCGCTACAAAGTAAGAGTTAATTCCCGATATAGTTCGCAGGGCTGTCCGACCTTAGGGTTGCGACAGCCCTTTTTTTGTCCCTTTTAATGCTAAAAAAATCGCCCAAGATGGGGCTATCTCGCAAAAAAAATGTATATTTGTTGAGATAAACCCCTTTGAGAACTCAAAAACAATAGATATGTCGAGCAAAAACACAACCTTCCTACCCGTAGTCGAGCGTGACGAGTGGCTGCAACCCGTAGCCGATGAGATTCAACGCCGCCACGATGAGTACCTACGCATCCGAAGCGACATCGAGCGCTCTTCGGGCTCGATTGTCGACTATGCCAACGGCTACCGCTACTTCGGCTGGCAGAGGGATGAGGATTTGGCTGGTTGGTGGTTCCGCGAGTGGCTGCCCGAGGCGCAGGATGTCTTCATCTTTGGCGACTTCAACGGCTGGCAACGCACCCAACTGCGCCTGGATAAGGACTCTTCGGGAGTCTGGAGCGCCTTCTTCCCCGATGCGATGTACGAGGGAATGCTCACCCACGGCTCGCTCTACAAGATACACGTTCACGGCCGTAATGGTTGGCTCGACCGCATTCCCGCATACGCTACGCGAGTAGTCCAAGACGATGTATCGAAGAACTACACAGCCCAATTCTGGGAGCCACAACACTTCGAGTGGCACGATGCGGAGTTCGACCGCTCAAAGGTGGGCTCACTGCTGATTTATGAGGCTCATGTCGGCATGGCTCAGGAGGAGGCCCGCGTGGGCAGTTATGTCGAGTTTGCCGACCTTATCCTCCCACGCATTGCAGAGGATGGCTACAATGCTGTGCAACTTATGGCCGTAGCCGAACACCCCTACTACGGCTCGTTTGGCTATCACGTTTCGAGCCTCTTCGCACCCTCATCGCGCTTCGGTACCCCCGAGGAGTTGAAGTATCTTATCGACAAGGCCCACTCGTTGGGTCTGATGGTGATTATGGACCTCGTACACGCCCACTATGTCAAGAATTTCAACGAGGGTATCAACCAGCTCGACGGCTCGGACCACCTCTACTCAAAACCTGGAGAGGCTGGCTATCAGAAGTACTGGGACTCGATGACCTTCGACTACGGCAAGGGCGAGGTGCGCCACTTCCTGCTCTCGAACATAAAGTATTGGCTCGATGAGTTCCACTTTGACGGTTTCCGCTTCGATGGCGTAACCTCGATGATATACCACCACCACGGCTACGAGCCATTGGGTACACACGAGGCATTCTTCGGCCCCGGAGCCAATCGCGATGCCATAGTCTATCTGACTCTCGCCAACCGACTTATTCACGACTTCAACCCCTCGTATGTCACCATTGCCGAGGATGTGAGCGGAATGCCTGCAATGTGCGCCCCGACTGAGGATGGAGGCGTAGGCTTCGACTACCGATTGGGTATGGCAATACCCGACTTCTGGATAAAGTTATTGGAGGATGTTCCCGACGAGGATTGGAATATATGGGAGATATGGGATGTGATGACAAACCGCCTGTCGGATGTTCGCACGGTGGCCTATGCCGAGTCGCACGACCAGGCATTGGTGGGCGATAAGACAATCGCTTTCCGCCTGATTGATAAGGAGATGTACTACTCGATGCATCGTTCTTCACAAAACCTGGTGGTAGACCGAGGTATGGCTCTCCACAAGATGATACGCCTGATGACCATCTCGACCGGAGGCGATGCCTACCTCAACTTTATGGGCAACGAGTTTGGTCATCCCGAGTGGATTGACTTCCCGCGCGAGGGCAACGATTGGAGTTACGACCACGCACGGCGCCAATGGTCGCTGGCCGAAAATGAGGAGTTGCGTTTCGGGCAACTCGGCGAATTCGACAAGGCTATGATTGCTCTGGTCAAGGAGTTCAATATCTTGGCTGATGGCTACCCCTATCGCCTGCAGATGGACGAGCCGAACAAGACTATGGTCTTCACGCACGGCGACCTGCTCTTCGTCTTCAACTGGCACCCCGAGAACTCGGTGGCAGACTATGCCGTAGAGGTGCGTGAGCCGGGCAAGTACCGACCGGTGCTCTCGACTGACGAGGAGCGTTTTGGCGGCCTGGGGCGCGAGGATATGGCTTCCGAACACTTTACCTATCCTTGCGAGATTGATGGCGAGGTGCGCCACTTTATGCAGATTTACAACACATCACGCACGGCAACCATCTTCCGTCTTTGCAGATAATACCGACCCAACGAATTATCGTGGAGTATAAACCAAGGGTGTGCCCGACATATTTTCGGGCATGCCCATTTTGTATCCATAGTTTCGAAAAATTACGCTATTTTTTTGTGATTGAGATTTTCTTCCTATCTTTGCACTTGCACAAGGAGCCATCCGAGGTGTGATTTCGTAACACATCGTGCGAGGGCAAGGCCAAGAGTATCAGAGAGTACCGAATTAAAGAGTCGGAGTGGTATCTCGAAGTTTTCGCTATCGAAGTAGGAGGGTGAAAAGGGAATCCGGTGCAAATCCGGAACAATGCCTGTTGCTGTGAGTCCGCCTCTGTTGCCGACAATTTGGTCGAGCAAACGATTTTAGAGGGCTGCTTATCGTAATCTATTGCCACTGGGAGACCGGGAAGGCGCGATAAGTGGACAAGTCAGAAGACCTGCCTGTGTGATTAGGATTTTGGACCTGCAGGATTATGGGTTGAAATCAAAATACTTTACAACCATAACAGACAGGTTTTAAGCGTGTACCTATCTATTTAGGTGTGACCTATCGGCTATTGCAGGATGCGGAGCAAGAGTTTTGTGCAGATCATCCCAAAGATAGTACAATGGTCTTAAATGGGGCATATTGGGGTATTATCCCGATATACCGCATAGTAGTAATAAGTATTTTGAGTTGAACACAAGTTACCGTATTCCGAGGGTCTGCAAGGAGTACGGTAACTTTTTTATTTAACTTAAAATTTATAACGCTATGAACAGAAACCTTTATCAACAGCCGACCGTGGAGGCAATCGAGATTGCCATAGAGTCAGGGTTTGCGCAATCACAACAAAAGCCCGCAGAGTGGGAGGATATGTAATTAAACTATTGGTACAATGAAAAAGTTTTTGGGAATTATTGCTACATTGACACTGGTGGTGTCGTGTAACAGAGAAGATGGATTTACCCCCAAAGAGAGTTTTACGCTCACCGGCTACAGTTCGATTGAGGCTCGCACCTCGTTCGATACTCCCTCGGCAACCAATATCCCGTTTGTTTGGAGTGCGGGCGACTACATTTGGTTAGGCTCGTTCAAAAGCAAGGCTATTGCACAAGGGGGCAAGGCTGCGCAGTTTAGGTGGGACAACGAGCCCTCGACTGCAGGCGATTACCATATTTTTTACAATATGACAGGCAACCACAAGAACGCTGTGGTCTTGGCCGAGCAGAGTGCCGATGGTAACCTGGGCAATGACGGAGATTTTGGTTACGCCATTGCTGACGAGTTCAAGACCTTCTACCTCGAGCACAAAACCGCCTACATTTGGTTTGACACCACAAGTGCCGACATCACCGAAAAACTGACCACCATAACGGTCACTGCGGAGGAGGGTGTCAATCTTGCCGGTAAATGTGTGTTTGATTACGCCAACAACACTTGGAGTTCGACTGTAAGCGAGGGCTCTAATCAAATCGTCTTGAATTTTGGTGAGGGTGTTCAGTTGGCTGAGGCAAACGATGGGGTCTTTGCCGCTATGGTAACACTTCCTGCGGCTGTCGGTGGCAAGAGCCTCACAATTACCTATACCTTTACCTCCGGTGCAACCTTTACTGAGGTTAAGACTCCGTCAAAAGATTTTGAGTCGGGTAAGGCTCGCCGTATTGCGACCTCCATTGCAGCAGCAAGCCTCGTACAACCTGAGCCCGAACTGCCATACGAATTACGCACATTGACCTTCGAGGACAAGGATGCTCGTTTTGAGTCTTATTGGTTGGACTATGCCGGAGTGGAGATTAAAAAGTGGAGCGACTTGGTTGACAACCCACCCTACGGGGGCCCGCTGACCTATGGAGATTTTATGACCGCTGCCTACACTTGGTATGACGAAGGCAACACCTTCCTTACCCACACCTTTCCCGACAACTATGCCTTTTGTTTCTGGGGCGGAGGTCACGCCATCTCGAATTATTGGGGCGAGGGCTGGAGTGACGAAGATCGGAATAAGCACATCGCAAAGTATTATGGAGAGGATTATGTTGCGGAGAACGCAGGCAACGATAGTGCGCTCGGTTGGTTCGCCGTGCAACTTCTAACCCCCGTAAAGGCACATTCGGGCGACAATTGTGTTGTGCATTACGGTTATAAGGATGATAGTCCGGCGTGCTTTATCGAAAATCTGCCAGAGATTTCGTTTGGCGATGGTGTAGCCCGTGTTATCGACCATATGTGGGTTACCAACACCAACTACACCCTCAACCAACTCTATAACGGAGTGAAGAGCGAAGCGGGCAACACCTTTGGCGGCAATTGGGAGGGCCTGACCGAGAGCGCCTGGTTAAAGATTATAGCCCAAGGCTTTGACGATGTGGATGCCGATGCGTATACCGAGCCTATTAGCGAAGTAGAGTTCTACTTGGTGCGTGGCAAAGAGGTGGTGACCGATTGGCAGAAGTGGGATTTATCGGCTCTCGGCGAAGTTGCGAAAGTTAGATTTAACTTTCTCTACTCCGAGGAGATGGGTGGCCGATACGGATTTACCATTCCCGGATATTTTGCTTATGATGATGTAGCAGTACGTTTTGAGAAGTAATTTATGAAAAGAGTCTTTATAGATTTTTGTATTGTGGTTCTGGTAGCGATCTCTTCGTCTTGCAACATAGACGAAGAGATTGCGAAAGATTTGAACAAGGGCGACTTCTATCGCGCCAAGACCGCCACATCGAAGCCCGATTGGAACAAGGTGTACGAATATACACCCGCCCCAGGGCAATTTATCAACGAACTAAAAACCGGAGGTTTCGATGGCTCGCAGACAACTCCCGAAGCGGCTATTGCCTATGCCGAGATGAGAATGGGCGAGGTCGATAAAAACGGCAACCCCTATCCGAATTGGGTCTCGTTAGGAGGTTTTGGCGGATATATCGTGGTGGGGTTTGACCACAGCATAGACAATTTGGGCAGTTACGACTTTGCAGTTTTTGGTAACTCATTCAAGGGCTCATCCGAGCCGGGTATTGTTTGGGTTATGCAGGATGAAAATGGAAATGGACAACCCGATGATACTTGGTACGAATTGGCTGGCTCCGAAACAGGCAAGGCTGAAACAATCCAAAACTATGCTGTGACATACTATCGCCCAAGCGAGCCGATGATGCCTGTTAAATGGACAGATAATCAAGGCAATAGCGGCGAGATAGACTATCTTAAACAGTTCCATAGGCAAGAGTACTACTATCCGTTATGGATTGAGGAGGAGAGTTACACCTTGACGGGTACTTGCCTTCAGGCGAAGAACTACGACGCATCGGGCAACGGGTCGTATTGGGTGAATGTGGAGTACGACTGGGGCTATGCCGACAACTTTAGCCCTATTGACCGCTTGACCGATGACAACAATACGAATGCCGGCACTATCGCCAACCACTTCAAAATTTCGGATGCGATAGATGCCAAGGGCAAGTCCGTAGAGTTGAAATATATCGACTTTGTGAAGGTGCAGTGTGGCGTAAACGCTAAAAGCGGGTGGCTTGGCGAGGTTTCGACAGAGGTTTTTGGCTTCAAAGACCTGCACTTTGAATAATTATGTGTAATTTCGCAAGCGAAATTTTCATCCAATGAGAGCGGTTACACGAAATATAAGGTTTGCGCTTACGCTGCTACTTGCGGTCGCTTTGAGCGGCTGTATGGAGTGGGACTATCTCTACACCGAGGAGTTCGACGAGCGGGGTCAAGGTCTTTTCTGCCTTAATGAGGGTAATTTCCAGTATGGCAACGCCACTCTCTCGTACTATAATCCCGAGGCTCAAAAGGTCGAAAACGAAGTCTTTGCCCGTGCCAATGGTATGAAGTTGGGCGATGTGGCGCAGTCGATGGTTATCCGTAACGGAGTGGGCTGGATTGTGGTAAACAACTCTCACGTTGTCTTCGCAATCGACATCAACACCTTCAAGGAGAGAGGGCGCATCACGGGTCTTACCTCGCCACGATATATCCATTTCCTCTCAGACGAAAAGGCCTACATCACGCAGATTTGGGACAACCGCATCTTTATCGTTAATCCCAAGCGCTACCAGATTACGGGCTATATTGACGTACCTAATATGACAATGGAGTCGGGCTCTACGGAGCAGATGGTACAGTTGGGAGATTTCGTATATGTAAATTGTTGGTCGTATCAAAACCGCATACTCAAGATTGACACCCGAACAGACAAGGTGGTCGATGAACTCGAGGTGGGTATTCAGCCCACATCGCTTGCACTGGATTGCAATGGCAAGTTGTGGACCGTAACCGATGGCGGCTATGATGGCTCGCCCTACGGGCACGAAGCACCCTCGCTATACCGCATTGATCCCGAGAGTTTTACGGTCGAGAAGCAGTTTAAATTCAATTTTGGGGATTGGCCCTCGGAAGTGCAACTCAACGGGGCAAAAGATAAAATCTATTGGCTCAATGATGATGTTTGGGAGATGAGCGTAACTGCCGACTACCTCCCTGCCGAGCCATTCCTACCCTACAAAGATACTATCTACTACGGCCTTACGATTGACCCGCAATCGGGCGATGTCTACATTGCCGATGCGATAGATTATGTACAGCAGGGAATGATTTATCGCTACTCCAAGGAGCGAGAGTTGCTCGATAGTTTTTACGTTGGCATCATACCTGGTGCATTTTGCTGGAAATAGAAGAGGATGAAATTCATAATTCATAATTCACTATTCACAACTATCCGAATTTGGATTTCGGTGTTGATAATTTTCAACGCTGCACCCCTTATTGCCCAAACGCAAAGCGATAATCAGGAGTGGCACCGCCGTACCCACGATATACCCGAGATTTCGGTCTATGGAGCCCGCCCGATGAAGGAGATTGGCACCCAGCAGACCAAACTCGACACCACCGCCCTCAAGGAGAATATAGCCCTCTCGATGGCCGATGTGCTGACCTTCAACACCTCGATATTTGTAAAGAGTTATGGTCGTGCAACCCTCTCGACCGTAGCATTTAGAGGCACATCGCCCTCGCATACTCAGGTGCAGTGGAACGGGATGCGTATCAACAACCCAATGCTCGGAATGACCGACTTCTCGATGATTCCCTCCTACTTCATCGATGATGCCTCGCTGCTGCACGGCACCTCCTCGGTGAACGAGACGGGTGGCGGACTGGGTGGAGCCGTAAAACTCTCGACCAAGCCGGCCGAAGCCAAAGGTTTTGGATTGCAATACATTCAGGGCATAGGCTCGTTCAAGACCTTTGACGAGTTTTTGCGCCTGACTTGGGGCAACGACCACTGGCAGACATCGACCCGAGCAGTCTTCTCCTCCTCGCCCAACGATTACAAGTACCGCAACCACGACAAGAAGGAGAATATCTACGACGAGCAGATGAACATCATCGACCAGTACTACCCCATAGAGCGCAACCGCAGCGGTGCTTATAAGGATTTGCACATATTGCAGGAGGTCTACTACAACACCGGCAAGGGCGACCGCTTGGGGCTGAATGCGTGGTACACCAACTCCAACCGAGAGTTGGCAATGCTGACAGTCGATCATGGCAGCGATACCGATTTCGATAATCGACAACGCGAGCATACATTCCGAGGAGTGGTGTCGTGGGATCATCTGCGACAAAATTGGAAAATAGGAGCCAAGGCGGGTTATATCTATACCTGGATGGCATACGACTACAAGCGCGATTTGGGCAATGGCATTATGGCTCACATGACTCGCTCTCGTAGTCGCATCAACACCTTCTATGGTCAGGTGGATGGCGAGTACTATATCGGCAAGAAGTGGCTCTTCACCGCCAACCTATCGCTGCACCAACACATCGTGGAGAGTCGCGACAAGAACATCATTCGTCAAGACGGCAACAAGGCGATTGTGGGCTATCGCAAAGGGCGCCCCGAACTCTCGGGCTCGCTGTCGGCCAAGTGGCGACCCATCGACCGCCTGGGCGTGTCGATAGTTGTTCGTGAGGAGATGTTCGGCAAGGAGTGGACCCCGATAATCCCGGCGCTCTTCATTGACGGAGTGCTCTCCGAGAGGGGAAATATCGTAGCCAAAGCCTCGGTGTCGCGCAACTATCGCTTCCCGACCCTCAACGACCTCTACTTCCTGCCGGGCGGTAATCCCGACCTGCGCAAGGAGAGCGGTTGGACCTACGATGCCGGACTTTCGTTCGCTGTGGGCAGAAAGGGGCTCTACTCATTGAAGGGCTCGGCAACGTGGTTTGACTCCTATATTAACGATTGGATTATATGGCTCCCAACACCCAAGGGCTTCTTCTCGCCCGAAAATATCAAGGATGTACACGCCTACGGAGTCGAATTACAGGCCGACCTGGAGGTGGCACTTAGCCCGAAGTGGCAGTTGGGACTCAACGGAAACTTCTCGTGGACACCCTCAATCAACTGCGGCGAGCCCCGTTCGCCCGCCGACCGCTCGGTGGGTAAGCAACTACCCTACGTTCCCGAATTTTCATCCTCGGTGACTGGTCGCCTCTCGTGGCGCAGGTGGACGTTCCTCTATAAATGGTGCTGGTACAGTGAGCGATTTACGATGTCGAGCAACGACCTCTCGCTCTCGGGCAGACTGCCCGAATACTTTATGTCGAACATCTCGCTCGAAAAGGTGCTGGTATTCAACTGGGCCGACCTCTCGCTGAAGGGCACAATCAACAACCTCTTCAACGAAGAGTATCTCTCGGTGCTCTCGCGACCGATGCCGGGCATAAATTTCGAGGTGTTTATCGGCATCACGCCCAAGTGGGGCAACCGATAGCGCTTCGCAACTACGCTATCTGGTTGAGAATCTCGACAAAGGGCGAGAAGTCGGAGTGCGAATCGGCAAACTCATCATACGACTGCTCGGTATGACCGGCCTCAGGCACATCCGAAATCATCTTCATCGCATAGACCGGAAGATTGAAGCACAGCTTCACGGCAATAGCAATAGAGGTAATCTCCATATCGAAGATAGCGTGCTCGACTCCGAACTGTTGCTTGATATCACGCACAATGTCGGCATTCACAAACGAATCTCCCGTCAGGACCATAACCCCTTCGCTGCCTCCACTGAGGGCAATGGGGTCGGTCAACTCGGGGATAAAACCCTCGGGCACATTACAATCGTGATACTGCGCCACCGAGGGGCAGACAATCTCGCCCTGGCGATAGCCGAGCGTACCGGCCGCAAAGCCAATAACCGCCACAGCATCAATGGGGGCTTCGGATTTGGCTATGGCATAGGTCACAGCCGCAGCAGATGCAGCCTTGCCGATACCCGAGCAGACGGGAATGTAACGATGACGGGGCAAAGTGGCAGCGTCAATGGCTGCCGAGATATTGCGGAACTCTCGCTCGGTGGGAGCAACAATAAGTATATTCATAGCGTCAAAAGGTCAAACGGATGATTAAAATTCGGTCGAGCCAAAGAGGACTTTCATATAGTTATCCATAGCCTCATTGGTCTGCTCGATAGCATATAGGCGGGGATTACCGCACTGAATCTCGTTCAGACCCACGATATCATCGGTCGAGGCGATGGGGAAGACCTTCTTGTAGACTCGACCCAAAGCCGCCTTGATATCCTCGGCCGAGATGTCGTTCATCGTCGAGAGGTAGAAACCCGTCTGGCATCCCATTGGGCAGAACGAAACGATGCTCTTGCCCACCTGCTCATCGAGGCGCAAATGGTATGCCATCAGGTGCTCGATGGTGTGGACAACACCGGCCGAGAGCGGAGCACAATCCATCGGGGCGCAGAAGCGCAAATCCCACGAGAGCACAGCCAACTGCTCGTTTATCGTATAGGTCGAACGGAGGTAAAGTCCCTCACGCAGTGTTCGATGGTCGACATCGAACGATGATACTACTGACTTTTTCATATATCGGTTCTTTATTTTCGGTTATTATAAGCCTCGAGAGCCTTGCCCAAGACAACCAATGCACGTTGCAAATCCTCCTTCTTGAGAACGTAGGCGATACGCACCTCGTTGCGCCCCTTGCTCGGGTCGGAGTAGAAGCCCGAGGCGGGTGCCATCATAATAGTCTCGCCCTCGTACTCGAACTCGCTCAAGCACCAAGCGCAGAAGTCGTCACTATCCTCAACCGGCAGACGGGCTACCGTATAGAACGCACCCATCGGAATCGGCGAATAGACACCCGGAATCTTGTTCAGGCCATCAATCAAGCACTTTCTACGCTCGATATACTCCTCGTAGACATCCGTAGCGTATTGGCGCGGAGCATCAATCGAAGCCTCGGCAACAATCTGACCGATAAGCGGTGGCGACAGGCGGGCCTGACAGAACTTCATCACAGCTGCACGCAGAGCCTTGTTCTTGGTAATAAGCGCACCGATGCGGATACCGCACTCCGAATAGCGCTTCGACACAGAGTCGATAAGCACCACATTCTCCTCGATGCCCTCCAAGTGGCATGCCGAGATGTAGGGCGAGCCGGTGTAGATATATTCGCGATAGACCTCATCCGAGAAGAGGAACAGGTCGTGCTTCTTGACCAGGTCACGAATCTGATTCATCTCCTTGCGAGTGTAGAGGTAACCCGTAGGGTTGTTGGGGTTGCAGATAAGTATGCCTCGTGTGCGCTCGTTAATCAGAGCCTCGAACTGCTCGATGCTGGGCAGCGCAAAGCCATCCTCGATAGTCGAGAGCACCGGGCGGATAACGGCTCCGGCCGAGATTGCGAAGGCCATATAGTTGGCATAAGCCGGCTCGGGGACAATAATCTCATCACCCGGATTAAGGCACGACATAAAGGCGAACAATACCGCCTCGGAGCCGCCGGTGGTGATGATTATATCCTCGGGAGTGAGGTGGATTTGGTATTGGTCGTAGTAACCCACCAACTTCTCGCGCAGCGAACGATAGCCATCGCTGGGGCTATACTCGAGAATCGTGCGGTCGACATTACGCAAAGCATCAATCGCAACCTGCGGTGAAGGCAGGTCGGGCTGACCAATGTTAAGGTGATATATCTTCGTTCCGCGAGCCTTGGCAGCCTCTGCCAGAGGAACAAGCTTGCGAATAGGTGACGCAGGCATCTCGGTTGCACGCAGTGAAATCTTCGGCATAGTATCTACTCTTTTAGTTTTGTGCAAAAATACAAATAAATTCAAGATTATAATCCACCCGCTGCCCAAAAAAGAGAAATCGGGTTGGTATTAACTACCCTTTTCTCGGTTTTTATCGAAAAACAATAATTCCCAAGAACAACGTAACCCTATTTTTCATATATTTGCCAAAGAAACCTTAATGTTCAAAGCAGACGCTTATGAAAGAACTATTGAAAATCGAAAACGTATCGAAGCACTTTGCGGATCACACGGCACTCGACGATGTCTCGTTGAGCATTCCCGAAGGCTCGATTTATGGTCTACTCGGCCCCAATGGCGCCGGCAAGACTACCCTAATCCGTATCATCAACCGCATAACCGCACCCGATAGCGGTCGAGTGCTGTTCGATGGGCACGAAATAGCACCCGCAGATGTCTATCGCATAGGATACCTCCCCGAGGAGCGCGGCCTCTACAAGAAGATGAAGGTCGGCGAGCAAGCTATCTTCTTCGCTCGCCTGAAAGGCCTTTCGCGCCACGAGGCTACGGTACGCCTGAAGCAGTGGTTTATAAAGTTCGGCATCCAGGATTGGTGGAACAAGAAGGTCGAGGAGCTCTCGAAAGGTATGGCCCAGAAGGTGCAGTTTATCGTCACCATTCTCCACGAGCCGAAGTTGCTAATCTTCGATGAGCCCTTCTCGGGTTTTGACCCCATAAATGCCAACCAGCTCAAAGAGGAGATTCTCGCACTGCGCGACAAGGGCGCAACGGTTATCTTCTCGACCCACAACATGGCGAGCGTGGAGGAGATTTGCGACCATATAACCCTTATCAACAAGTCGCACAACATCCTCTCGGGCCCCGTAAGCGACATCCGCCGTCGCCACGGCAACAACATCTTCCGCATAGCCTATCGTGGCGAAGAGGAGTCGTTGCGCAGAGCATTGGAGGGTCGATGCGACCTGCTGGGCGTAGAAGACGAGGAGTCGATGCGTTACAATACCATGAAAATCCATGTCGAGCACGATGAGGATGTACGCTCGGTAATCTCGGCCGTGAACGAGGCGGTTGAACTGCGCTCGTTTGACGAGATTATCCCGAGCATGAACGATATCTTTATCCGTGCCGTTGATGGCAAGTTGTAAAACCCCAAAAACAGAGATTGTTATGTCAAATATAGGAATTATCGTAGGTCGCGAATTTAACGAACGTGTTCGCAAGAAGTCATTTATCGTAATGACAATCCTGATGCCGCTGTTGGTGGTGGCGATGATGATTATCCCCTCGCTCATTATGCTCCACTCGACCGGCGACACCAAACGTGTTGCGGTCATCGACCATAGCGGCATAATCGCCCCGCAACTCGAGAGTGGCGAGGAGATCCAATACGAGCCTACAGACCTCTCGGTAGAGGATGCCCGCACGCTGCTGACCGACTACTTCGGAGTGTTGGAGATTGGCGCTGATGTTATGACCAACCCCAATTGTGTCCGCCTCTATGCCAACGGCTCGACATCGTTAGCCTTCGAAGAGTCGTTGGAGGATGATATCGTGGACATCATCGAGCGCGAGAAGCTCAAAGAGCACAACATCCACAACCTTGACGAGATTTTGGCACAGGTCAAGACCTCGGTAACCATCACCACCTTCCGCAATGACGAGCAGAGCGAGGAGGCGGATGAGCAGACCAAATCATCGGCAATATCTACGGCTATCGGCTTCATTCTCGGCATGATGCTCTACTTCATACTCATCCTCTACGGAGCAATGGTTATGCAGAGCGTTATCGAGGAGAAGAATTCGCGCGTATTGGAGGTTATGGTCTCCTCGGTCAAGCCTTTCGAGTTGATGATGGGCAAGATCCTCGGCATTGCAACAGTCGCAGCCGTTCAGATACTCATCTGGGGAGTGCTCATTATCGGTGCAAGTGCAGTGGCGATGCCGGCACTAGTTCCGGCAGATGTGATGCAGAGTGTCGAGGCGATGCAGGCAGGTACGCTCGATATTACGCAGGCTGAGGTCGATTTAGACCTACTCAACGCCATCGGCACCGCAACCGATGTTCAATATATCTCGACAATCTTCGTCTGGTTGCTGCTCTTCACGGTCGGAGGCTATCTGCTCTACTCGGCAATCTTCGCTGCTATCGGCTCGAGTGTCGACTCGGTACAGGATGCCCAGCAGTTGCAGACTCCCGTGATGTTGCCCATCATCATCTCGATATTTGTGATGATGACCATCTTCAATGACCCCAACTCGCCCGTGGCGGTGTGGTGCTCGTATATCCCCTTCACCTCGCCGATAGTGATGATGGCCCGCATACCGTGCGGCATCCCGACCTGGGAAATCGTGCTCTCGCTCGGCATACTCTACGCCTCGTTTGTGGTGATGGTGTGGTTGGCAGCCAAAATTTACCGCGTGGGAATCTTTATGTACGGCAAAAAACCCTCCTTCAAAGAGTTGTGGAAGTGGATGAGGTATAAGTATTAGTAACAACCACTGTAATACTTCTCGATTTTTCAACCCAAAATGTGATATAATATCTCTAAAAAGATTAACTTTGTATATCTATTAACCCTATAAATACCACAGTAAACATGAAACATTTTTCGATTTTCAAAACAATGGCTCTTGTTATTGCCGTGTCGGTATCTTTAGTCTCGGCTTGTACAAAAGAGCAAACATCGCTCTCGATTGATGACATCTCGGGTAGAGCAAAAATCATTGGCAGTTATTTCTATGATGCAGGTCAAGATTATGTAGGCGGCAAGTATGTGCAGTTAATTAAGCCCGCTGCCAATGTAACTATATTTGCTAAAATCAGTAACGCTTCACTGTCGCCCAATGGCGAATCGACAGGATATACAACCTACTCGACCGTTACGGATGATGATGGAAAGTTTGAGTTCGTATTGCCTGCTACCAACAAGGGTGTGTCTGTATCAATATCACCGAAACCATTCCAAGGTACACATACCATTGTTGTCGGAACAAATAATGGCAAGCCTAAATTCGAGGAGCAAAATGTAGTCTACTCTGCGACTGAAACCACCGTGACACTTAAGGCAAACGACATCCAGTTCGTGGATTCGAAGATGGCCGTAAGTTCGACACAGGATTTGGAGAATGGATTCCCGTACCACTCTACGTTTATCGTAAAAGTAGGTGAAGCTACATATCGCAAAGTCTATATAAGCTCTTCGGAACAGATCGAGAAGGCCTACGAGGAGGCAAGTGGCGTAGAGGTGTTAACTCACATCAAACAGGATGGGGTTACATACACATACGCAGCGACTACCAATAGTAGCGGTGAAGCCAAGTTTATCATCCCGTCAAAAGAGGCTCGTTGGAGCACATCTGTAAGCATTGAGGTTGCACCTTACCTTAAGAACAACTTCGTTTATTACAAATTGGAGAATGGCTCAATTAACCAATACCGCATTAGCAGTGGTGCTTACACCATGTTCTCGGGCAGCAGCTTTATTCAAGCAACGAGCGCAACCGTAGAGTTCTCTGATATCGCCTCTGCTCCCGCTCAGGTGCTGAAAGTTCGAATGGTATTTGACCCATTCGAGGGCGAAGAGACATATAATTACAGCTATACCGATTGGAGAAATATATCATTCTAAAAAAGTTGTAAGATGAAAAAGTATGTGATTTTACTTGCATTCTGCGCTCTCCAGGTTGTGGGTGGATATGCACAAAACGAAGCTCAAAATAGGCCAACAAATGATCGTCCCAAGGTCTACCTGCCCGAAAAAGGAGATCTGTCGATTGGTATCAATGTCGCCCCTGTATTTGGGTATTTGGGAAATCTTTTCAACGGCAGTTCCGATAACGAATTGGAGGCAGTCGGTGGACAACCTATCACAAACCGAATGGATGGGTACGAAAAAGATGACATCATGCCCGACGTGTCAATTATGGGAAAATATATGTTGAGCGACAAGTGGGCCCTGAAGGCAAATATCGGTCTGCTGATGCGTACCAACATCAATAAACGGTATGTACGCGATGACGAAGCCTATATTCTTGATCCGCTGAGCGAACACAAGGTAATCGATAAACGTAAGATCTCTCGTCATGGCGGAAGTTTGATGATCGGAGCCGAGTATCGAAAGGGCAAACGTCGTGTGCAAGGAATCTTTGGCGCAGGTTTGCTGTTGGGCGTACAGAGTACCAAAACGGCATACTCGTATGGTAATGAAATTACCCATATTAACCAACATCCCACTTCAGCATGGTCGGCTACTGCACCTAACGGATACCGAGTGCTTACCTCAAAGACGGCATCAGATTTCTTCTGCGGCGTAAGCGGTAGTGCAGGCTTTGAATGGTTCTTTGCACCCAAAATTGCATTAGGCGCTGAAGTAAACCTCAATCTTTATTATGTGATGGGTGGCCAAGAGCATACAAAGTCTGTTGGCTATAACTCATCAACCGAGAGCCTGGAAACAAGATATGATTTGAATGCACCCGGAGATGATGCGTTCCATTTCGGAACAGAGAATCTCGGTGGAGCATTATATGTGTCATTCTACTTCTAATAGCGACCGATAGCGCCGATATGACCATATAACGGCTCTATTTTCAAAAATCACCCCTGTTGGATGCAAATTTGACAGGGGTGATTTTTGTTTGCCCACCCCACTTACCATCCTCGCAAGAGTTGACAGACGACTCCGTTTTATGCATATAGTTTCGGGATGTCGCTGCTGAAAATCACATTAAAAGCAGCAATCTTGCAGATGTAATTACGACAGAAACGGCTGTTTTTTTGAAAAAAATTTGTAGGAATAAAAAAAACGCTTTATATTTGCACTCGCAAAACGCAAAAAATGCGGAAATAGCTCAGTTGGTAGAGCACAACCTTGCCAAGGTTGGGGTCGCGAGTTCGAGTCTCGTTTTCCGCTCAAAACGCTCAGGATAAGGCGTTTAACAAAAATTATTCACTTTGCGGAAATAGCTCAGTTGGTAGAGCACAACCTTGCCAAGGTTGGGGTCGCGAGTTCGAGTCTCGTTTTCCGCTCCAAGTCCAA
>JAGBTZ010000036.1 GCA_017631055.1 Alistipes sp.
ATTGATGCAGAGCCCGAGGAGGGTAAGTGTATCTTTACAGGCAAGCCGTCGCATTGTCGTGTACTTTTTGCGAAGAGCTACTAATAAAAGAACGTGTCTAATAAGGTAATTTCTGCGTTACGCTCGCTCTCAAAATCCTCATTTACGTCAAGTAAACTGCGGTTTTTCGAGCATCGCAAGCCTTGAAATCCCTCTTCTTATACACGTTCTTAAGAAGTTGCCTAAAAGGGTAATTTTGGTGTTATACGAGTCTGTGCGAAACAGGAAAATACGCTTAGTATTCCCCTGCTTCGCCCAACCTCGCAAGCCTAAAAATTCCTCCATTTATCCAACCTCTACAGCGATGAAGTTTGGGTGCTATTTAATGAAAGTTATATGAAACAAGATAACAGAGTTCGAAAGATTTACCGCGTGACCCTTGTGGGTTTCGCGGTAAATCTTCTATTGTCACTCTTAAAACTCGCTGCCGGTATCTTTGGTCATAGTGCTGCAATGGTGGCAGATGCCGTGCACTCAATATCGGACTTCGCCACCGATTGTGTGGTGCTCTTCTTCGTTCGCATCTCGGCGAAGCCCAAAGACAAGGACCACGCCTACGGTCACGGCAAGTACGAAACGATTGCCTCGATTATCATCGCCCTGGCATTGGGAGCCGTTGGAGTAGGCATCTGCGTAGGCTCGGCTCAAGAGATAGCAGCCATCATAAGGGGTGAGGCCGTAGCCCATCCCGAATTTATCGCTTTAATAGCAGCCGTGCTCTCGATAGTGGTCAAGGAGTGGCTCTATCGCTACACCGTGAAGGTGGGCAAGGCGACCGATTCGCCCGCCGTGATAGCCAACGCTTGGCACCATCGCAGCGATGCTCTCTCATCAATAGGTGCACTCATCGGTATCGGTTGTGCATACGTTCTGGGTGGCAAGTGGAGTATTGCCGACCCGATAGCGGCTATTGTGGTTGCTGCGATGATTTTGAAGGTGGCCATAGACTTGTTGCGTAAAGGCTTTTACGAGTTGGTCGATGGTGCTCTGCCGAGCGAAGTCGAGGAGGAGATAATCCGCATCATCACCGAGGATGCTGCCATCAGCCATCCCCATAATCTGCGCACTCGCCGCATAGGTGCCACCATTGCTATTGAGGTGCATATCCGCGTGGATGGCGATATGAGTGTGCGTGAGTCACATAGTCTGACCGAGAGTATCGAGCGTAGGCTGCGCGAGAGGTTTGGCGATGGGACAATGATTGCCATACACGTCGAGCCTATCAATATTATATAGTATACCAATCGTCTGTCAATCAATAGAGCATCGTAATCTTTTGCGGTTGCTCTATTTTTTTGTATATTTGTCATAGTGAACCTAAAATTCGATGTGAAGATGAAAAATTATGTGTTGGGAATAGACTTTGGCAGCGACTCGGTGCGTTGTCTTGTGGTGGATGCCGAGAGCGGTCGCGAGGTGGCGACTGCCGCGCGTTACTATCCACGTTGGAGGCAGGGACTCTATTGCAATCCTGCCGAAAATCGCTATCGTCAACACCCTCTCGATTACATCGAATCGCTTGAAGGGGCTGTCCGAGAGGCTCTCGACAGAGCCGGAGCGGAGGTTGCGGCTGCTGTGCGAGGCATATCGTTCGACACTACGGCATCGACCCCCGTGCTGGTCAATAGTGAGGCTACACCCCTCGCCTTGCTACCCGAATTTGCGGAAAATCCCGATGCGATGTTCGTTCTGTGGAAGGACCATACGGCTCTCGATGAGGCCGATGCGATAAACAACCTCGCCTCGAAGTGGCATACCGACTACACCCGATTTTGCGGTGGCTCCTACTCGTGCGAATGGGCCTGGGCTAAGGTGCTGCACTGTATGAAGAACTCGCCCGAATTGGTCGATAGTACCTACTCGTGGGTGGAGTTGTGTGATTGGTTAGTGGCGATGCTTACGGGTATTGCAACTCCCGAAAAGATTATGCGCAGCCGTTGTGTGGCAGGTCATAAGGCTATGTGGAACGAGAAGTGGGGAGGCTTGCCCGATAGAGAGTTCCTTACCGCCATCGATCCACTGCTTGGTACTATGCGCGATCGCCTTTACGATGAAACCTACGTTTGCGGAGTGCGTGCCGGAGGCCTATCGGCAGAGTGGGCATCCCGACTTGGTCTGCCCGAGGGAATCGCAATAGGTGCGAGTGGAGTAGATTGTCACACCGGAGCAGTTGGTGCAGGTGTCGGCGAGGGTACTTTGGTCAAGGTTGTCGGTACTTCGACCTGCGATATTGCGGTTGCGAAGCCCGAAGTTATAGGCGATAAGGTTATTCGTGGCATCTGTGGCCAGGTCGATGGCTCGGTGTTGCCCGGCTATATAGGTATCGAGGCAGGCCAATCTGCCTTTGGAGATATATATGCCTGGTTTCGCCGTGTTATGGAGTGGCCGTTGCGAAAGGTCGCCGGTGTGGATGAGTCGCTGTTCGACAAAATCATCCCGACCCTCACGGCCGAGGCTGAGGCTCTGCCCCTGACCGAGAATGACCCCGTGTCGGTCGATTGGTTTAATGGCAGGCGTACTCCCGATGCCGATCCGCGAGCGACCGGCTCGATAGCGTACCTCACATTGGCAACATCGGCTCCGCAACTCTTTAAGGCTATAGTTGAGGGTACGGCCTTCGGCTCACGAGCCATCACAGAGCGACTCATTGAGGAGGGTGTGCGTGTTGAGCGTATATATGCTGTGGGAGGTATCTCCCAAAAGTCGCGCTTTGTGATGCAGACCCTGTGTGATGTCTTGAAGATGCCTATCAAGGTTGTGCGCTCGGAGCAGGCGTGTGCGCTCGGAGCAGCGATGTATGCTGCTGTGGCGGCCGGCATCTATCCCTCGATTGCCGAGGCGCAACGGGCGATGTTGTCGGGCTTCGCGAATGAGTATCTGCCCTCGGCCGAGCGTGGTGCGATATACGACAAACTCTACGAGAGGTATAAGAGGATATCCAATCGATAAAGGCCAATGGCTAATAGCCAATAGCAAAAAAGTCGCAACCTTTGGGTTGCGACTTTTTTACTGACTATCGGCGCATCGGGGGACCCATCGGGCGGCGCATACCACCGGTGTAGCCATTCACTCCGACACCACTGCGCGACTCCTTATAGTCGTAATCCTTCATATTGGTCGAGCCCTTCTTGCCGAAGCGGCGCAAGTTGTAGACAAACTGAACGCTGAAGTAGCGACCGATGACGCTGTTGGTCATATTCTGGGTATAACCCGAGCCGGTGCTACGCACGAATGCCGTATTTTGGTTAGCCACATCGTTCACACCAATCTGAATCTCACCCAACTGGTTGCGGAAGAGTTTCTTTCCGAGGTAGAGGTTGCAGAGAACATAATCCTCGTTATACTTGTTGGTGAAACCGAGGTACTGAACATACGAGCAAGCAGCCGTAAAGGTGAAGCCCTTCCAGAATACCCATTTGAGCGAGCCGTTTACCGAGTGGTTGAAGTAGTTGTTCATCTGATACTTGCCATCCACCTTGCCGGCAGCGGTGTTCCACGCCTGGTTGAAGGCTCCGTTCCACGAGAGGGTGAAGTCAATCTTCTCCGAGATATTGCTACCCAATGTCACCTGTGCATCGTAGCCGATATTGTTTGCGTAGTTCTTGGTAAACTTGTGGGCAAGCATATCATCCGCAGTGGCATATACCGCCGAGGGGTTTACGAGGTAGTTCACACCTGCCATAATGTTGAGGTTACACTTCATAAACGAGAGGGGCAGACCCAGACTCAAGTGTGTGCGCAAGTTCCAATAGCCATCCATATTCTCGTAAGAGGTAATCTGCTGCGGGCGGTAGGTCTGGTTGCCCTGGTTGATTTCAAATCCACCACGATTGTAGAAGGTCGACTGCGAGATGTAGTTCTGCTGGTTCTGCATCATAAACATCCACATAAAGGTACGACCCTTCTCGACATTCGAGTTGATGTAGTGGAAGTTGATGCGGTGCATAAACGAGGGGTTGAGGTTCTTGTTACCGATGCTCAGGTACTGCGGAGTCGAGACATCATAGATGTTCTGCAACTGAGTGACCGAGGGGTTGTCGGTGTACGAACGGAAGAAGAGACGGATCGAGTTCTCCTTGTTGAACATATAGTTCAGCATCGCAAAGTAGAGAACATTGTGGTAGTCCTTCTTAATCTTGTCCGAACGCTCTGCGCTAACGCCCTCGATATTACCATCCAGTGACGAGTACTGATAGTAGACATTCGCCACAAAGGTATTCTTCTTCTTCGAGTAGCGGAAGCCGGGACCTACGCGGTGTGTCCAGTAACCGCTACGGTAATCCTGGGTCATATTCTCATTGACCTCGGCACCGTTGAGATCGAATTTGTCGTTGGTGTAGAATGCATCCTGATTCTTCTCCTCGTTCTCATACGAGAAACGGTACTGGAAGCTGAGTGCTGTAACCTTGCCCAGAGGCTCGTTGTACTCGAGTGTACCGCCCGTGTTGTAGGTGCGCGAGGGAGCCTCCACCCACTGGCACAGCGGATTGTAGAGCGGTGTGGACTCGATGTTGGCAATCGAGCCGGTCGAGTGCAACTCCTCCATATATTTATTATAGTCATTGCTCTCGAATGCCAATGCCTCAGCATTGTTCGAGATTACGCGGCGCAAGCTGTTGTTGTCGCGCAGGTTGAAACGACCGCTTATCGAGAGTGTACGACCCGCCTTCTCGCCGATACGCAGGCGATACTGCAAAAACTCGCTGAAGAAGATACCGTGCGAGTTACGCTTGGTAGCATCGTTAATGTAGGTCAGACCACTCTGGCCATATTTGAAACCTTCGCTTATGTTGCCACCCTTCGGGTTGCAGTTGCTCTGGTAGCTCAGGTTGGTACGCGACATCAGTGACTGACGGTCAGAAATCTTCCAATCCAAACGCGCATTGAAGCGATGGTTCTGGTTGAGCGAACGGGTGCGACCGCTCTTGACGAGAGTATCGATAGGCGAGGGGAGCTCGTACCAAGTCTCCTGCTCCGAGAGGTTCTTGGTGTCGGTGTTGTTGAAGAAGTAGCTACCCTGGAACTTTACCTGGTCCTTCTTGCCCCACTGGTCCGAGAAGTTTACTCCCACCGAGTTTACCAACGCTACACCATCCTGCGGACGTACCATATACTGGCCAACGCCACGGCGGCGACCACCGCCACCACCGCCACCACTCACTCCGAGAATATCCTCGAATGAGAAGTTTTGCTGGTTGATGTTGTTGAACAGACCTAGCACCGAAAGACGGCAATCTTTGTTGAAGATGTTGATATTACCACCCACGGTGTATTTGTGGTGCGAAGTAATCTCGTCAGTCTTGGGCTGGTAGCCGTAGCCGGCATACATCTTACCGAACTGGCCCTGGCGCATGTGGCGATGGGTTACGATATTGAGAGCCTTGAAACCCTCGCCATCGTCCATACCCGAGAACTCGGCCTGGTCGCTCAGTTTATTGTAGACCTCGATGCGGTCAACTGCCTGTGCGGGCAGCGACTTGATAGCTGTGTTGACATCCTCGCCAAAGAACTCCTTGCCATCAACATAAATCTTCTTGACGGCCTCTCCCTGAGCCTGCACCTCTCCATTCTGGATGGTGATACCCGGCATCTTCTTCAAAAGACCCTCCACATCGGCATCGTTCGTAACCTTGAATGCACCGGCATTGTACGAAAGAGTGTCGCCATCCTGCGATGTACGCAACGCCTTCGCCTCCTTTACGACTGTGTCGATGCGGGTCGATGCCTCCGAGAGTTGCAACTTACCCAAATCGAGAGTTGCGCTCGAGACCTTCATCTCCTTGACGAAATCCTCATAGCCGAGGAAGGTGATGACCATCTTGTAGTCGCCGTATGCCACATTTGCAATCTCGACCTTACCACCATAACCTGTGGTGTAGTACTTCTTGCTGTCGGGGTTGGCAGTGGGTGCCAACTCAACAACCGCTCCGGGGACTCCGGCACCACTCTTGATGTCGACAACCGTAGCTGTGATTTTGCTGCGTTGCTGTGCCGATGCCGGGAGCGACATCAGCATAAGCGAAAGGATGATGAGTAATCGTTTCATTATCTTAGATTTTTAATTTTCTGTTTGGCTTGCGAAGATAACTTTATCTTTGATAAAACGCAAATCTCTTTCCCGTTAAACAAGACAACACCGCCACGCAAGTCCAAATACCTTCCCCTAAAACGACCCGCGCAACGGTGTGTCACACAATTCTCAATTTCTGCTTTTCCTAATGCAAATATATAAACAAAAAAGCACAGACCATTCGCCTGTGCCGTCAATCGCCCAAATAGGTGGGTGAATCGCCCAAATCTACTCCTTAATTGCCGTGAGCCAACGTTTGAACTCGGGAACACGAGCCTTCGAGATGACTATGCGCTCGGGAATTTCGACCGTGAGATTGAGCGAAAGTCGACTGCCAAACCATACCGAAATATCCTTCACTGCCTTGCGCGAGATGATAAATTGGCGGTTGGCCCTGAAAAAGTCGTGCTCCGAGAGCGAGGCCTGCAACGCTTCGAGGGTCTTGTCTACGGGGTAGGAGTTCCCGTTCAGCAAGTGGGCAGTCACTCGCTCGTTCGAGGTGTAGAAGTATGCCACGTCTGCCGTCTGGATAGGGACAATTTTGTCCTTGACGTGGATAAGGAACATCTCACTCTTCTTGCGCTGGTCGGCCACCATCGTATCGATGCGGTGGTGATACTCGCTGCGCTCGGTATTGGTTATGCGGTGCCACTTGTCGAGGGCTCGTTGCAACTCCTCCTCTTTCAGTGGTTTAAGCAGATAGTCGATGCTGTTGACCTTGAAGGCCTCGAGTGCGTATTGGTCGTATGCCGTGGTGAAGATTATCGGTGAGGTGATGTCGACCGAATCGAATATGCGGAACGACTCTCCGTCAGCGATATGGATATCCATAAAGACGATGTCGGGCATCGGGTTTGCAGCAAACCAGTCGACCGTGTCGATAATACTTTCGGTTATGCCGACAATCTCGATGTTGGGCTCGAGTGCCTCGAGCATACTCTGCAGATTACGAGCTGCAGCGGTCTCATCCTCAATAATAAGTACTCTCATTCGCGGTTGGGTTTAGTTGCTGGGTTTCTGCAGGGGGAGTCTGACCATGAACGACTCCTCGGTGTCGATAATTTCGATACTCTTGCCGGTGATGAGTTCCCAACGGCTGTTGAGGTTCTTCAGTCCGATACCTGTGCCTTGTGCGGGCTCCACCAACGGCGATTTGAGGTTGGATACCACCAACTCCTCACCCTCGGTACGAATTACAACGTGCAGTGGTCGTTTGCTGGTTATCGAGTTGTGCTTCACCGCATTATCAATCAGCGGCTGCAACGAGAGCGATGGGAGGGTGTGCTCCAAATACTCATCTTTGATTTCGATGTCGAAGAAGAGTTTGTCGGCATAACGAATCTTGAACTGGTAGCCGTAAGCCTCCACAAAGGCCAACTCCTCCTTGAGTGAGGCGACCATGCTCTGGCTGTTCTGCAGAACATAACGGAAGGTGTACGACAGCTGGTCGATATAGGTCAGAGCCTTCTTTGTATCGTTCTCGCGCACAAGGGTTGAGAGCGAGTTGAGCGAGTTGAAGAAGAAGTGGGGGTTAATCTGGCTGACGAGAGTGTCGTAGCGAGTGGTCAGGTTTTCGCTCTTGAGTTGCTCGTTCTCCAAAAGGATGCTCTGTCGCTGGTAAATCAGCGTGTAGATGTAGGCGTAGAGCACCGACACCGCAAAGGTAAACGAACACTTCAGTACAACCATATAGTCAATGCGACCTCGCTCCTGAGTGGCAAAGATGGTCGAAATCTCGCCCGTGAAGCGGTTTGATACGGGGGCGAGGAAGTAGAAGCCGACCAGAAGCAGGACACACCACAAACTGCGATGCAAAATCTGAGTGAACGAGACATTGCGGCGGTCGAGCTTGTAGGTGAGCAGCAACAGTATCATGAGCGACATCATGAAGTAGTAGACAATCTGCACTGCCGAGTCCAATATCTTATTGGGGCGTGTGAACTCGGTTGTAAAGTCGAACTCCTTGCCGTTGATCTCCAAAATCTCGGCCATGCGGTAGTGGCCGCCCTCGCGGGTGGCGGGTTTCGCCTTTAAGCGCAGTGTGTCGCCACTCTTGACATTGATGCTACGCAGACTCCAGTACGACATATAGACACTGTCGATGGCCTCCGTAGGCTCGCAAAGAAGATATGCATAACCATCCGGATTTATCGCAAGGCGACCCTTCGCTTCGACCATTCGGGCGGCATCTTCCTGGTTCTCGGAGCGCCACGAGCCGAACTCATCGACTGCCAAGAGCAACAGATGCGAAAAGTTGACAATCAGACTGACTGCCATCGCAACCAAAATCAGCGAGATAACGCTCGACAATCGACCACTTCTCTTGCTTCTGCACCTACACTTCATATCATTCTCTTTAGTTCATTGTTGTTCTACTCTTCGCTATACCACGATGCGTACATGCGATAGTCGTTGGCTATGCGCTTGATTATCTGCTCGCGCTGCTCGGGAGTCACCTCCTTGACCTTCTTGGCCGGGACACCTGCATATACCGAGTTGGGCTCGAGTTTCGAATTCGAGAGCACGAGCGCATTGGCTGCGATAATGCAACCCGAAGCGACTACTGCGTTGTCGAGGATTGTGGCTCCCATTCCGATTAGGCAGTTATCCTCGATGATTGCGCCATGAATTGTGGCGTTGTGACCCACCGAAACATCGTTGCCGATGTGGGTCTGCGAGGGGTGGGGCGAGCCGTCATAAAGGGTGTGGATAACGGTGCCGTCCTGGATGTTGGTGCGGTCGCCAATGGTGATTTTATTGACATCGCCACGCAATACAACATTGTACCACAGCGACGAATCTTTGCCGACCGTCACATCGCCGATAAGCACTGCTGTCTCGGCCACGAATGTTCCTTCGCCCACCTCGGGTGTATGATTTCTGACAGATTTAATATATGCCATAACTATTTGTCTATTAGGTTTTAATCTCTCTTTTGGGCTTGCCACAGGGCCTCCATCTCATCGAGCGAGAGGTCGCCCAATGTCTTGCCTTGGTCGACAGCCGCCTGCTCCATACCGCTGAAGCGCTTGATAAACTTCTTGTTGGTGCGCTCCAATGCCGCCTCGGGATCTATGCCGTAGAGTCGGCATGCGTTGACCAACGCAAAGAGCAGATCGCCAAACTCGCCCTCCAGCAAGTCGTGATTCTTGGCTGCAATCTCGGTCTCGACCTCTGCGACCTCCTCTTGTACCTTTGCCCAGACATCCTCTCTCTTCTCCCAATCGAAGCCGACCGAAGCCGCCTTCTCACCGATGCGGAATGCCTTGACAAGTGCCGGCAAGCTGCGGGGAACGCCTCCCAAAGTGCCACTCTTGCGATTCTTCTTGCGCAGTTTCAGAGCCTCCCAGTTGTGCTTAACCTCCTCGGGGGTGTCGGCATGAATATCGCCGTAGACGTGCGGGTGGCGATAGATTAGCTTGTCGCAGACTCCGTTGGCAACGTCTGCATAGTCGAAGGCACCCTCCTCCTGGCCTAACTTCGAGTAGAAGACAACGTGCAGCAGCAGGTCGCCCAGCTCCTCCTTGATTCCCTCCATATTGCGGTCGGTGATAGCATCAACGAGTTCGTAGGTCTCCTCAATGGTGTTGTTGCGCAGCGACTCGAAGGTCTGCTCGCGGTCCCAAGGGCACTGCTCGCGCAGGGTGTCCATAACCTCTATAAGACGCAGTGTAGCGTCAGCGTTCTTGTTGCTCATATCCATTTTAACGATTTATAGGACAAAGTTAGTGTTTTTCGCAGAAAAAACGTATCTTTGACAAAACTATTTATTATTTGTACCATGAAACTAACTTTGAAACTCTCGTTGCTTGGCATTGCTGCCTTTATATCCTCGGTCGCTTTTGCCATTATTCCCCAACCGCAAAGCGTGAAGTATGGGGAGGAACGATTTTCGATAAGGCCGTCGACTGTTATCGCTTTCAATGACGATGAGTTACGCCCGATAGCGGCCTATATGCTCGACTACCTTGCTGTTCGAGAGGTTACGAAGCAGGCTCCGGCAGAGAACTTTATCTCTGTGGAGTTGCAGCCGGGATTTGCTCCCGAGGCGTATCGCCTGACCATTGGCGAGGAGGGTATCCGCATCGTTGCCGGTGATTACGGAGGTGCATTTTGCGGTGTGCAGACTCTGCTGCAGATGCTCCCTTCGGAGGTCTACTCCAAGCAGATGCGACTGCCGGTAAAGGTTGCCTTTTGTGAGGTGGAGGATGCCCCGCAGTTTGCCTATCGAGGCTTTATGCTCGATGTGGCACGCACTTGGGTCACTACGCCAAACGTGAAGCGCTACATTGATTGGCTTGCCTACCACAAAATCAATCGTCTGCATTGGCACCTGAGCGATGACCAGGGTTGGCGTGTGGAGATAAAGTCGCACCCCGAACTCACCGAGCAGGGTGGTTATCGAGGTGGCTCTTCGCCCGTGCCTCCGATGTATGGCAAGTGGCACGAACGCTATGGTGGCTACTACTCGCAGAGCGAGATTCGCGAGATTGTGGAGTATGCCCGTGTGCGCAATATCGAGGTTATTCCCGAAATCGACCTGCCGGGTCATAGTTGGGCCTTTGCGGCGGTGCACCCCGAGGTGCTTTGCAACTACGAGTTTGATAAGGCGCATCTCTCGGGCGGGTTGGATACTCGCAATGTCTTCTGCGCCACCAAGGAGAGCAACTACGAACTTCTGGATGAGGTCTTGGCTGAGGTGTGTGCCCTCTTTCCCTCGGAGTATATCCACATCGGAGGCGATGAGGTGTCGCTCTCGCAGTGGGAGAAGTGTCCCGACTGCTCGGCATACCTCAAGCGTCACGGCTATACCGATGC
This sequence comes from Alistipes sp., assembly GCA_017631055.1. Lineage (GTDB taxonomy): Bacteria > Bacteroidota > Bacteroidia > Bacteroidales > Rikenellaceae > Alistipes. The sequence continues at coordinate 10,928 of JAGBTZ010000036.1, forward strand.
TCACAAGGTGGAGGATTACTTTATAGAGCGCATCGACAAAATCCTGCAAAAGTACGACAAACGCCCCGCCGTCTGGAATGAGGGTATCAATGGCGGAGGCCTCGACAAGAGCACCCGTGTTCACGGCTGGAGTAATATGAAAGATTGCCGTAAAGTCCTCGAGGCGGGCTATCCGACTATCTTTATGCCTGCCGAGTACTTCTACTTCGATATGCGCCAGAGTAAGCATGAAGCGGGCTCGAACTGGAGCAATATCTTCGATGTGAAGCACACCTATTCGTTCGACTTTGCCGAGCATGGATTTTCGGCAGAGCAGGTGGCTTTGGTAGAGGGCTTTGAGGGTGCCTATTGGAGCGAAATCGCCCTCTCGCAGGGAGGCGATCGCTCGACCGACTTCCTTGAGTATATGACCTTCCCGCGTATGTGTGCTGTTGCCGAACTCGGCTGGGGTAAGAATGGTAGCGATTGGGAACACTTCTACTCGCGTCTGAAGGGCGAACACTACGATCGTATGTCGGCTATGGGTATCAACTACCGCCTGATACCACCAAAGGTGGAGTATCAGGATGGTCTGCTCTCGGCATCGACCGATGACGGCTCGAAAATTTACTACCAACTCGAGGGCTCTGACAATGTGGAGCGTTATCTGCGCCCGATAAAGTGCGACAACCCCGCTCACTACCTCTTCCATAGCGAGTATCACAACGCTCACAGCCCCCAAACGGCTCATGCCGACCACTACAAGACCATCAAGCCGGCATTTACGCTGACCTCGTCTATCGAGTCGGGTCGAAAGGATGGCTACAAGCGTATCGAGGAGTATCGCGGTCGAGTCTCTGCGGCTCGCACCTGTCGTCAGGGGGATTGGTTCCTCTTTGAGTTTGCGGAGCCGGTGGAGTGTCGCCAGATGGAGTTTGTTACGGGCTATACCCACATCGCCCACCGAGTATTCCCGAGTGGTTATCTCGAGATAAGTTACGATGGCAAGAGCTTCGAGAAGGGCGCTGCGTTGGTGGATGGTTGCGCCAAAATTATCCGCCCCTCGAGGGCGATTAAGGCTGTCCGCATCGTCTCGACTACCGACCGCAACTCTACGCACGGAGTGGTTATCAACCCACCGGTGATTAAGCCTTAATCGCTCCGAATGGGGGAGATAATTGGCCGTTTGGTTAAAAAGTATTATCTTTATCACAAAGTTTGTCAGAATGCAGACCTCGAAGTTTAGTTATAATGCTCTGGTTACTATCGTCTTGGTGGCGATAGGTGCCGGTGTGTCTATGGCTTTGCAGTCTGCTTTCGGGGATTTCCCTGTCGAATTTTTCGCCTTTCCGATGAATGTGGTGGTGGCAGTGGTGTGGCTACTGTCGCTCGTTGAGCTCTATCGCCATCGCAAGGGGTCGGCAGTGGCAAAATATATGCTCTCGATGGAGGCTACATACCTCTCGCTCGCTTTGGTGACGGTCGGGGGTGTTGTGGCCGGTGTTATGGCCGAGTTGCCGACCGGTAAGTGGTGGTTTGTGGTAGCGATGCTCTTCGTGATGAGCCACTTGGCGGTGATTACCTTGCGGGGTTGGCGCAATGCCGAGGGTGTGAGGTGGCGTTTTGTGCTCAACCACATCGGTTTGCTGCTGGCTCTCGGTGCAGGATTTTGGGGTGCTCCGGATGTTGAGGAGTTGCGCTTGCCACTCGTCGAGGGTCGCCCGTGTTCGGAGGCCTATGTGCGTGATGGGCGGAGCGTTCCGCTTGGATACGAGATGACGTTACTCGACTTCGAGGCTGCATATTACGATAATGGCACCCCCTCGGACTTCGTGGCGAGGGTCGATATTGCCGGCGAGGAGGTCACTCTGCGGGTCAATAGCCCCTATCGCTACCGTTGGGGCGAGGATGTCTACCTTGTCAGTTACGAAAAGGACCTTGCGGGTCGGACTCGCGGCATTGTGCAGGTGGTGCGTGACGGTTGGTCGCCGATAATGGCTGTGGCCGTTGCAATGATGCTTATGGGCGCATTGCTGATGTTCCTGCAAGGGGCAAGAAAGGGGGTGCGCAGATGATGCTCGGGTGGTCGATATTGCCGTGGGCTGCGGCTCTGGTCGTGGCGTTGTCGCTGGCGGCTGCCGTTGTTGCTGCGCGAGCGAAGGAGCGCTCGGTGTGGGCTATGGCGTTGGCAGCGTTGGCTGTGGTGGTGATGAGCGGATTTATTGCGCAGTTGTGGATTGCGCTCGACCGCCCACCGATGCGTACTATGGGCGAAACACGCCTCTGGTACTCGTTCTGTCTGCTCTGTGCGGGATTGTTTACATACGCACGATGGCGCTATCGTTGGATTTTGTCGTTCTCGACCTTGATGGCAACGGTCTTTTTGGCGATAAACTGCTTCAAGCCCGAAATCCACGATAGTACCCTGATGCCGGCACTGCAGAGTGCTTGGTTTGTGCCACACGTTGCGGTCTATATGTTCTCGTATGCCCTGTTGGGGTGCGCTCTGCTTTTGGCTTTGTGGGGTCTGTGTCGCAAGGGGGCTGAGGTCGATGACGCTATCGAGCAACTGCTCTATGGCGGTGTGGCATTCTTTACGGTCGGAATGCTCTCGGGTGCACTCTGGGCAAAGCAAGCGTGGGGCTACCACTGGAGCTGGGACCCCAAGGAGGCGTGGGCGGCAGCAACATGGATGATATACCTCGGAGCAATCCACCTGCGACTGCATCGCCCCGATTGCCGAAGAGTCTTTAGGTGGGTGGTCGTGGTCGGCTTTTGCGCATTGCAGATGTGTTGGTGGGGTGTGAACTATCTGCCAAACGTGGAGAGAAGTGTGCATACATATAATATAAACAATTAACCTCTAAAATAAAGTCCTATGAAATTTAGACGATTACTTATCTTGGCGTTGACGCTGGTGGCGGTGCTGCTGGCCGTGTGGCGCATTTCAAATCGCGTGCCTTCATCGGAGTACCCCGAGCGTGCGCGTGTAGCGGCAATCTTTATTAAGGGTGGCTGTTTGGATTGCCATACAGCAGAGCCTAATGTTCCCTTCTATGCGAAGGTGCCTGTTGCGGGCGATATCGTGATGCAGGATATCGACTCGGGCTATCGTGCCTTCGATATTGCTCCTCTTATGGAGGCTCTGGAGGCTGACCAGATGCCCTCGCCGGTGGATGTGGCGAAGGTCGAGAAGGTCGCTCTCGACAAGAGTATGCCTATGGCGAAGTATTACTTGGTGCATTGGGGCAGCAAGATGACCGATGCCAAGCGAGATATTATCCTCGAGTGGGCAAAGAACTATCGCACAGCCTACTACAACGATGGTCTGGCGGGTGATCGTGCCGGTGAGCCGGTGCGCCCGATTGCCGAGTCGTTGCCGGTAGATGCCAAGAAGGTGGCTCTCGGTATGGCTCTCTTCCACGATACCCGTCTGTCGGTCGATAATACCGTTTCGTGTGCATCGTGTCACGGTTTGAATACTGCCGGTGTCGATAACAAGCAGTTCTCGGTTGGTGTTGAGGGTCAGATGGGAGGAGTGAATGCTCCGACAGTCTACAATGCAGTCTACAACTTTGTGCAGTTCTGGGATGGTCGTGCCGTTACGCTTGCTGACCAAGCAGCAGGTCCTCCGGTAAATCCCGTAGAGATGGCTTCGCCCTCGTTTGATGCGATTGTGGCAAAACTCAAGCGCGACCCCAAGATGGTGCGAGCTTTCCGCGAGTGCTATCCCGAGGAGGGTATTACCCAGGCAACCATCACCAACGCAATCGAGGAGTTCGAGCGCACACTGCTCACCCCGAACTCTCCGTTTGATAAGTATCTGCGTGGTGATGATGCAGCAATCTCGGAGGAGGCTAAGCAGGGTTACGAACTCTTCAAGAAGTACAACTGTGCAACTTGTCACGTTGGCCCCAACCTCGGTGGCGAGAGCTATGAGTTGATGGGTCTGCGTGCTCACTACTTTACCGATAGAGGTCTGCCCCTTACCGAGGAGGATAATGGCCGCTTCAAGCAGACTGGCGTAGAGCGCGACCGCCACCGTTTCAAGGTGCCGGGTCTGCGTAATGTGGCTCTCACTTGGCCCTACTACCACGATGGTACGCGCGAGTCGCTCCAGGAGGCGGTGTGCGCTATGGGTACCTACCAGTCGGGCGTATCGCTGACCGATGAAGAGGAGCTTCTGATTGTCGAGTTCCTCAATTCGCTCACCGGCGAGTATCAGGGCAAACCTCTTACGAACGATAACTCCAAATAGGGATTTTGATGTTTGAATTGTAAGGGTTATCTTTGCAGAGAAGTAAACAGCACTAATTGTATGAAAAAATTTCTTTTGACTTTCGCTGCACTCGTTGCAGTGCTTACCGTGTCGGCACAGAGTGCAACGGTAATTATCCCTCGACCCTTGGAGGCTACGCAAGCAAAAGGCTCGTATGTGGTTACGCCCAAGAGCGTAATCTCGGTGTCGGATGACTCGCTGGTGCGCCCGGCAGAGATTTTTGCGGGCTATGTGGCTTCGGAGGCCGGAATGACCCTCGCGGTCGAGAAGGGTGGCAAGAAGGGCATCGTTCTCTCGCTCGACTCGTCGCTCGGCAAGGAGGAGTATACACTCGACGTAACTTCAAAGGGTGTTGCGATTAAGGGTGGCACTCCGCAGGGTGTATTCTACGGCTTGCAGAGCCTTCGCCAGATGATTTCCGCCGGCGCGAAGACCAAGAAGGGCGTGGAGTTGCAGTGCGCAAGTGTCAAGGATAAGCCGCTGCTCGGCTATCGTGGCGCAATGCTCGATGTCTGCCGTCACTTCTTTACGGTTGCGGAGGTTAAGCAGTTTATCGATATGATTGCGATGCATAAGATGAATGTCTTCCATTGGCATCTGACCGAGGACCAGGGCTGGCGTATCGAGATTAAGAAGTATCCTAATCTTGTGAGAAAGGGCTCGATTCGCAAGCAGACCGTTATCGGTCGCTGGGACTCTCAGTCGTATGACGGTATGCCTTATGGCGGCTACTACACTCAGGAGGAGATTCGCGATGTCGTGAAGTATGCCTCTGAGCGTTACGTCGAGGTTATCCCCGAGATTGATATGCCGGGTCATATGGTGGCTGCACTCGCATCGTACAACTGGCTTGGTTGTCGCAATGAGAAGTTCGAGGTGCGCCCCACTTGGGGTGTCAGCGAGGATGTGCTCTGCGTAGGCAAGGAGTCGACCTTCAAGTTTGTTGAGGAGGTTTTGGCCGAGGTGTTTGAACTCTTCCCCTCGAAGTATATCCACCTTGGCGGTGATGAGGCGCCCAATGTGCGTTGGAAGGAGTGCCCCCACTGCCAGAAGCGTATCCAGAAGGAGGGTCTGAAGGATGAGACCGAACTCCAGAGCTACTTTACTCGCCGTGTCGAGAAGATTCTCGAGAAGCACAACCGCACGCTTGTCGGTTGGGATGAGGTTATCCACGGTGGCGTAAATAAGAGTGTGACTTTGATGCTCTGGCAGGATAAGAATCGTCAGCAGGTGACATCTTTGGGTAATGATGTAATTCTCTCGCCCAAACTCTTCTGCTATATGAACTACTATCAGACCAAGCGCCCCTACACCAATAAGGAGGGTGACCTGCACTGCCGAACTGCAGTTACGTTGCGCAAGGCATACAGCCTCGACCCGTATGAGAAACTTACTCCCGAGCAGTGCAAGAGCATCAAGGGTGTGCAGTGTAATCTCTGGACCGAGTTTGTCAAGACCTTCGAGCGAGTGCAGACCAAGATGTTGCCCCGTATGGCGGCTACGGCAGAGGTCGGTTGGTCGCAGGGTGAGAAGAACTTTGACGACTTTGCTCGCAGAATGCACCACCTGCGCAAACTCTACGACAAGGCCGGTTTCCACCACTACGCTACCTACTTCTACAATGGCGTAGACGAGAAATAATTAAAACTCTCTTCGATAAAATCAGATAACCAACTTATATTTAGATTTACATGAAAAAATTTCTTTTGACTTTTGCTGCACTCGTTGCAGTGCTTACCGTGTCGGCACAGAGTGCAACGGTAATTATCCCTCGCCCCTTGGAGGCTACGCAAGTGAAGGGTAAATTTGTGGTTACGCCCAAGACCGTAATCTCGGTGTCGGATGACTCGCTGGTGCGCCCGGCAGAGATTTTTGCAGATTATGTGGCTTCGGAGGCCGGAATGACCCTTGCTGTCGAGAAAAATGCCAAGAAGGGTATCGTTCTCTCTGTGGACAAAAACCTCGGCAAGGAGGAGTATACACTCGATGTAACTTCGAAGGGCATTGCGATTAAGGGTGGCACTCCGCAGGGCGTATTCTACGGCTTGCAGAGCCTTCGTCAGATGTTGTCGGCAGGCAAGACCGCCAAGAAGGGTATCGAGTTGGAGGCTGTGTCGATTAAGGATAAGCCGCTGCTCGGCTATCGTGGTGCAATGTTCGATGTTTGCCGTCACTTCTTCACCGTCAAGGAGGTTAAGCGCTTTATCGATATGGTGGCTATGCACAAGATGAATGTTATGCACTGGCACCTTACTGAGGATCAGGGCTGGCGTATCGAGATTAAGAAGTACCCCAACCTTATCAAGAAGGGTTCGGTGCGCAAGGAGACCATCTTGGGCCGCAACCGTTCGACTTCGTATGACGGAACTCCTCACGGTGGCTACTATACTCAGGAGGAGATTCGCGATATCGTGAAGTATGCTGCTGAGCGCTACATCGAGGTTATCCCCGAGATTGATATGCCGGGTCACATGGTGGCTGCACTCGCTTCGTACAACTGGCTTGGTTGCCGTGACGAGAAGTTCGAGGTACGCACCAAGTGGGGTATCAGCGAGGATGTTCTCTGTGTAGGTAAGGAGTCGACCTTTGAGTTTATCGAGGGTGTTCTGGAGGAGGTATTTGAGCTCTTCCCCTCGAAGTATATCCACCTTGGCGGTGATGAGGCTCCCCGTAACCGTTGGAAGGAGTGCCCTCTCTGCCAGAAGCGCATCAAGGATGAGAACCTTAAGGACGAGAACGAGTTGCAGAGCTACTTTACTCACCGCGTAGAGGCTATCCTCGCAAAGCACGGCCGCAAAATTATCGGTTGGGATGAGGTTATCAAGGGTGGCGTTAATAAGAGCGTGACTGTGATGCTCTGGCAGGACAAGCGCCGTTTGCAGGCAACAACTCTCGGCAACGAGGTTATTTTGACTCCCAAGAAGCACTGCTATATGGACTACTACCAGACCCGTCGTCCCGATTCGAACAAGGAGGGCCCGATGTTTGCAACCCGTATCGTAACGCTGATGGATGCTTACAACCTGAATCCTTATGAGAATCTCCAGCCCGATCAGTACAAGAATATCAAGGGTGTGCAGTGTAACCTCTGGACCGAGTTTATCTCGACCTTCGAGCGTGTACAGCACAAGATGTTGCCCCGTATGGCGGGTATTGCCGAGGCCGGATGGTCGCAGGGCGAGAAGAACTTTGAGGACTTTGCTCGCCGTGTAAACCACTTGCGTAACCTCTACGACAAGGCCGGTTTCCACCACTACGCTACATACTTCTTCGATGGAGATGACGAGAAGTAGTCGTATCGAATAACGGGGTTGTTTGATAAGGAGATTTCTGCGATAGTACTGTTGCCGAAATAGGTTTGTTAAGCAACTTGAATTAAAGGGGTTGTCCTTCATTGATTGTTGGGCAACCCCTTCCTATTTGTCTATTATCAAATTGTTTCGTATCTTTGTAAGTATGATTACAAAGGCTGAAATACAACTTGTCCGCTCGTTGGCGGATAAACGCAATCGTGACGAGTTGGGACTATTCGTTGCCGAGGGCGAAAAACTTATCGAGGAGTTGCGTGGCTCGCAGCTGCGTGTACGCCGTATATATGCCCTTGAGGGTGTCTTTGAAGGTGATGATGTTCAGATTGTTACCCCGAAGGAGATGGAGCGATTGTCGATGCTCAAGACGGCCAATAATTCGCTTGCCGTTGTCGAACAACCGCGCTATAAGTTCGACCTTGACAGGCTCAAGCAAAACCTGGTTTTGGCGCTGGACGATGTCCAAAATCCGGGCAATCTCGGAACAATTATCAGACTGGCTGATTGGTTTGGTATCAGCGATATAGTCTGCTCGCCGGCAACGGCCGACTGCTTTAATCCGAAGGTTGTGCAGGCTACGATGGGGGCTATTCTGCGAGTGAGGGTACACTATCTCGATCTGCCCTCGCTGCTACGCTCGGCAAAGGAGAGTGGAGTGGCGGTTTACGGCACCTTCCTTGATGGTGGGAATATCTACGACAGCCAACTCGAGTCGAGAGGTGTGATTGTGATGGGTAACGAGGGTCGCGGCATCTCGGCAGAGTGCGCAGCCGCTATCACAGACCGTCTTTTCATTCCGCCATATCCGGCCGACCGCAACGGCTCGGAGTCGCTTAATGTGGCCATTGCGACAGCCGTTACCTGTGCCGAATTCCGCCGTCAAGCGAAAAAATAGCCTCAAAACGAAAAATTACGGCACATAAATCGCTAAAAGCTACACTCATATCGAAAATTATTAGTAGTTTTGCGAGTTGGAGATACAGAAACAGAATATATGTCAGAATATAGACTCAAAATAGGAATTACGCAGGGCGATACCAACGGTATCGGCTGGGAGGTTATCTTGAAGACCTTTGCCGATTCGCGTATGGTGGAGCTTTGTACCCCGATAATCTATGGCTCGGAGGCTGCCGCTAACTTCTATCGCAAGACGATTGCCGACCTCGAGCAGGTGCAGTTCAATATCTGCCACTCGGCTCGTGAGGCGAAGCGCGGACGAGTTAATCTTATCCCGTGTGGTGCGGATGGCTTGGTTATAGAGCCCGGAAAGAGTTCGCCCGAGGCGGGTAAGGCTGCTGTGGCAGCCCTTAAGGCGGCGATGGCCGATTTGAAGAGTGGCGATTTGGCTGCTGTGGTAACTGCTCCGATAAGCAAGGAGAGCGCACAGAGCCAGGAGTGGCACTATACGGGTCATACCGAGTTCTTCGCAGCTCAAAGCGAGGGCGAGCCGATGATGATTATGTGCAGCGACCGCCTGAGAGTGGGATTGGTTACGATTCATATCCCTGTGGCGGAGGTTAGCGCCAATATCACCAAGGAGAAGATTGTGGCAAGCCTTGCCACCTTACGCCAGACCCTCAAGCAGGATTTTGGTGTGGTTGAGCCCCGCATCGCAGTTCTCGCACTCAATCCCCATGCCGGAGATGGCGGTCTGCTCGGTACTCAGGAGCAGGAGATTATCAAGCCCGCCATTGTCGAGGCATTCGAGAGTGGGGTGTTGGCATTCGGTCCCTTCCCCGCTGACGGATTGTTTGCGAATGGAGGCTATGCCAAGTATGATGCAGTCCTGGCGATGTATCACGACCAGGGGCTCACTCCCTTCAAGACTATCTCGCCCGATGGAGTGAACTTTACGGCCGGTCTGTCGGTTGTGCGTACTTCGCCCGACCACGGTGTGGCTTACGACATTGCGGGCAAGGATAAGGCCGATGCGCAGTCGATGCGTAATGCGATTTATGAGGCTATCGACATCGTTGGTCGCCGCCGTGCGTGGCAGGAGTGGACGGCCAACCCGCTGCAACACTTCGAGCGTGAGAAGGGTCGTGATGTGAGTGTGAAGGAACTTAAGTTTACGGAGCCGGAAGAGTAAAAAGCGCAGCTGAGCAGTAATCCGTCTCGTGATTGTGGAGCTGTGAAGGCGCAAAACAATAAATTAAACTACAAAACACTATGATTAAAGTAACTTTCCCTGATGGTTCGGTACGCGAATATGCAAAGGGAACAACTGCTTACCAAGTGGCCGAGAGCATCAGCCCTCGTTTAGCTGCCGACTGTCTGGCCGCTTCGGTAAATGGCGCAACTGTCGACATGATGCGCCCCATCGAGGAGGATGCCTCGGTGAAATTTTATAAGTGGGAGGATGCAGAGGGTAAGCACGCCTTCTGGCACACCTCGTCACACCTGTTGGCAGAGGCCTTGGAGGCTCTCCACCCGGGTATTAAGTTCGGTATCGGTCCCGCTATCGACAACGGATTCTACTATGATGTGGATTGCCCCGTAGCGATTACCGAGGCTGACTTGCAGAAGATTGAAAACAAGATGGCAGAACTCGCCCGCAACAAGGAGCCGCTCGTGCGCTCGGAGGTGTCGAAGGCCGAGGCTCTGAAGACCTTCACCGAGAAGGGCGACCAGTACAAGGTCGAGCTTATCAACGATCTCGAGGATGGTACCATCACATTCTATACAAACGGCTCGTTTACCGACCTTTGCCGTGGTCCGCACATCCCCAATACGGGTGCAATCAAGGCTCTGAAGCTTACCTCGGTTGCCGGTGCTTACTGGCGCGGTAACGAGAAGAATAAGATGCTGACCCGTATCTACGGTGTTTCGTTCCCCAAGAAGTCGATGCTCGATGAGCACTTGGCGATGTTGGAGGAGGCTAAGAAGCGCGACCACCGTAAGTTGGGCAAGGATCTCGAGTTGTTCACCTTCTCGCAGAGAGTAGGTCAGGGTCTGCCGTTGTGGCTGCCGAAGGGTGCAGAGTTGCGTGACCGCCTGGAGCGTTTCTTGCGCCAAATTCAGAAGGATTACGGTTACCAGCAGGTAATCACTCCGCATATCGGTAATAAGGATCTCTACGTCACTTCGGGTCACTATGCGAAGTATGGTAAGGATTCGTTCCAGCCTATTCATACCCCCATTGAGGGCGAGGAGTACCTCTTGAAGCCGATGAACTGCCCCCACCACTGCGAAATCTACCGCAGCAAGCCTCGCTCGTATAAGGATCTGCCTGTTCGTTTGGCAGAGTTCGGTACAGTGTATCGCTATGAGCAGTCGGGTGAGTTGCACGGATTGACTCGTGTGAGAGGATTTACCCAGGATGATGCTCACCTCTTTGTTCGCCCCGACCAGCTCTTGGAGGAGTTCGAGAAGGTTATCGACATCGTGCTCTACATCTTCAAGACCTTGAAGTTCGATAAGTATACTGCACAGATTTCGCTGCGCGACCCCAATAATACCGAGAAGTATATCGGATCTGACGAGAATTGGGAGAAGGCCGAGAGCGCAATTATCCAGGCTACGAAGGAGAAGGGTCTGAATACCGTTATCGAGTATGGCGAGGCTGCATTCTATGGTCCGAAGCTCGACTTTATGGTTAAGGATGCGCTTGGCCGCAGCTGGCAGTTGGGTACTATCCAGGTGGACTACAACCTGCCCGAGCGTTTCGATTTGACCTATAAGGGTGCAGACGACAAACTCCACCGCCCGATTATGATTCACCGTGCGCCGTTCGGCTCAATGGAGCGTTTCGTGGCTGTGCTGTTGGAGCACACTGCGGGTAAGTTCCCCTTGTGGCTCTCGCCCGACCAGGCTGTTGTGCTGCCTATCTCGGAGAAGTTTAACGACTATGCCGAGGAGGTTGTGGCATATCTCAATCGCCACGATATCCGCACTCATATTGACGACCGTAACGAGAAGATTGGTCGCAAGATTCGCGATAACGAGCTCAAGCGTATCCCCTATCTGCTTATCGTAGGCGAGAAGGAGGCTTCGGAGCGCCTGGTTTCGGTGCGTGCCCAGGGTGATGGCGACAAGGGCCAGATGACACTCGAGCAGTATCGTGACTATATGCACAATCTTGTCAATGAGGAGATTGAGGCTAATAAGATGAAATAAATTTAACCAATACTTATAAAAACTTTGGCAAACCAACGTCCATTCAAACCGAGACCGATGGTCCCGGCGAATAATCAAAATCAGGCGAACCGTCAGAATGGTCGCCGCCCCGAGAAAGAGAATCCTCATCGCATCAATGACGAGATTACGGCACCACAGGTGCGTGTCGTTGGCGATAATGTGGAGCCCAACCTTGTTCTGCCCATCCGCGAGGCGATAAAGTTGGCTGATGAGATGGAGCTCGACCTTATCGAGATTTCGCCCAAGGCTGAGCCTCCTGTGTGTCGCATTGCCGATTACCAGAAGTTCCTCTACCAGCAGAAGAAGAAGGCGAAGGAGATTAAGGCAAAGCAGACCAAGGTTGTAATCAAGGAGATTCGTTTCGGTCCGCAGACTGACGACCACGACTACAACTTCAAACTCAAGCATGCCGAGAACTTCCTCAAGGAGGGTGCAAAGGTTAAGGCTTATGTATTCTTCCGCGGTCGCTCGATTGTCTTCAAGGAGCAGGGCGAGATTTTGTTGCTGCGCTTTGCTACCGACTTGGAGGAGATTGCAAAGGTGGAAGTTATGCCTGCACTCGAGGGTAAGAAGATGAATATGATTCTCGCCCCCAAAGGCAAGAAGTAAGTAGTCAAATCTCTACAAAAAGAAGCTGTCTAATAAGGCTACTTTGTCGTTATGCTTGCCCTCAAAATGCTCATTTACGCCAAGTAAATGTCGCTTTTTCGGGCTACGCAAGCCTAAAATTAGCACTTATTATACAACTTCCAACAAAAAGGGTGTGTCCGATTGACACACCCCTTTTTGATTTATGTGCTAAGGCGTTCCCTATTCGGTAAACTCTACGATAACACCGGTTGCAACCCAAGTTTGCTCAGTGTAGAAGGGGCTGAAGCCGGCCTGGCTCTTCTTGAAGTTGATGTTGATGATGGTCTGCGAACCTTTGAGGTTGGCATTCTTGAACATGTTGCTGACTGCAACATCGCGAACAGCCTTGTGCGAGCAACCTCCGATACCGAGGATGCGGGTTACTGTAGACTCACCCTCAGCGTAGCCAACAACCTTAAAGTTGTCCTGGCTCAGTACAACCTGAGTTTGGGTTAAGTTGCCACTCAACATAGACTGGCTGTGTGTCGAGCAAGCGCCCAACAAGAATGCTCCACATACAAGAGCAATAGCAAGAAGTTTCTTCATGATAGAAAAGTTTAGTTGTGCCCACCAGCCTCGAATGAACACCTTATTATATAATAGGAAGTGTGAGGTTGTCCCCGTTTGTTGTTGTGAAGAGGTGGTTCTCCTCGAAAATCCCCACATTTCATAGCAAGACCACGAAAAACACTCCCGTTAAATCGGTCGTAATCCGAGAATTACAAGACAAAGTTAGAGGTTTATTTCTTTTATGCAAAAAAATCTGCTCTTTATCGCCGGCTTTGTCGGAGATTTGCCAACGGGAGCCTTGTGGCGGGAAGATAAAAATCGGTTTTTTGTTCTATAAATGTTTGGTAGAGTGGAGAATAATGTCTATATTTGCGGGCTCGAAAGAGTGTGAAAGTCGTAAGACGGACACGATGTAAACAACTACCGGCGGCGTTAAGTAATTGATGCTGTTGGGGTTATGGGTGTAATGCTGTGTGGTATTGTGACCCGAATTTGGAGCGCAGATAGAGGGCCGAAAGGTCGTAAGTCGGGCGAAGATTGGGATGCAAGAGGCGTGGTGGAGCGCTCGAAAGTTGTGAAATCGGGATGTTGAGCGGCAAAATGTAAACTAATTTAATTAATTTTTAACTTTTAATTCTTTACAGTTATGACAGATCCAATTGCGGACTTTTTAACGAGAATTAGAAATGCAGTGAAAGCCAACCACAAGGTGGTTGAAGCTCCTGGCTCAAAAATTAAGCAGGAAATCACTAAAATTCTCTACGAGCAGGGTTATATCCTTGCTTACAAGTTTGACAATGATGAGAAGGGTCACCCTATCATCAAAATCGCTCTCAAGTGGGACGCAGCCACCAAGACTAACGCTATCAAGGATTTGAAGCGTATCAGCCGTCCCGGTCTTCGTCAGTATGCATCGGTTGCAGATATGCCCCGCGTGCTGAACGGTCTCGGCGTTGCAATCCTTTCGACTTCGAAGGGTATTATGACAGATGCCAAGGCTCGTAAGGAGAATGTAGGTGGTGAAGTATTGTGCTATATCTATTAATGTTAAAACTTAAACTAAAATGTCAAGAATTGGTAAATTACCTGTAAACTTGCCCGCCGGCGTCACCGTTGAGGTCGCTCCGGACAACACGGTAAGCGTGAAAGGACCACTTGGAACACTGAGCCAGAAAGTTGACTCGGACATCAAAGTTGAGGTTGGAACACATACACCGAAGGACTCTGACAAGGAGATTCCCGCAGTTTTCGTGACCCGTCCGACCAACCAGCCGCGCCACCGTTCATTGCACGGTCTCTACCGCGCACTTATTAACAACATGGTTATCGGCGTATCGAAGGGCTACGAGATTAAGCAGGAACTCGTGGGTGTCGGTTTCAAGGCCGAGGTTAAGGGAGATGTATTGGAGATGAGCCTTGGTTACTCGCACGATACATATCTCAAGTTGCCTAAGGAGGTTACTGCAACTGCAGTTACCGAGAAGAAGGGTGCACCTATCGTGACCTTGAAGAGCATCGACAAGCAGCTCGTAGGTCAGGTTGCTGCAAAGCTTCGCTCGCTGCGTAAGCCGGAGCCTTATAAGGGTAAGGGTATTAAGTTCGTAGGCGAGGTAATTCGTCGTAAGGCAGGTAAGTCTGCAAATGCTAAATAGTAAAACAGAAGTCAAGTTATGTCATTGAATAAGATAGAAAGAAGAGAGAGGATCAAGATGCGTATCCGCAAGATTGTTAGCGGAACAGCAGAGCGTCCTCGTATGACTGTATTCCGTAGCAACAAACAGATCTACGTACAGTTTATTGATGACCTTGCAGGCGTTACTTTAGCAACCGCATCTTCGAAGGAGGTTGTAGCAGAGGCTGCCGGCAAGAATAAGTGTGAAGTTGCTGCTTTGGTAGGAGCGTTGGCTGCTAAGAAGGCTGCCGAGAAGGGTATTTCGGCTGTCGCTTTCGACCGTAACGGCTACCTCTATCACGGAAGAGTAAAAATGTTGGCTGACGCTGCACGCGAAGGCGGTCTTAAATTCTAATGCGATATGTCAAATACTAACATAAAGAAAGTACGTACAAGCGACCTCGAGTTGAAGGATAGACTCGTTGCTATCAACCGCGTTACTAAGGTAACTAAGGGAGGTCGTACATTTAGCTTCTCAGCTATTGTAGTTGTAGGTAACGAGAACGGTGTTGTAGGCTACGGTCTTGGTAAGGCATCGGAGGTTACATCTGCAATTGCAAAGGGCGTTGAGGATGCAAAGAAGAATCTCGTGAAGATTCCCGTAATCAACGGAACAATTCCTCACAAGCAGGAGATGCGTTTTGGTGGTTCGGAGGTTATGATTCGTCCGGCAGCTCCCGGTACCGGTATCATCGCCGGTGGTGCAATGCGTGCCGTATTGGAGTCGGTAGGTGTTAAGAACGTGCTTGCGAAGAGCAAGGGCTCGTCTAACCCCCACAACCTCGTGAAGGCTACAATCGGCGCACTCTGCGAGTTGCGTGACGCTTATAGCGTTGCACAGTTGCGCGGTATCTCACTCAATCAGGTGTTTAACGGTTAATTTATAGAACGACTATGGCAACATTGAAGATTACACAGATCAAAAGCCGCATTGGTGCAACTGAGCAGCAGTGCAAGAATCTCGATGCTCTCGGTCTTCGCAAAATCAACCGTACAGTAGAGCACAGCGACTCGGCTATCATCTTGGGTATGGTCGAGAAGGTGAAGCACCTGGTAAAGGTTGAGGTCGTAGAGCCTAAGAAGGCTGCTAAGAAGGCAACCAAGAAGGTTGAGGCTCCGAAGGCAGAGGAAACAGTAAGTGAAACAACTAACAAGGAGGAATAATCAATGGAACTCAATAATCTCAAACCCGCAAAGGGTTCAACTCACCACGACAAGCGTATTGGTCGCGGTGCAGGTTCGGGTCACGGCGGCACTGCAACTCGTGGTCACAAGGGTGCGCAGTCGCGTTCGGGCTACTCGCGTAAGTTAGGCTTCGAGGGTGGTCAGATGCCTCTCCAGCGTCGTCTTCCCAAGTTCGGCTTTACCAACATCAAGCGTGTAGAGTTCAAGGCTATCAATCTCTCGACTCTCGAGGATTTGGCAGCGAAGAAAAATCTCACCGAGGTAAATCTCGAGACTTTGGTAGCTTCGGGCTTCGTGTCGGCTAACGACAAGGTTAAAATTTTGGGCAATGGCGCAGTTACCAAGGCATTGAAGGTTTCGGCTCACGCATTCTCGAAGAGCGCAGAGGCTGCAATCGTTGCTGCTGGTGGTAGCGTTGAGAAAATGTAAGAAACCTTAAAGCGATAATTATGAATAGTTATCTTATTGTTGGTCTTGTCTTTTTGGTAGTAGTTGCCTTCTTGGCAGCCAACAAGAAACTTCGTGAAACGCTCAAGAATATCTACAAGATTGAGGAGTTGCGTAAGCGTGTAGGTTACACGCTCCTCCTCTTGTTGGTATATCGCTTGGGCTGTTTTGTGGTGATTCCGGGTA
>JAGBTZ010000037.1 GCA_017631055.1 Alistipes sp.
ATCGAACGTGTTGCTATCGCCAAGGAACACCTTGCAAAATCTATCGAAATCAAGGGCGAGAGGGTCGGAATTCTCGAGATGCGCCGCCACTTGTCGAACTACTTCAAGGGGCTACCCAACTTCAAGGATACACGTTTTAAGCTCGTCACGCTGAACGATCCCGCAGAACTTGTGGAGGTTATCGACTCGATAGCCGACCGCTGGGGCGACTTCGACACCTCCGCACAGGTTCCACCACCACTCTCGCACGATATTTAGGTCACGATAGGGTAATTTCGCCTAAAACGACCAATTCGGCACAAGAGATTGTGAATTGTGAATTGTGAATTGTGAATTATTTTGTACTTTTGTCGGTTGAAACGACAAAAGGATAAAATATGGCAGGTTCAAACTTTGTAGATTACGTTAAGATTTTTGCACGCTCGGGTCACGGCGGCGCCGGCTCGGCACACTTCCGCCGCGAGAAATTCGTTGCCTTCGGTGGCCCCGATGGTGGCGATGGCGGCAAGGGCGGCAGCATCATTCTGCAGGGCGAGAGCCAATACTGGACCCTTATCCACCTCAAATACCAGCGTCACCAGTTCGCCGAGGATGGCGAGTGTGGCTCAGGAGCACGTTCGTCGGGCAAGGATGCCAAGGATATCGTTATCCCCGTACCCCTCGGAACGGTTGCCAAGCAGGTGTTTACCGATGAGGAGACGGGCGAGACCTACACCGAGGTTGTCGGCGAGGTTACCTCTCAGGGCGAGCAGCTCGTACTGCTGAAGGGTGGCCGCGGAGGTCTGGGCAACTGGCACTTCAAGACTGCCACAAATCAGGCTCCGCGCTATGCACAGCCGGGTGAGGAGGGTGCCGAGGGTACATTCATCCTCGAGTTGAAGGTCTTGGCAGATGTGGGTCTTGTGGGCTTCCCCAATGCCGGTAAGAGCACCCTTCTGTCGGTCGTTTCGGCTGCCAAGCCCAAAATTGCGAACTACGCCTTTACCACCCTGGAGCCTAACCTCGGCATTGTCGAGGCTCGCGACCACAAGTCGTTCGTTATGGCCGACATCCCCGGAATTATCGAGGGTGCGCACGAGGGCAAGGGTATCGGTACACGCTTCCTGCGCCATATCGAGCGAAATTCGGTGTTGTTGTTTATGATTCCTGCCGATAGCGATGATATTCAGAAGGATTACGACATTCTGCTGGGCGAGCTCACGCAGTACAACCCCGAACTCTTGGATAAGCAGCGATTGCTGGCGATTACCAAGTGCGATATGATTGACGAGGAGCTGGAGGAGCAGATGCGCCCTCTGCTGCCGAAGGATGTTCCCGCGATATTTATCTCCTCGGTCAGCGGCTACCACATCACCGAGCTAAAAGATATGCTCTGGAAGGCTCTGCACGAGTAGAGTCCGTTTAGATTCATATTGGATATATGGCGCAGATTTCGGTCTGCGCTTTTTTGTGGTGTGGGGTTAGAAATATACCTCGTGGTTGGCGATGCGGAGGAAGAATTGGTCGCCAGAGTAGTCAACGATGCCGCAGAGTGAGCCGGTGCCTGCGGGGATTCTCTCGCCGGCATATTCGCAGTAGGGCGACACCCTAACAATCAGCGTGTTACCATCCTTATCTATTATATGGCGGTCGGTCTCGACATACACGCCCTCGCTCTCTTCGCACCACTTGCGCCCCACCTCATCATCTGCAAAGCACACACCCTCGAACAGCAGATAGTCCGACACATTTTCGACCCCGAGGTCGGTAATCCGCACCTTGCGAGGTGTCACAGATGCGACATCGCCACTCTGCCACAGCAGATACTTCGACACATCGCCATCGGCTATGCGGTCGGTAGTAAATTCGCCCGTAGGCTGCGCCCCAAGCACCACCTTACCGCCTACCCTACCAACTGCTAACCCATTGCAAGTCACCGACACATTCGCATAGAGCGGGAAATCCACGCAGAGCCGTTCACGATCAATCGACACCTCCACGCCACCACTCTCATCGACCAGCACCAGGGTCTTATAGAACTCGCCAAAGAGGTCGTTGGCAACAACCGTTCCGCGAATCGAAATATCGGCATTGATATTGGTCGAGAGCCCCTTGCAACGGCTTTTGAGGTAGGCAATCGACACGAGTCCGCTCTCGGAGTCGTCATCAGGAATCTCCGAGTAGTCGGGCTTGGTCGCACTGCACGCCACCGCAAGCCACGCACTACATAGCACTATCAACGCTCGGCTCACAATCATCTTTACCCCTCATTTTCAGCACAAAACACTCGCCATCGACACCCGAAATCTTCTCGCGTTGCAGAATGCCTGTAATGTCGCACAGGGCGGTCGGCACCTCCTCCGCAGCGAAATCGGCATAGTCGCTCGTATAGGTATAGACCCGATTTCCACCCCTATCCGCAAAGGCTCGGTAGCCTCTCCAAGTTGCGGGTTGAGGCGTGGCAGTTTCGGAATTAGGCTCCGCATTATCTTCCGTTTCAGTCACCAACATCAAAGCCTCAATACACACAAGCCGACCACACTTTTTATCGTTCAAATCGCCATAGACAACCCTCAAAGGCGACATCTCGACCACCTCGCCACTACGCACGATATGCTTATCAAGCAGCACCTTCGAGTAGAAGTAATCGACCGCATAGTTGCTATACGATGCGGGCATAAGACCAATCTGCAGCACACCTCGCTCGACTCCAACAGCACACCCATCGAGTTTCACGCACAATCGGCACCCCACAGGATAGGGATTATGCAGATCGCGCATCCCCGCCCTAATCTCGGCAGCCCCGGAGGCATCCTCGATGGTAAAAGTTTGGTAGAAATTACCCGCCTTATCGCTCGAAGTGACCACACCGCCAACAACTATCGGCTCCGCAACCTCGAATGTCTTACCACGCCACAACCCGCGCAGTTCGCCAAGCGACATATTGGGCGACAAGTCAGGCCGTTCCCCTTCGGTCAGCCTCGTAGAATTGTAACAGCCGCACAAAAGTACGGCTGCACAGATTAAAAGAGTATGGTTTCTGACCCTGCGCACTACTCGATACGAGAATCTTTCAGACCAAGGAAGTAGAGAATTCCATCCAGACCGATGGTCGAGATAGACTGCTCGGCAGTAGCCTTAACCTTCGGCTTGGCGTGGAAGGCGATACCCAGACCCGCCAGGTTCAACATCGGCAGGTCATTTGCGCCATCACCCACAGCTACCGACTGTGCGATGTCGATATTCTCGAATTGGCACAACAGGCGCAGCAACTCCGCCTTGCGGCGACCATCGACAACCTCGCCCACATAGCGACCCGTCAGCTTACCATCCTCGACCTCCAACTCGTTAGCGTAGACATAGTCGAAGCCGAAACGCTGCTTCAGCGAGTTTCCAAAGTAGGTAAAACCACCCGAAAGGATTGCAGTCTTATAGCCCACACGCTTGAGAATAGTCATCAATCGCTCCAGACCCTCGGTGATAGGCAGATTGCGGGCGATATCCTCCATAACAGATACGTCCAAGCCCTTGAGCAGAGCCACGCGCTCGGTAAAACTCTCGCAGAAGTCAATCTCGCCACGCATAGCACGCTCGGTAATCTCGGCAACCTTCTCGCCCACACCGGCACGCTTGGCCAACTCATCAATAACCTCGGTCTCGATAAGAGTCGAATCCATATCGAAGCATATCAGACGGCGCGAACGGCGGTAGATATCATCCTTCTGCAACGAAATATCGAGGCGCTCACCCGACAAGTTCATCAACTTCTTTTGAAGCAGACCGCGGTCCTCGAGGTTTCCGCGCACCGAGAGTTCGATACACGACTTTTGCGCACGGTCATCCTCGTTGAGCGGCATACGACCCGTAAGGCGGCGAATGGAGTCGATATTCAGACCCTCCTCGTAGACCGCCTGCGTAACGCTTGCGATATTTTGGGCTGTAACCTTACGGCCGAGCAACGTCACGATATAGCGATTGCGACCCTGACGCTTGACCCACGCATCGTAGTTCTCCTCCGATACGGGCGAGAATCTAATCATCACACCCAACTCCGAAGCCTTGAACAGGAGGTCTTTCATAATGAAACCCGACTTGTCGGAGGTGGTCTTAATCAAGATACCCATCGTTAGCGAAGAGTGGATATTTGCCTGGCCAATATCGAGAATAAAGGCATCATATTGAGCCAAAATGCTCGTCAACGAAGAGGTCAAACCCGGCTTATCCTCGCCCGAGATATTGATCTGAATAATCTCTACTCTACTCTCCATAGCATAAATCTATTTAGCGATTTTACTCTTCTCGGCCTCTACCAGTTTGTTAAACTTCTCGTAACCATCAGCCGGAGCATTCCACATCAGAGCGATAACAAGTGCTCCGAGTGCACCGAACACAATCGAGAGGATGAATACCGAATCCCAACCGTAATTGTCTGCCAAGATACCGAACACTATACCCGACACTGCGGTACTTGCGTAACCAAAAATTCCGAGGATACCATTACCCGTACCCGCTGCGTGCTTGGTTGCCTGCTGAGATGCACAAGCTCCGTAGAGAGCCTGCGGACCATAGATAAAGAATGCCGACAACACCAAGAATACCAACGACCAATTAGCCGAAGGAATCTTCCAGAAGATAAAGAACGAAATGGTTGCAAACAGAGTACAGAAGAAGCAGGTACGGTGAGCCTTATTCTTGAAGAAACGGTCGGTAACCCAGCCCGCAAGGAGCATACCGAGAATACCACCTATCAACTCCGATGAAGCCACAACATTCGCTGCGGTCGAGATATCCATACCCTTCTCCTGAGTGAGGAACGAAGAGCCCCAATCCAGAATCATAAAGCGGATGATGTAGATACAGAAGTTCGACACCGAGATAATCCAGATATAGGGATTTGCAAAGACCATCTTGCGGATAACCTTCTTAAAGATTGCGCTATCAATCTTCTCCTCGGCAGGCTGCTCCACCACAGCACTCTTCTCGGCCTTATCCAACTCCTCGACTTGCGGCAAGCCCACCTGCGAGGGGCTATCTTTCAATCCGAAATAGAGCAACGGTGCGCCAACCAACGAGATTGCAGCCGGAATTGCAAAGCAGAGATTCCAAGCCGAATAGCCATACTTTTGGAGCAACACACCACACAGCCATACAACCACTCCGGCACCAATCGAGTGCGAAGCATTCCAGAACGACTGCTTGGTAGCCAACTCCGAAGGTCGCACCCAGTTAGCCAACAGGCTGACGCACGGAGGAACTCCCATACCCTGAATATATCCATTCACAACCCACAACGAGCCAATCAGGTAGACCAACAGAAGCGTAGCCTTACCCTCGCCATCGAGCAGATTCATCACTCCATTCATCTTCGGGCTGAAACAGATTGCGAGATTTACCACAGCCGAGAGCACCAAGCCCAACGACATAATGTTCTTCTTGCTAAATCTATCCACGAGCAATCCATTGACAAAGCGCGAGAAGCCGTAGATAATACCATTCAGCGTCAGGAAGACACCAAGCTGAGCCTTTGTGATACCCAACTCCTGCTCAAGAGCGGGAATTGCGATACTAAAGTTCTTGCGCACAAAGTAATAGAGTGCATAACCTACCATCAAGATAAGAATGGTACGCCACTCCCACTTGCGGTATTTTTTCTGAATTTCGGTGTTCATTTTATGTAAATTTAGGTTTTATAATCTTATTTCGTATTGTCGAAGGTAAACGCCTCCCAAGGCAGTTGTGCATCCTTGCCATTGTCGAGGACATCGTTGGCGTGTACCATCAGCGGGAAGTCCGCCAAGTCGAGCATACCGAGCTCGGCCTTACGATAGATAGCCTTAGCCACACGGCGAGCAACCACCAACGACTCGAGAGTCACACCTGCCAGAATATCCATAGCCTCCTGGTATGTCTTACCCTCGCCAAGCAAGATACCTATCTTACGGGTACGGCCACCATAAACCGTAACATAGAGGTCGCCGATGCCGATGTAGGTACAATCCTCCGATGCGCCCTGAATCTTGAGCAGACGACTCATCTCCTTGGTCGCCTGATAGAAAGCACCTGCCTGCGAGTTGTAGTGCAGACCGGCATTCTCGCCATTCTCGCGATTAACCAAACCGATGGTCATCGCCACACCGAGCGCATAGGCATTCTTCAAAGCCACAGCACTCTCCAAGCCAATAACATCGTTCGTGAGCGAGATATGGTAGTACGAGGTAGCCAACGCCTCCTTCATCATCTTCAACGTTGCGGTATCCTTACCACAGAAAGCAACCTCGGTCTGGTCGTGGTAGACCAACTCGTAAGAGGTACAGGGACCACCGATAGCGCAGACCTCGCGCTCGATACCCCTCTTCTGCAGTTCGGTTTGCCAATATGCGGGATACGAAATCAGCGTTCCGTCCGGAAGATTGATAAGGCCCTTAGTCACCGACAAGACCGGCATCTTCGGATCGAGATGAGCCAAGACCTCCTCAAGGAACCAGTCAATTCCGAACGACGACACACCACCAATTACAAAATCGGCACCCTCGACAGCCTGCTGCCACTCCTCAAACTGGTAATACTTCACACCTTCGGGGAAAGCAATATCGAACTTGGGATGCTTGTTTGAACGGCGACACTCGTCAATAATTTCGCGATCGAGCGGAGTTCCGACCAGGTGCACCTCATTTCCATTTTCAAATGCAGGATAAGCGAGAGCCGAGCCCATCATACCCGAACCGATAATAGTAATTTTTCGTTTCATAGATTTACTTATTTTTATTAAGACTACAAATATAGCAATTTTTAATTATTTTTCACTACTTTTACATCCGAAAAACAATCCGTTTGGTGTTTTCGACAACGAAAGAATTGATTTAGAGATGAAAAAGTTATTTGTTCTCATAGTGGCGATACTCACATTCGCAGGATGCGAGCTCGATCCCAATATCAAATACTACCAATCGCCCAAAATCGAGAATATAGCCCTCTCGCACGATTTGGCAACCGTGACGGCAAATGATGATGTTACCGTTATGGCAGAGGTGACCAGCCCGTTCGGCAGCGGTTTTGTTTGCGTAAAGTATTGGATTGGCACCAACACTTGGGGCGATAATACTCCTGAATTGAGATTTAATCCCAAAAATCAGGAGCTGCAAATCAAGGTAGAGCCGCAAGCCGAGGGCGAGGAGGCTACCTGGAAGAAACTCGCCTCAATTCAGCACACCGAAACCATCACAATCGAGCAAGGCAAACCCTTCACACTCGAGGCAGTAATTCCCAGGCAGAAAGCCGGAAAGTTTGTGATGTTCACAGTCTACTGCACCAGCGAATACGGAATCTTCACATATTCGGATTACTACTCATACACAGTACAACCTTAAATCCGCAAAAGGGTTTGATTTAAGAAATTATTGCTATCTTTGAGCGCAGAAATTTGAAAACTGATAAACAAAATAAGTAAAACTATGGAATTACAGGAGATTTTGGCAATTTCGGGTCAGCCCGGACTCTTCAAATACGTTGCACAGTCGACCAACGGCATCATCGTTGAGGCATTGGCTGACGGCAAGCGTATGAACGCTTCGGCCTCTTCGCGCGTAAGTGCTCTCACCGAGATTTCGATGTACACTGAGGGCGAGGATATCGCTTTAGCACAGGTATTTACCAACATCTACAACTACACCGGTGGCAAGGAGGCTATCTCGCACAAGGAGTCGCCCGAGAAGTTGAAGGCATACTTTGCAGAGGTGTTGCCCGAGTACGACCGCGAGCGTGTACACGTTTCGGATATCAAGAAGGTGTTTGCGTGGTATAACGCTCTGCTTGCAGCTGGCTTCACCGAGTTCAAACTCCCCGAGGAGCCGACCGAGGAGTAAGGCTCAGAGTCAACAACGATTAGCCAGTGGAGATTTACCACTGGCTTTTTTTTTGGGGGGGGGTGAATGGCAACGAATGGCAATAGTTCGCCAAGTCTCACTGAATGAAAGATTATTAGGGACTTTAGAGAATTTAAGGAGTCTAAGGAATTACTTAACAACCCTTAAACACCATTAACTACCTTTTCAAAAAACACAAAAATCCCGACCCCGCAGTTTACTGAACGTAAATGAGGAGTCGGGATTGAAACTTATCCAGTTCTGAATAAGTTGTATAAGTGAGGGATTTCAAGGCTTGCGCAGCCGAAGCAAGCGGAGCATACTAAACGTATGTGAGCATTGCGGAGGCAAGCGTAACGCAGAAATCACCTCTTAGACAACTTATTCCCAGAGGTTGCGGGGATATACACCCTCCGCAATCAACTGCTCAATCTTGGCTACCAAAGCAGGCTTATCCTCCTTGTAGGTAACACCAAACCAGAGAGCCGAGGTGCTCAACACCTTGAGCTTCGCAGTGTTGCTACCAATCAGGTGATTAACCATCAACGGAATAAAGAACTCTGCCTTCAAATTCTCGCAATTCTCAGCAAGGAAACCCTTGAAGTACTCCTTCGAGTAGTCGAAGTAGTCGGGAGTAAAGCCAAAGAGATTCATCGACACGGGAGTATTCTCAGCAAGGGGCTCGTCAGTACCCAAGTCGTGGAATACGATAGTGCCATTGACACGCTCAATCTGAGTACGCTCGACCATCGAGGTCAGGAAGCGTTCATCGTCAATCTCGCAGACACCGCGCGACACGGTACCATTCTCCGAGAGGGTCTTATTAACCTCGTAGCCAACCATACAATAGTGATTTTTGGAACCTGCGAGGTTGCTCAAGTAGTTACCGATAACCTTATAAGCATCAGCACCATAGAAATCATCAGCATTGATTACTGCGAAGGGCTCTTTCACCGCCTCGGCTGCCATCATCAAGGCGTGGTTGGTACCCCATGGCTTCACACGACCTTCGGGCACCGAGAAACCTTCGGGCAGGTAGTCCAACTCCTGGAATACATACTCCACCTCGATTTTACCGCCAAATCGCTCGGCATTGAAGACCTCGGTAAACTCCTTCTCGAACGAGTGGCGGATAACGAATACCACCTTACCAAAGCCTGCGCGAATAGCATCGTAAATCGAATAGTCAATAATCGCCTCACCATTAGGGCCTACGCCATCCATCTGCTTAAGCGAACCATAACGCGAACCCATACCGGCTGCGAGAACTAACAAAGTAGGTTTAGTCATAATTTTGAAGTTTTTGCGTTAAATACAACACAAAGGTAGTAAAATTTCGTGAAGTTCTACTACTCTATTCACTAAATTTAAGTATCTTTGTCCAATAAAGTATAGGTATGAAAGTGATAACATCGATATCCTCATGGTGGAAGAGCGCAATGCGCAAACGCCGATTTAGCATGCTTGGCGTAGAGGAACGCAACGAGGAGTGGCACGTTTTAATCTCTCCGGCGGGAGCTTTTGCAGCTATCACGGCGCTGATTTTTCTGATTTTTGCGATTCTTATGTTATTGGTGGCATATACTCCCATTTTGGAGTTTCTGCCCGGATATAAGAGCAATGCAGCACGTTCGCGCGAGAGTCTGATGGAGAGCGTTATGCGCCTGGACTCGATAGAGCGCAGAATGAACGAGATGCTTATCTACAACGACAACATCTCGCTGATAATGAATGGTAAAACTCCAGCCGTGCGCACCACCATTGCCAGCGACAGTGTGCATCGTGCCAAGACTCTCATAATGCCCTCGATAGAGGATTCGCTGCTGCGTGTCCAGATGGAGGGTGACGGAGAGTACGGTCTTCACACTACGGTTAAATCGACCTCTTCGGTGCGCGACAATATGGAGTTGGTTGTGCCTGTCGAGGGAATTATCACAACCCACTTCAATCTGCGTGAGGGTGTTTATGGAATAAAGATGGCATCGGCTTCAATGGCACAGGTAACAGCCATCGCAGATGGAACAATCCTCACATCGGTTTGGACCCCCGACCATTCGAACATTGTCGAAATTCAGCACCCGAACGGATTGATTTCGGTCTACAAAAACCTCTCGCAGAGCATCGTCAAGAAGGGACAGGTCATCAAGAGCGGAGAGGTAATAGGCCACACTGCCGAGAGTTCGACTCCGGATGGCAGCAATAGTTTTGAACTCGAATTATGGAGTGGCGGCAAGGCCGTTGACCCCGAAGGATATATAGTTTTTTAGAGATGAAAAGAGAGAAACTCGCAATACTTGGCTCGACCGGCTCGATAGGAGTACAGACACTCGACATCGTGCGCGAAAACCCCGAGCGATTTGAGGTCGTGACCCTCACAGCCCATCGCAATTGGGAGCAACTTGCCCAACAAGCCCGAGAGTTCGATGCCGACAGTGTGGTTATTGCCGATGAGCAGTACTACCCCTCGCTCAAGGAGGCGCTTGCCGATAGTGATATCAAGGTCTTCGCAGGCGAAGAGTCCGTAGAGGCTGCGGTATGCAATTCGCAAGTTGATACGGTTGTCAATGCTTTGGTAGGATATGCCGGAATGATACCGACAGTGCGTGCTATCGAGCACGGCAAAAAGGTAGCCCTTGCCAACAAGGAGAGTTTGGTCGTGGCCGGAGATATGATTATGCCGTTAGCACTCGAGCGCAAGGTGCCGATTTTGCCCATCGACTCCGAGCACTCGGCAATTTTCCAGTGCCTGATGGGCGAACAATCGCCCCTGCGCCGATTGATTATAACTTGCAGCGGAGGCGCTTTTCGCGACTTCCCACGCGAGGCGTTGGATGATGTCACACCGGCACAGGCTCTCAAGCACCCATTGTGGAGTATGGGCGCAAAGATTACCATCGACTCGGCAACGCTGGTCAATAAAGGTTTTGAGGTTATCGAGGCACACCACCTCTTCGGGGTCGGTGCCGAGAAAATCTCGGTTATCCTCCACCCCGAGGCAATCGTTCACTCGTTGGTGGAGTTCGAGGATGGAGCTTTGAAGGCTCAACTCGGCACTCCCGATATGCATATGCCCATCTCTCTGGCACTGCTCTTCCCCGAACGAGCAGTTCGCCCTTCGGAGAGATTTAACTTCGCAGACCATCCCACCCTCTCGTTCCGCGAGGTGGATAGAGTGAAGTATCCCGCACTCGACATCGCATACGATTGCTTGCGCCGCCGAGGAACGGCAGCCTGCACAATGAATGGAGCCAACGAGGTGGCTGTGGCAGCATTCCTTGCCGGCAAGTGCCGTTATACCGACATCGTCAAGACGATAGAGTATGCACTCGACAAGAGCCAATTCGTAGCCAAACCAACGCTCGATGATTATGCTGCGAACAACGCCGAATCGAGGGCTTTGGCACGAGAGTTTTTGAAGTTATAACAGCCGACAAAAGTATGAGTACCAAAGGTATTGATAAGAGAAAGTTTATTATAAAGTCTGCGTACTATTTCACAACCCTCATCTGTTTGGGGATATTTGCATGGACATTACATCGCACCTATCTCCATTTCAACCTATCGGATGCATTGTGGGGATGCTTATTCATTGCGATAACGGGATGTGTAGCCGGAGCTACAATCTTCACCATCAAAATCAGGCGTGGCCTCTACAAGGTTGGATTTCACACTATTGCGTTGCAAGTATTGCCCATTTGCGCTACGATATTCATGTGCAATCTCAACGCCACGTCTGACGAAGGCTACAAGCCTCTGACTGGCAAAGTCAACGTATACGAGAGACATTTCAAAGATTTACAAATCAAACAGAAGGAGGCTGCCATCCGCAACGGACTCCCGCCATTCGAATCACAAGCCGACATTGAGGCTCGATATAAGAAGTTGCGCATGGGTCGTAAGTTGGTACAGATATCGACCAATTCAAAGTATATCGTCAGGGATTTGGACTACTCATCGCCATACGTTGTACCGAAGGTAGCGGAACTGCTCGAGGATATAGCCGAATTGTTCCAAGCAAAGACCAATTCCAAGAGTAAATTTATGGTCACGAGCGTTCTGCGCACCGAGGAAGATGTGGCGAAGTTGAGGAAAACCAACGTCAATGCCTCGGTGGCATCATGTCACTGTTACGGAACGACCATCGACATCTCGTATGTCCGCTTTGGCGAGGACCCCGTAAAACCTCGAGGAGATTACGAGTTACGATTGGCATTGGCACAAACCCTGCACGAACTACGCAAAGCGGGTCGCTGCTATGTTAAAATCGAGCGCAAACAATACTGCTACCATATAACCGTTAGGTAGTGGGATAATAGAGATCAGAGATAATTAAACAACAGAAAAGATATGGAAATTTTTATCAAGGTAGTGCAACTTCTGATGAGCCTTTCGCTCCTGGTTGCAATTCACGAATTCGGACACTTCATCGCAGCACGCATCTTCGGCATCCGTGTCGAGAAGTTCTACATCTTCTTCGACCCCTGGTTCTCGCTCTTCAAGTTCAAGAGAGGCGATACGGAGTATGGTATGGGTTGGATTCCGCTGGGCGGTTATGTCAAAATTGCAGGTATGATTGACGAGTCGATGGATACCGAGCAGATGAAGCAACCCGAGCAACCCTGGGAGTTCCGCGCTAAGCCCGCTTGGCAACGCTTTCTGGTGATGATTGCCGGTGTTGTGATGAATTTGGTATTGGCATTTACGATTTACTGCGGTATTTCGTACACTTGGGGCAGCAGCTACCTCGCCAACGAGGATGTTAAGTGGGGCTACAACTTCAACACCACAGCCGAGCAGATGGGTTTTGTGGATGGCGACAAAATCATCTCGATTGAGGGCAAGGAGATTGACAACGTGAACGAGATTCTCAATGCGTTGGTTATCTCTGACGATGAGCGCACGGTAGTTGTCGAGCGTAACGGTCTAAATCAGCAGTTCACCATCCCCTACGAGCAGTTGCTCGAGATGCGCAACAATGAGGAGTTTAAGGATTTATACTCGCCCGTGGTACCGATGATTGTGGATAGCGTAGAGTTCGAGTCGGCTCGCACGGCAGGCATTCTCGCCGGCGACCGCATCAAGGGAGTCAATGGTACTGCTACCAACGATGCCGTCATTCTCAAGCAACTCTTTGCTGAGCATCAGGGCGAGGAGGTCACTCTCGACATTGAGCGTCAGGGAGGTACCTTGCAGATTACCCTGCTCGTAAGCGAGGATGGTCGCCTTGGTATCGTTATGGCAGCACCCTTCGAGTTGCGCACACGCCACTACTCGTTCTGGGAGTCTATCCCCGCAGGTGCTCGCCTAACCGTAAAGCAACTCTCGGGCTATTGGCAGCAACTGAAGATGATTTTCAGTCCCAAGACCGAGATGTACAAGAGCCTGGGTGGATTTATCTCTATCGGCAGCATCTTCCCGAGCGAGTGGAATTGGCTCTCGTTCTGGAGCACTACGGCTTTCCTCTCGATAATCCTCGCAGTGATGAACATCATCCCCATCCCGGGACTTGATGGCGGTCACTCGCTCTTCACTCTGTGGGAGATGATTACACGCCGCAAGCCGAGCGATAAGTTCCTCGAGATTACACAGTACATTGGACTTGTTCTATTGCTCATCCTGCTTGTCTACGCCAACGGCAACGACATCTACCGATTCTTTATCAAATAGCAGTAAACAACTATGGCAGCAAAGGTCAAGAAGGCATATTTCTGCAAGAATTGCGGTTTCGAAGCCCCCAAGTGGCTCGGCCGTTGCCCCTCGTGTGGCGAGTGGAATACATTTGCGGAGGAGGTAATCTCGAAGGAGAGCAGTTCGGTGGCAGCTTCGATAGCCAACGTACCCACCTCACGACCTCAGCGCGTGAGCGAGATTGAGCGCAGCGACAACCGTCGCATAGACCTCGGCAATAGCGAGGTCAATCGTGTCTTGGGAGGTGGTATGGTACCGGGGTCACTGATTCTTATCGGAGGAGAGCCCGGTATCGGCAAATCGACACTCTCGTTGCAGATAGCCCTCACGACCAACGGCCTGCGTTGCCTCTACGTCTCGGGCGAGGAGTCTGCCGAGCAGATAAAGCTGCGTGCCTCGCGCATCGGCATCGGCAATGAGGAGTGCATAGTCTACACCGAAACCCTACTCGAAAATATCGTTGCCCAAATAGAGGAGCTCCAACCCGACTTCGTGGTCATCGACTCGATACAGACCATCTACACCGACCTTATCGACTCGTCAGCAGGCAGTGTGTCGCAGATTAGAGAGTGTGCTGCCACGCTGCTCAAGTATGCCAAGAGCAGTGGCACCTCGATAATCATCATCGGACACATCACCAAGGATGGCACCATCGCCGGTCCCAAGATTTTGGAGCATATCGTGGATGTGGTTCTTCAGTTCGAGGGCGACGGCAACAACGTCTATCGCATATTGCGCGGCA
Organism: Alistipes sp.; assembly: GCA_017631055.1. Taxonomy (GTDB): domain Bacteria; phylum Bacteroidota; class Bacteroidia; order Bacteroidales; family Rikenellaceae; genus Alistipes. The sequence goes on from JAGBTZ010000037.1 coordinate 14,272, forward strand.
TTAAAAACCGTTTCGGAGCGACATTTGAGATTGGTGTTTTCGAGATGCTGGACAATGGACTGCGAGCAGTCGAAAACCCCTCGGAGATACTCCTCTCGCACTACGACGAGCCGTTGAGCGGCATCGCAGTAGGTGCTTCGGCTGACGGCATACGCCCCTACCTTATCGAGGTGCAGTCGCTGGTCAGCAACGCTGCCTACGGAACACCCCAGCGCAACGCTACGGGCTACGATGCTCGCAGAATGAATATGTTGCTCGCCATTCTCGAGAAACGACTCGGAATGAAGATGTTCCAAAAGGATGTATTTCTCAACTTTGCAGGCGGATTTAAGGTTGCCGACACGGGCTTGGATTTGGCGGTTGTGGCGGCTGTGATTTCGTCATACTACGATCGCCCGATAAATGAGGGTATCTGCTGCACAGGCGAGCTGGGACTCTCAGGCGAGATACGCCCTGCACCCCGCACCGAGCAACGCATCAGTGAGGCGGCTCGTTTAGGCTTCCGCCGCATTGTGGTTTCGGGCTACATCTCCAAGTCGCTCAAAGCACCCAAAGGTATTGAGATTATCCGCATAAACAACATTTCGCAACTCCCGAAGGCTCTCTTTACCGAGGAGTAATCATTCTTGGTACGATTGTTGAATTCTCTTGCTCAAAAAAACCAGCGAGAGATGAAGCAGATTGTAGTCTTGGGCGGAGTGGGCCTTATCGGCTCACACCTCTGCCGCACACTTATCGAGAACGGAGAACGTGTAACCTGCATCGACACACGAGGTGTCGGAGCATCGCCATTGTTGCACGATATTATCTACGAGGAGCGTTTTCGCTATATCCACCACGACATCACCCACCCCTTCGATGTCGAATGTGATTACATTATAAACCTCGCATCCCCAGCCGCCTACTACGCAGGTAATGACCTGGCAGCAACGGCTCTGCGCACCGATATACTCGGCTCGATAAACACGTTGGAGGTGGCACGTCAGAGTGGAGCAAAAATTCTCTACGCCTCCTCGGGCGAGGTCTATGGGCTCTATCACGACCCCACGCCCGATGAGCATAGCACATCGAGTCTACCCCAAAGTTTCGAGATTGAGGGCAAGCGTGCCGCCGAGGCTCTCCACAAGGCTTACGGTGGCGACAACCGCATAGCCCGACTATTCAACACATACGGCAGTGGCTGTGCTCTATCCGACAGAAGAGTAATTCCGGCTATGATTATCGATACGCTCTACAACCGCGACATCACGATTTACGGCAGTGGCGAACAGCAACGTACATTCTGCTGGGTAGGAGATATTGTCGATGGCTTAATCAAGATTATGAATGCCCCGAAGGGCAAGGAGATGATGGTTTACAATCTCGGCAGCAACCACGAGATTTCGATACGGGAACTAGCAGAGAAGATTATATCTCTCACGGGCAGTAGTTCCCGCATCAACCACATAGCAGCCCGCCACAACGATCCTCGTCGCAAGATGCCCAACCTCTCACGCGCCCGCAAGGAACTCAAGTGGGAACCATCGACCTCGCTCAGCGAAGGGCTAAAACGCACCGTAGAGTATATAGAAAGGGAACTCACCACCGTAGAGTTCTCGCGAAGAACGTGGATAGAGGTTAATTACTAATTCGGTCGAATTAGTAATTAACCTCTCGCAATTTTTATCTCTTGGGAGCGTACTTTTTCGTTCTCCAATCCCGGATTACACCGCTCCAATTCAGGCCATAGGCGAAGTCGTAGACGTTGCCATCGGCATCCTTGTAGCACTCCATATCGAATGGCAAATCCTCCTTCTGGCGCTCCACCGTGTGCATATCCTTCGGCATCTGCAACGGCAACAATCCCTGTGGCTCGATTACGCCCGCAGCAACGCCCATAACGGCTTCTGTCTGAACTCCAAAATCTATCAATATCGCATCGGCATAAGGCTCAATCTCGCTAAAGACCATGGGATTCTTCGCAGTAACGCAGACTATGACCGGCTTCTGTCCCATCTTTTTGCGAGCCTCGACAACATGATCGACAGCATCAGCATTCTTCGCCGTAACCGACTTATTGCGATAGGTGCGATTGGTGAAATTCTCCATCGGGTCGCCACCCGAAAGGCTCACCTCGCGCGCAGACTCAGCCTTATACTCCCCATACTGCAACGAGATTGGCACATAGCCATTTCCGCCTTGCTGCACATCCTCGGGGCTATAACCCTTACCACTCTTCGGAGAGTTGATAAAGACAAGCGCACAGTCGGCATCATCGGGATTTGTAACCATATCAAATTGCTGTTCTATCGCCACCGCCAAACCATAACTTACAACACTATTAACGGTGGGAATATAGACCTTGGCACGAGAGCTCAGCGGAAGCACTCCGTTGCTATTTTTCAGCATCACCACCGAGCGCATCTGCGCCATAAGCGCCTCCTCGGCAAAGGATTTGGAGTTGACCGTCGCACGGCTCTGCTCCACATCGAGATAGGGATTATCGAACAATCCCATACGGAACATAATCACCAGCAATCTCTCTGCCGACTTCTCGTAACGCTTGCGCATCTGCTCCTCGCCATAGATCTTCGCTCCGAGACGGTATGCCTCTTCGATATATTGCTTTGTCGTGATTCCGCCAATCTGGTCGTTACCCGCCAAAATCATCCGCAGATAACGCTCCGTAATGCTCAAATGCTCCACACCCCACGGCTTGCCCTTATTTTCGTCCATCGCCTTATAGTCATTCGGCACTCGCCAATCCGAGCAGATAACTCCGTCATACCCATACTTTTTACGCAGCAGGCTATCCATTACAAAATAGCTATATCCGGCACCCACTTGCTCATCTTTCGGCATCACTCCGAGCAGGACATTATAGGCAACCATTATCGATGCTGCCTTCTCGGTTGGACCGCCAAGTTTCAGCGCACCCTCGGTAAATGGCAGCAGATGTTCCTCAAAGTTTTCTCCAGGGAATACCGAGTATTTTCCGTGAGCATAGTGGGCATCTCGGCCCGCCTCGCCGGTACCACTGCCGGGCCAATGTTTAGCCATCGCATTGACACTCTTCATACCCCACGCACCCTCGATTGTATCTTTACCATACGACGATTGGAAACCATTGATATATGCTCGTGTAAGGTCGACAGCAAGAGCGCTCGACTCTCCAAATGTTTCGTGTACACGCATCCAGCGCGGCTCGGTGGCAATTTCAACCTGTGGAGCAAGGAGCGTAGCGATACCCATCGCACGCAACTCCTCGGAGGCCACCTCTCCATAGCGAGCCACCAACTCACTATCAAAAGTTGCAGCGAGAGAGAGTGCCGGACCCCACACCGATGTACGATCTTTCCAAGCTGTTCGTGGGTTGGTGCTGTTGTTGGCAGGAATACCAAACGCCTCACTCTCGCACAGGGCTTGCAGGTTGTTGCTCCACTCGGCAGCATCGTAGACACTGCGCACCTTTGTCACGAGCAGGTGGCGCACTTTCTCATCACGGACAAGACGGTATTGCTCGTCATCGAGAGCCGAAGCACTCACATCAGCCTCCTTAAAACTCTTGCCACCATAGGTTCCTTCGCTTGGAATCAGTTGGTAACTGCTATGCACCATCAATCCGGCAAGATACTCCAGCGGGAGTTGCAGTGCCAAATCTTTGGCTCGCTCCTCGGCCGAGAGTCGCCAATCTTCATACTTATCAAGGCGTTGATTTCGATTTAGGTCCTTAAAAGCGTAGCCGTCACACTCCAATATCGCAATTCCCGACTTGGGCGAGTAGCCAATGGTACGACCGCCCTCGTTCTTAACCACAACAAAAGTTCCGCACTCGCGCTTGCTATATTTCGGCTCTGCCGCAGCCGTCATCGCCACAAGCAACAACGGCATCAGTGTCACGATAAATCTCATAACCTCTATATTTGGGGATTATACTCTATTGGAGTTAAGCTATGGCTACTCTCCACTCAATCTCCTCGCGCACAAACTGCGCTGTGGAGTTTTCGGGCAGTGTCTCGACAAAATGCCGAACAGCCTCCACATCACGCTCGGCAATGGCCGAGAGCAACACCACCGCCCCCTGACCGGCAAGGCGGTTATCGGGAAAGGCCTCTATGATATTGTAGAGTGCACCAAGCGCCATCTCATCATCACGCTCCTGGTTACGAGCCGCTGCAAGCATCGCTGCATAGCCAAGCAACACACTCTCCGACTGCGACCACGCATCCAACAGATCGTCTATGCGCTCGACTTTCGAGAGCAGAGCCAAAGCCGCCTGCTCGGCTATCTCCGAGTTGATAATTCCTGCTGCCCAGAAGTGGAAATCAGCCGGCACGACACATTCAGGGTCGGCTATCCACAAGCCCGCAATGCGCAATTCGCGCACATCCTGACGATAGAGATACTCGGCAAAGGCGTGATCCGTGCCTTCAGCTTTCGCCCTGTCACGGATGGTGTGAGCCGCCACACCATAATTTACGCCATACTGACCGCCATAGCTACACATAGCATCTGCCGCCATCCCGTTTCGATCACGGCGCAGTTCGCCCAGCAGGGCCAACATTCGGGAGGTATTATCGGCAGACATTACTTTGCAACCTTAAACGAGCGACCATACTCGAACAGAGGCAGGACTCGCTTGGCAATAGGCTCGGTACCGCACGAAACTACACATGTAGCAAAATCGGCAACTCGGCAATCGACCTGAATTTTATCCTTCTCGCCAGCCTCGGTGACATACTTGAGCGAAGTGTCGCCCGAAGGCTCAATTTGCAACATCACAATCTCGCCCGAGAGATCGGTAGCGGGAACTAAACCCTCCTTCTCGTTAAATCGGCACAAGACATAGTTGAACTTATCGCCACTGGGCATCAGGGTAAAGCGTTCCGATTTGGTCGACACGATTTCACGACCGAAGAAGAGTTCGAGATAGGCGTTCTCGTACTTATCAATCTCGCGCAATGCCGACTCCAAGCCACCGCCGAAGACATTTTCGCCTAACTGTGCGGTGATAAGTTCCTGGCGATTCTTGCGGAGCGAGAAGATTGCTGCTGCGGCCTCGGCTGCAGCCTCATCGGCTGTCAGCGCACGCGAATCAGTACGGTTAGGTAACAGACGGGCAAAACCACGCTCATCGCCGGTATGGGGAACAACCTGAAGAGTCGGTGCAGCCACCTCCCCTTTAGCAAAGAGCATATCCTTGTCGGCAAGAGCCACGCTTGCTGACGAAATTCGGCACAAGACCTTCTCGGTCAGCGGAGCACGAACACCGAGATACTTTTGAGTATAACGAGCATACGGGCCAACGATAACCTCGTGTTTCTCGACCGTAATATCTACCACAATGGTACTCTTCGGCTCGACAAAGCGCATAACTCCATCGGCATCCACATACTTACCGGTCTGAATAATATGGTCGCTCTGCGCCGAAACGCTCACAGCCGTCAACACAGCACAAAGAGCCAAAACAATCTGCTTCATATTCTTGAATTTAGTTTTCACAAAGTTAAGCATTTTTTCGAGATTGCAAAAATTCTCATTCTACCCTACTCGAACTTCAAATAAAAATCTCGGGTCAAGGCGATATATTCGGGTGAATATCCGCCATTGCTACCATCCCCGATTGTCATCTCCTCACGCACTGCCGCACCCTCAAATCGGGGCGAAAATTCGAGCATAACGCGCTTGGGACTCCCCTTGGGTTTGCTTCGTACATCGCAACGTCTTACCAAATGGAGCCTCCCCGCAGCGATAACCGATAGCGCAGCCTCCGAAGGCACTATTACCGCAAATCGGCCATCCGGAGCAAGCAATCGTTCGGCCGACCGCATCAGCTCCACAAATGAGAGTGTATCGGTATGGCGGGCGGTATTTCGGCTCTCATCGGAGCACTTAAACGAGTCGACAAAATAGGGCGGATTGGATACAAAAAGGTCAAACTTCTGCTCCGCAACAAACTCCTGCACAGCACACTCTTCGACTCTTATCCGATTGCTCCAAGGCGAAGCAGCAACATTTTCGCGAGCCTGCTCGGCACTCTCGGCATCAATCTCGACTGCCACAATCTCAGCCTTAGGATTGCGTTGTGCTATCATCAGCGCAATCAAACCCGTACCCGTTCCGATATCGAGAACCGCACGGTCAGTCCCCCTCACCGAAGCCCACGCTCCGATAAGAACGCCATCCGTGCCGACCTTCATAGCCGACCGTTGCTGATGTACCGTAAATTGCTTAAACCGAAACATATAGTTGAGCACTACCCTACTTCAGGAAACCATCTATACCTGCACCGAAGAGCGAAAAATCAAATCTTACGGGGTCTTCGGCATCGAACTCGCGCAGTGAGGCGGTAATCTCCGCAGTAGCCTTCCAATCGCTCTGCTTGCGGTGCAGAAGTCCGAGTGCACGCCCCATATTTCCCGTATGGACATCGAGCGGAAGATACAATGCCGACATCGGCACCTTGCGCCACTCACCGAAATCGACACCACGCTCATCTCGGCGCACAAACCAGCGGAAGTACATATTCAGTCGCTTGCAAGCGGCACCCTTATCAATAGACGAGAGATGCTTTTCGCAGTGGGGGTCGTGGTCACAAGCGAAGAACTCACGGCGGAAATCCGAGAGCACACTCGCCATCGAGCCGGTAGCCTCATATCGCTCCTCGACAAAGTTACCAATACCTCCAAACCTCTCGAACATACCCCTCACACCTCGCACAAAGTCGATAAAGTCGCGACCATTGAAAGTGCGGTGAACGTAACTCTCCAGCAGAGCCAACTCCCGCTCCGAGGCGTTGCGCACAAAGTCTGCCGGAGCGTTATCCATATATTGCATCATTCGCTTTGCGCTCTTAACTATCGCCTTGCGATTGCCCCAGGCAATGGTCGAGGCAAGCAGACCCGCCACCTCTCTATCATCGCGCGAAGAGAATGAATGAGGTACACTTATCGGGTCGTGCTCGATAAATTCGGGTCGGTTATACTTGTCGTGCAGACTCTCCAGCAGGTCGCGCAACTCCTCGCGCGAAAGTTCAGAGTATCTCTCCATCGCTCATAGTAATTTTACGGTCGGTCATCGAAGCCAGACCCTCATCGTGGGTTACAATTATCACGGTCTGCCCCAACTTATCACGCAGTTCGAAGAAGATGCGATGAATCTCGTCACGGTTGCGCGTATCGAGGTTTCCCGAAGGCTCATCAGCCAACAAAACCGAAGGATTGTTTATCAATGCACGGGCAATGGCTACACGTTGTTGCTCGCCACCCGAGAGTTGCGCCGGTTTGTGATGCAGTCGCTCCGAAAGGCCCATCATCTCGAGCAGTTCACGCGCACGAGCCTCCACCTCTTTTCTATCACGGTGGGCGATAAAGGCAGGAATACAGACATTCTCCAGAGCCGAAAACTCGGGCAGCAGATGGTGGAACTGGAAGACAAAACCGATGTGCTCATTGCGGAATTGCGACAAAGCCTTATCACCCAAGGTCGTCACCTGTGTACCGTCTATCTCGAGCGTTCCGCTATCGGCACTCGAGAGTGTTCCGAGAATTTGCAACAGCGTAGTTTTACCCGCACCGCTCGCACCGACTATTGCCACAACCTCGCCCTTAGCCACCTCAAGCGAAATCCCCTTCAACACCTCTAACGAGCCGAAACTCTTGCGTATATTTTGAGCCTTTATCATACTCTATCTATTTTGTTCGAACATATTAAACAAACGCACCGTCTGCACCGCTTCACGCACATCGTGCACCCTCAGGATAGTTGCACCCTGGCGCAGCGACTCCCAATTCAGAGCTGTCGTTCCGTTAAGGCTCTCCTCGGAAGTAATATCCAACGTGCGGTATATCATTGACTTGCGCGACACTCCCGACAACACCGGAAATCCGAGTTCGCAAACCCGCTTAAGGTGCGCCAGCAATCTGAAGTTCTGCTCCACACTCTTGGCAAAGCCAAATCCCGGGTCGAGAATCAATCTCTCGGGCGAAATGCCTCGGTCGAGAAGCATCTCCGCCTTCACTCGCAGAGCCTCCACAACATCCGGCACAACATCCTCATAGTCGGTAAGCGATTGCATTGTCGCAGGCGTTCCGCGCATATGCATCGCCACAAACGCAGCACCTGCCTCGGCCACCACATCGACAATTCGAGGGTCTGCATCACCGCCTGTAATGTCGTTAATCATAACGCCCCCATCATAAGCCAAGGCCCTCTCGGCTACCTCCGAGCGGAAGGTGTCTATCGAAATTGCGACATCGGCCGAGACTTCTCGCACAACCCTTAATCCGAGTTCAACCCTGCGCCACTCCTCCTCGAGAGGTACATCCGCAGCCCCCGGGCGCGAGGAGTAGCCGCCAATATCAATAATCGAAGCACCCTCTGCCACCGCTTGAGCCACTCGTTGCGCCACCTGCTGTTCATCCGTATGGCGGCTTGCTGCATAGAACGAGTCGGGCGTGAGGTTCACTATCGCCATAACTTGTGGCGAGTGAAGGTCGGGCATAAATCTATCTTCGGGATGCTTCACGTCTTAAAATTTTATCCATAGCCTCGACATCCGAGCGCAGATAGTCGAGCGATATGTTTACCATAGTATAGTCAGCACGCGCGTGGAGTTCGTCATCGCTCATTTGGTGAGCCATACGCTCCTCCACCTGCTCGGGAGCCAAACCATTGCGGTTGCAGACCCTCATAATACGCAGTTCGCGCGGAGCCAACACAGCCAATGAGACATCCACCTCCGATTCAAACCCTGCATCAAAGAGTATCGCACTCTCCATCAATACATAAGCATCCTGTTCGTGGAGCTCACACCACTTCCTGAAATCCTCACGCACCGCAGGGTGCACAATGGCATTCAGTCGCGAGAGTTGCTCCTCACAACCAAAGACCCTCTCGGCAAGGTAGGCACGATTGAGTTCGCCATCAAGATAGGATTGTTCGCCAAAAGCCTCGACAATGCTGTTACGCACATCCGCACTCTCGACCATCAGGCGCTTCGCCTCATGGTCGCAGTCGTAGACCGCCACACCTATCTCGGCAAAAATTTCGCAGACGGTAGATTTACCACTGCCAATACCGCCTGTAATACCAACTCGCATCATACTACTCATCCCCCGTTTCGGGCATCGAGAGCATAGGTATCTCGCCCAATGACACAAGTTTGATATCGCTCACCCTCACCGAGATTGCATTGCGCAGCGATTTAGGGTCAATCTGTATAAAATCTTCGCCAAAATCATCGGGCACAACCGTATAGGTAAGCTCCTCGAGCGGAATACGCAGGCGTTTGCTCAACTGGAACTTATAGTTGAACAGGTTGGTACCCTTACCCTCAATAACACAGGGGACTTCGAGCTTTTCGCCACCGATATTGAGCCTCACATTGTAGTCTGTGGTGTAGGTATAGTTCAACTTAGTGATATACCACATAATAAATGCAGCAACAAACATCACTATAAAGACGGGCGAAATAGACTTCTTGCCCCACTCCAAAAATTTATTCATTATATTCGAATTACTCTATTATCTTCTGAAACATTATCTCATCCTCAAATCCATTCCCAACTCTGCGCCACTCACGTTTGATGCCAATCTGCTCAAATCCGGCAGCCACAAACAGAGCAATGCTGGCTCCATTATCGGCACCCACGCAGCACCACAACTGGTGGAGATGCAACACCTCTCGGGCATATCGTTCGACCATTTGCAGAGCCTCCGTAGCGTAACCTCTGCCTCGCTGCTCCTTATCGTAAATCAGAATTCCGATGCCTGCATTCAAATTTTGAGGATCAAAGTCATACAAATCGACCGCCCCGATAGCCTCGCCACTCTCGCAACACTGGATAATCAGGCGCAGTTGGCGTGCCGCATAGATATCATAGCGCATACTCTCGACCAACTCAGCCAATGCATGACGAGAAGAGGGCGCAGTCGAAGCACTAACTCTCCACATAGAGGTATCGTTCTCCCAGACGTACATCACATCGACATCCGTAGGCTCGACAGCCCTCAAACAACACAACCGACCCTCAAAAAGCATCGTTCTCTCCTCCGAAAATCTCGATTAAAGACCTATAATCTGGTTGCGAATCAACATCGCCACACCCCACGCATTGGCGTTATCCGACATCTTCGAGAGGCGGAATTTGGTATCCTTATAGACCAGATTGAGCGAATACTTGTTGGTCGAAGATTTCAGGGGCAACATAATATAGTCGCCGGCCGCTGCCAAGTTTCCGCCCACGATTACCGTTTCGGGGTTGAACGTATTGATAAGGAATGCCACCGCCTTGCCGACCTTCTCGCCAGCCTCCTCGATAAGTTCGATGGAGAGGTTGTCGTCATTGCGGGCAGCTGCAATAATATCGTTGATATGAATCTGCTCACCGCGATCGTACTTCTCGCGCAGAATGGTATTCACTCCGCTCTGAATAAGGTCACAAATCTTCTCCTCGATGGCAATACCCGACACCTCGGTCTCAAGGCAACCCTTCTTACCGCAAGCACAAATCTTCTCGTTGTCGAAGAATGGAATGTGACCAAACTCGCCCGCAAAACCATTCTTGCCGTAGTAGAGCTTACCATCGATAACAATACCGATAGCCACACCTCGACCCATGTGCAGATAGAGCACATTGCTCTCATTCTTGGACTTGCCACAAGTATACTCCGCATAACAGCGAGCTCGGGTATCGTTCTCGAGCAATACACGAATACCGATACGTTGCTCGATAAGTTCACTCAAAGACTCCTCCTGCGAGGTGAAGTACTTATAGCTGCGACCCTGCTCGGGATTTACTCGACCAACGATGCAGACTCCCACTCCGAGAATCTTCGAGCGATCGATTCCGCAAGTTGCGATAAAGTTCTCGGCATTGGAGCAAATCTTCTCCAAGCACTGCGCTCTATCGTTCAAGACGAAGGTTTCGTCCTTAACCTCCTTAATGATATTGTTTTGCAGGTCGGTAATAACATAGGTCATATTGTCACGACCCACATTGATACCCGCAAAGTAGATTGTCGAATTTGCCAAACCAAAGACATTGGGGCGACGACCTCCCGGGGTCTCGACCTTACCCAAATCATTCACCATACCCTCATCAACCAACTCCTGAACAAGCTTTGTGATTGTCGGCACCGAGATATGCAACTCCTTGGTCAGCTCGGCAAGCGTAGACTCGCCATTTGCCGCCATGTAGGCAATAATACTACGTTTGATAAGGTTATTTTTATGCGCAATACCCTTGCCGTCAGCATCGTGGCTGTTGAAGAACTCCATTAACGAACTCATTACACCTAAACTTTTATTGGTTACCCTACAAAGATAATGATTATTATTAAAACTTATCAATTATTTTATGATTTTTTTAATAACTCACAGATTGATTTTAGAAAAATCAGCATAATTTAACAAAATCTTTACTAAAATCGGTAGGTAACTGAGATGTAATAGGTGCGAGGATAGGCGTAGGTATATCGTGTTGGGAATGGCTCGTAGAGATAATCACCGGCTATTGAACGGCGATAAATACGCAACGACTCACGGCCCGAATATATCATATTCTCATTGCCGAGCATATTGCGCACTGAAAGACTGACCACCAGACGCTTATACTCCTCGCCCATCTTCGAGCGCAGGCGAAAACTCTTCCAAGCCGCTGCATCCACACTCACCACATCGGGCAAGCGTTCTTGGTCGGTCAAACGTCTGAAAATCTCCTCCGAAACTGACCCTTGGCGCGACACTCGGTCAGTACGGCGCATAGGCTCTGCCTCGACATAACGCAATCCGGCATAGTTTGCCGTAAGTCGTGCACCCCAACCCTTATTCATATATGCCACATCGGCCGATAGAGCCACTAACGGAGTATTTCCGCTCTTAATCCCGCCAAGGTGCGCCACTGCCCTATCGCACAAGAGGCGATTATCGCTATCTGCATAGAGCGACACCCGAGCATCTTTGGCATAGCCATAATAGCCGGCAATCGCGGCTAACGAAGCCGACCAATGGCGGGCAAAACGAGCCGTAGCCACCACCTCAGCACCCAAGCGCATCATCGACATCTCGGAGATAACCATATCGGAATAGGTAGCAGCCAAGTCATCGTAGTAGTGTGCCACTCTCACACCTCCGTCAGACAGAGCCGCAAAGAGCGTGGCATCAAGATTGACGATTTTGGAGTGGAGTCGGTAGTGCAACTCTGCCGACATCTCGGTCATAGCGGTCGGCAAATCAATCGTGCGATTGTTATATCGGCTCTGCAAAAAGAGATTCTCGGCATCGGGAGCATCACTCTGCACAGCGGCCGCCAACTCTAAATAGTGCTTCGCAGAGAAAACATACCCCACCAGAGCCCTTACTGCGTATGGCATAAAGCGCACCTTGCGAGAATTTCCAAGCGACTGCGAGCCGGGGAACAACTCCTTTTCGAAGTAGCCGTGACGATGAATACGTTTCTCACCAATCGACAGAGCGCAATCAACTCTCACACGATTGGAACGCCACTCCACACCACCATTCACGCCCACCTCTGAGCCAAGTAGCGCATAGTCGTAACCATAACGATCGCCCTCCCCGATACGGCGATTGGGGTGACGTAGGTCGTTTTGCAGATTATTGCGAAAGCTCTCGTCATCAACCAAGAAGTAGTCGATATCCACCACATAATCACTGCCGAGCAGGTCGCTCATCTCTTTGAAGTTACGGCTACGCTCATAACTATAAGCCACGCCATAACGCAGCGTCAGCGCCTCACCAATCCTACTGCGCCCCGAGGCTCTAAAGTGGATATCGGTCACACGTTCGACCCTCTCCTCCAAGGCATAGACAGCCTCTGGACCATTCAGACGATTGATTTGGCAGAGTTCATCCCAATTGATTTGGGTATATCTCGGGTCGCAATTGCGCCAAGCCTGTTCAACCTCATCCGACACATCTGTCGAGGCGTAATAACTCGGCATATAGCGATAGTTATCGGGCATCGGGGTTTGGGCATCAAACCACGTCAGGGCACTATAACTACGCTGCCCGACCTCGGCCCCGAGCGACACCTTGAACTCGGTATGCTCCGCCAAGCGCACATCATAATAGGCCACCACAGAGGGTAACATCGACCTTCTCACATTGGCATTGCGCATCTTACCCGACTGGAAACCCCACGAAGGGTTGTAGTAGTTGTTACCCGTCAGGCGGAACGCCTCCATAGATGACGATGAGCGCAGGCCTCGCTCCGAAGGCGAGAAGATAGCCGTCAATGCAACTCGGTGCTTATCACTCCACCTCTTCGCAAGCGAAAAGCCGAGGTCGATAGCATTGGTATAAACCCCCTCTATATGCATATCACGACCGGTGCGTCCCGCAAGCATTGCCGACAACGACCAGCCTCGGCCAAGACTCTCATCCACCGAAGCTCTAACGGCTCCGTTATAGCCTCGAGTAGCGAAATTCACCCCTACCACTCTTGCGCCATACGGCTCAGCATAAGAGGTATTGAATGCGGTCACACCTCCTCGACCACAATCGGCAACGTTCTCGGCCGTCGCAACGCTCGCAACCTCGACTCTTGCGACCCCGAGCTTCGAGAGGAGTGATCCCACACCCGACCTCAACGGCACTCCATCCAGGAGTAGGCTCCGTTCCCGATAGCCGACACCTCTTCGTGCAAAGCCCACAAAGGATAAATCGTAGTCCGCACTACCCGCAAATGCATCTTCATTCCGCTGCAGTAGACGATAAAAAACCGATGAGTCCGCCTCAATCATAGGGCGAAACTCATCGGTAAAGTATTTCGAAACATGAAACTCCTCTTCGGGAGTCTGTGCCATAGAGCCCAAACTGCACACAACCAGCACAAGCGAAAGAGCAAACCTCCGCATCACGCCATATCCATTATGCGGCAGTCGGAACATCTATCTACCTATTCGATATGCAGGAGCACATCTGCCAACAAATCCCAGAACTTGCGCACGGTGGCAATCTCCAATCGCTCATCCGGAGAGTGTACGCCACGCAAAGTCGGACCAAACGACACCATCTCCAACTCGGGATACTTCTCGAGGAAAAGACCACACTCCAAACCTGCATGGATGGCTCTCACCTTCGGCTCCACACCAAACAGTCGCTTATAACTCTCGACCGTCACCGCCAACAGATTTGAATCGGGGTTGGGAGCCCAACCCGGATAGCCGTCAGAGTGAGCCACATCAGCACCGGCCAACGCAAACACCGACTCCACGGTCTGCATAGCGTAGGTCTTGGCACTCTCGACCGAAGAGCGTTGAGAAGAGGTCACTACAATCGCATTCTCGCCCTCGAACTTCACCGAAGCAAGATTTGTCGAGGTCTCGACCAGACCCTGCACCGCAAACGACATAGCCAAAACTCCATTAGGAACGCCCACCAAGGCATTTACCAAAGCTGTTTGCGTAGCCTCGTCCAGAACGGTCGGCACCTCAGGCATCTCATTGAGCGTAATCTTGAAATTAGGCTCGGTGAATTGGAACTCCGAGCGCACATCTTCGGCAAACATTCGATAGCGCTTAACAAACTCCTCCTTCAGGCGAGTGGGGACTCCGAAGATGGCATACGCTTCACGCGGAATGGCATTACGCAGATTACCTCCACAGAAGTAGCTCAGGCGCATCTGGTAGCTCTGCTGGGCATCCCACAACAGGCGAGCCACAATTTTGTTGGAGTTGGCGCGACCCTTGTCGATATCATCGCCCGAGTGACCACCAAGCAGGTCCGAAACATCCACACGGAACCAATTATAACCCTTCGGAGCCTCCTCGTTATGGTAGTGGAATGTAGCCACAGTGTCGATACCACCGGCACAGCCGATGAAAATTTCGCCCTCATCCTCCGAGTCGAGGTTTATCAGATATTTACCCTTGAGCATACCCTCGCCCAGTTCGAATGCACCCGTTAATCCGGTCTCCTCATCAACCGTAAAGAGAGCCTCGATAGCTCCGTGTTGCAAATTCTCGTCGAGCAACACCGCCAAGGCTGCAGCCATACCGATACCACAATCGGCACCGAGCGTTGTTCCCTCGGCCTTGACCCACTCACCATCAATCTTGGTACGGATAGCATCGTTCTCGAAGTCGAACTCCACATCCGAGTTCTTCTCGCAGACCATATCCATATGCGACTGCAAGACCACTGTGGGGCGACCCTCAAAGCCCGGGGTTGCACCCTTATAAATCACAACATTGCCAATCTCATCCTTGCGATAGTCGAAGCCGTGTGCCTCGGCAAAGTTCACAAGAAATTCGATAATCTTACCCTCCTTTTTCGAGGGGCGCGGTACGCGCGTAATGTCGTCAAATTGTTCCCAAACCAATTTGGGATCGAGTTCTCTGATTGTCATATATATATACTTTAGTTATTTACAATTGATAAAGCAGTGCCACAGCCGTTGCCGAAACGCCCTTCTCTTCGCCCTCGAAACCGAGTCGCTCGGTAGTCGTCGCTTTGACCGACACACAACCGACCTCAACACCCATAGCCGCAGCCAACTCCGCACGCATCAAATCGATATGGGGGCGCAACTTGGGTCGCTGCATCGCCACCGTACAATCGACATTACCAATCCGGTAGCCGGCCTCGTGTACCAAAGCCGTAACTCTGCGCAGCAACACTCGCGAATCGATACCCTTAAACTCTGCCGAGGTGTCGGGAAAATGCTTACCGATATCGCCCAAAGCCAACGCTCCGAGCAGTGCATCACACAGTGCATGAATCAGTACATCGCCATCCGAATGGGCGATACAACCCTTATCGTGCGGAATTTCGACTCCGCCGATAACCAAACGAAGTCCCTCGCCCAAAGCGTGAACATCGTAGCCGTGACCTATTCTAAAATTCTTCATATATCGTTACAAATATACATTTTTTTTGATTACCCACAAAAAAAGCCACCCGAGAATGGGTGGCTCAATAGGGTTTATCCGGTCTAAAGTTCAACCAGCGCCTCGCCACTCATCTCGGCAGGCTGCTCAAGACCCATAAGTTTCAGCACTGTGGGTGCTACGTCTGCCAGGATACCCTCCTTAACCGACTTCACACGATCCGACACAACCACGATGGGCACCGGATTGAGCGAGTGAGCCGTATTGGGAGTACCATCGGGGTTAACTGCATTATCTGCGTTACCGTGGTCCGCAATAACAACTACCTCGTAGCCATTCTTCTTTGCCGACTCGACAACCTTTGCCACGCACTCATCAACCGCCTTAACTGCCTTAACAATAGCGTCATAGATACCTGTATGGCCCACCATATCGCCATTAGCGAAGTTCAGACAGATAAAGTCATACTTCTGCTCATCGAGAGCACCGACCAACTTATCGGCAACCTCGTAAGCGCTCATCTCGGGCTGCAGGTCATAAGTTGCTACCTTAGGCGATGCAACCAAGATACGCTCCTCTCCCTCGAACTTCTCCTCACGGCCACCGTTAAGGAAGAAGGTAACGTGTGCATACTTCTCGGTCTCGGCAATACGCAACTGGTTAAGGCCGAGTGACGAAACGTACTCACCGATAGTATTGGTAACATTCTCCTTATCGAAGAGGATGTGCAGACCCTTGAACGAAGCATCGTAGGGAGTCATACAGCAGTAGTAGAGCGGCAAGGTATGCATACCCTCTGCCGGCATATCCTCCTGAGTAAGAGCCATAGTAATCTCGCGTGCGCGGTCGTTACGATAGTTGAAGAAGATAACCATATCGCCGGCCTTAATCTGACCCTCGGGATTACCATTCTCGTCTACGCGAACAATCGGCTTAACAAACTCATCGGTCACACCCTCATCATACGACTTCTGCATCGAAGCAACCATATCGGTCGAGTGTTCACCCACGCCATTCACGAGCAGGTCATAACCAACCTTCACACGCTCCCAGCGCTTATCGCGGTCCATTGCGTAGTAGCGACCAACAATCGAAGCGATTTTACCTGTTGATTGCGCCATATGAGCCTCCAGAGCCTCGATAAAGCCCTTTCCGCTCTTGGGGTCGGTATCGCGACCATCCATAAAGCAGTGAACGTAGGTATTCTCAATGCCGTAGTGCTTCGAGATATCGCAAAGCTTATAGAGGTGCTCAATCGAAGAGTGCACACCACCATCCGACACAAGACCCATAAAGTGAACATTCACACCATTGCTCTTCGCATACTCAAAAGCCTTAACGACCTCTGCGTTCTGCAAAATCGAGTTATCGGCGCAAGCGCGGTTAATCTTCACCAAATCCTGATATACCACGCGACCTGCTCCGATATTGAGGTGACCTACCTCCGAGTTACCCATCT
Organism: Alistipes sp.; assembly: GCA_017631055.1. Lineage (GTDB taxonomy): Bacteria > Bacteroidota > Bacteroidia > Bacteroidales > Rikenellaceae > Alistipes. The sequence continues at coordinate 31,562 of JAGBTZ010000037.1, forward strand.
GTCCGTTGGGCAGACCTACATTCTCGCCATCGGTGCGAAGGAATGAGTGGGGATATTTCTCGGTCATAGCCGAGATATACTCGGGGTGTACCGAGTAGATAACGTCTGAAGCGGTGTGGTTACCCTCGCCCCAGCCATCAAGAATCATCAATAATACTTTCTGTGCCATATTCTTCTTTTTTTACAATTTCATTAGTTCAACTTCTCCTCAATAAGAGCCACTGCCTTATCAATTGCGGCCTGGATGCCTGCAACATTCTTACCGCCAGCCGTAGCGAAGAATGCCTGACCGCCACCGCCACCGCCAATCTCCTTGGCAGCCTCGCGAACAACAGCACCCGCATTCACACCCGCAGCGACAACATCATCTCCGAGCATAATTGTCAGAGTCGGCTTCTCGTTATATGTCGAGCCAAGAACAAATGCCAACTTCGGAGAGCGTGCACGCATAGCGTAAGCCAAATCTTTCACAAACTCGCCCGACTTATCGCTCTGCACCGTAACCCACAAGGCGCCATTGCGCTCGACAGCCTTACCGATAAGGGTATCGGCCAAAGCTACAACCTGCTCCTTACGCATCTGCTCAACCTCGGCAGCCATCGACTCGTTGCTCTCAACCAACTTCTTGATTGCGGGCAAAATCTGCGCATTGTGCAGAGTCTCGCCAATCGACGAAATCATATCCTCGGCAGCGTAGACCAAATCCTCGGCAGCACGACCCGTAACAGCCTCGATACGGCGCACACCTGCCGAGATTGCGCTCTCGTTCACGATACGGAACATACCGATATTACCCGTAGCCGAGGTGTGGGTACCACCACACAACTCAACCGAGGTGCCAAACTTAATCATACGCACCTTATCGCCATACTTCTCGCCGAAGAGCATCATTGCACCTGCTGCCTCTGCCTCCTCCTTGGTAGCCTCTCGATTCTCCTCGAGGGGATGGTTCGAGCGGATAGAAGCATTCACCAGACGCTCAACCTCGCGCAACTCCTCACGCGACACCTTCTGGAAGTGCGAGAAGTCGAAACGCAAGTAACCCGGAGTTACGAGCGAGCCCTTCTGCTCAACGTGCGAGCCGAGCACTGCACGCAATGCCTCGTGCATAAGGTGGGTAGCTGTATGGTTATTTGCAGCCGACTGACGCTGCTCGGCATTCACAACTGCCATAAACTCTGCCTCGGGATTTTCGGGAAGCGTAGTTGCGATGTGGATAATCAGACCGTTCTCCTTCTCGGTCGCAACGATATCCACGCGCTCGTTTGCGCTCTCGATATAGCCGGTATCGCCAATCTGACCACCCGAGTTACCATAGAACGGAGTCTGGTCGAATACCAACTGATACGAGGTCTTACCCTTAGAAGTTACTCGGCGATAGCGAGCAATCTTCACCGGAGCAGTCAGCAGGTCGTAACCCACGAACTCGCTCTGCTTGATAGGAATAATCTCCACCCAGTCGTCGGTATCGACAGCCGAAGCGTTACGCGAACGCTCCTTCTGCGCCTGCAACTCCTTGCCGAACTCATCCAAATCAACGCCTACGCCCTGCTCCTTTGCAATGAGTTCAGTAAGGTCAATAGGAAATCCGTATGTATCGTAGAGAAGGAAAGCATCCTTACCCGAAATCTCGCTCTTGCCCGCCTTCTTGGTCTGAGCAATCACACCATCCAACAGGTTGATACCCGTAGCCAAAGTGCGGAGGAACGAAGCCTCCTCCTCCTCAATTACACGCTCAACGAGCATCTGCTGAGCCTTAAGCTCGGGGAATTGTGCGCCCATCTGCTCGACAAGCGTTGCCACCAACTTACAGATAAACGGCTCATTGAAGCCGAGGTAGGTATATCCATAACGCACTGCACGGCGCAAGATGCGGCGGATAACGTATCCAGCCTTAACATTCGATGGGAGCTGACCGTCAGCAATCGAGAATGCGATTGCACGAAGGTGGTCTGCGATAACTCGCATTGCCACATCAGTCTTCTCATCCTCGCCATAAGCCTTACCCGACATTGCCGAGATGCGCTGAATAGTCGGCTGGAAGACATCGGTATCATAGTTCGACTTCTTGCCCTGCATAATCATACACAGACGCTCGAAGCCCATACCTGTATCAACGTGCTTCGCAGGCAGCGGTTCGAGCGAACCGTTAGCCTTGCGATTGAACTGCATAAATACAAGATTCCAAATCTCGATAACCTGGGGGTGACCCATATTGACCATCTCGCGACCCGACACCTTAGCAATCTCTGCCTCATCGCGCAAGTCGAAGTGAATCTCGCTACAAGGACCGCAAGGACCAGTCTCGCCCATCTCCCAGAAGTTGTCGTGCTTATTACCGCGAATAATATGATCCTCCGGAAGGTACTGCTTCCAATAGTCGTAAGCCTCCTGATCGAAAGGTACGCCATCCGACTCGCTACCCTCAAAAACGGTAGCATACATACGCTCCTTGGGCAGGTGGTAAACCTCGGTCAGCAACTCCCAAGCCCACGAGATAGCCTCCTGCTTGAAGTAGTCGCCAAATGACCAGTTTCCGAGCATCTCGAACATTGTGTGGTGGTAAGTATCGTGACCAACCTCCTCGAGGTCGTTGTGCTTACCCGACACACGCAGACACTTCTGAGTATCCGCTGCGCGGGGATATTTGCGGGGAGCATTGCCCAAGAAGATATCCTTAAACTGATTCATACCCGCATTGGTAAACATCAATGTCGGGTCGTTCTTTACGACCATCGGAGCCGAGGGGACAATTGCGTGTCCCTTGCTCTCGAAGAAGTCGAGAAAAGCTTGTCTGATTTTGTTTGATTCCATATATACTTTTTATGCTGATTATTTCTATCTCAAATCAATTTGCAAAGATACATATTTTCGCTAAATTTGCATCATCAAACTACGTTTAATTTGAAAAATGGAGCAAAAAGAGAGGATAAAACCAAAGAAGAGTACCCTCGAGGATGGTGATGCGGTGACGATCCGTCTGCGCACCTACACTCTTTTGCGCAAAATCCTTATAGGATTTATCCTCATCTCGCTCGCCAATTTCATCTTCTCGCAGTTCTTCTACACCCCGAAGAGTTACGCTATTCTGCGCAGCAATCGCGAGATAGTCTTCAAGTACGAACTACTCAACGACAAGATCCGCGTAGCTCAGCGCCGCCTTGACGAGATTCGCCACCGCGACAACCACGTCTATCGTGCCCTCTTCTCCTCGGATAGCGTGAATGTCATAGCCGAGCCTTATCCCGCATCGAAGTACGCCCACCTCAGCGGCGATGAGTAC
>JAGBTZ010000038.1 GCA_017631055.1 Alistipes sp.
AGGTGAGGGGAAAAACGAGCGGTGCGATGCGGCAGCAGAGCATAGCGAAGTTAATCCCTGTGGCGCAAGTTTACTTGCAGACTCAAGGCTATGAAAACAAAGGTGTTGGGGCTTGTATCTGTGTGCAAGCCCACTACCCTCACCGGACAAAAACAAAAAAAGCAAGGATTGCTCCTTGCTTTCTGTCGTGCCCAGGACGAGACTCGAACTCACACGACCCTAATTAGTCACTACCCCCTCAAAGTAGCGTGTCTACCAATTCCACCACCTGGGCTTTTCCCGTTTTGGGTGTGCAAATATAGGCACTATTTTTATAACTGCAAAACTTTTTTCATTTTTTTTGACATCTAATCTATTTTTATCACTCCAACACCCCATTTTCGACAATAAACACCTCGCCACATCTCCACAAAAAATTTCTCGTAAAATTTTGATTTTCGGAGGGTTTGTCGTATCTTCGCGGTCGAAATCAGGCATTTATGGGGTGCAAACTACGGGTTTGCGCTGAGTGATGCCGTAGGTAACACATTAAAAAACAACAAATTACAATGAAAACTATCCAGATTAGCGCCGTAAATCGCGGCGACTTCGGAAAGAAGGCAACCAAGGCTGTACGCCGTGAGGGTCTTATCCCCTGCGTACTTTATGGTGGTGGCGAGAACGTAGCTTTCGCTATTGACGTGAAGGCTGTAAAGCCCCTCATCTACACTCCCGCATCGTACATCGTTGAGCTCAACATTGATGGCAAGGTTGAGAAGGCTGTTATGCGTGATGTTCAGTTCCACCCTGTTCGTGAGGAGATTCTCCACATCGATTTCTACCGTGTACAGGATGGCAAGCCCGTGGCTATCGCAGTTCCCGTTCGTTTGACCGGTAACGCTGAGGGTGTTAAGGTCGGCGGTAAGTTGGCTTTGTCGGCTCGTAAGTTGATGGTTAGCGGCTTGGAGGCAAACTTGCCTGATGAGCTCGTAGTAGACGTAACTCCGTTGAAGGTTGGTCAGACTATCTTCGTAGGCGACTTGCAGTTCGAGGGTCTTACCTTCATCACTCCCGCAACCACTGCAGTTTGCGCAGTTCGTGTAACTCGTGCATCGCGTGGTGCAGCTGCTGCACAGAAGTAGTAGCCTCAAACCGATAATCTCGGTATGAAATATCTGATTGTTGGATTGGGTAACATCGGCGCCGAGTACGCCAACACCCGACACAACATTGGTTTTAGAGTGTTGGATGCCTTAGCTGAGGCATCCAACGCTACGTTTACGGCTGGCCGTTACGGCTCGACTGCGACAATCAAGCACAAGGGTCGCACTCTCATCCTGCTCAAGCCCTCGACATATATGAATCTCTCGGGCAAGGCTGTTCGCTACTGGATGGATGCCGAGAAGATTGAGATGCAGAATCTGCTAATCATTGTCGATGACATCGCACTCCCCTTCGGAACGCTCCGCATGCGTGCCAAGGGCAGTGATGGCGGTCACAACGGATTGAAGAATATCAACGAACTGCTCGGTCGTAACGACTACTCTCGCATACGTTTCGGCATCGGTGGCGACTTCGCGCGCGGCCATCAGGTCGATTATGTTCTGGGCGAATGGAGTGATGATGAGGCTAAGGCTATGCCCGAGCGATTGAAGCTCTTTGGCGATGCGGTGTTATCGTTCGCAACCATCGGTGGCGAGCGCACCCAAAACCTCTTCAACAATAAGTAGTCTGCGAAAGCGGGCATTAAGGCTCGAAGGAGTATAACACAAAAAGTATAGGGCTGTCCAACCTCAAAGTTGCGACAGCCCTATACTTTTACAATCCACGAACTCTACTTCTGCTCAAGCACTTCGGAAGCGCGAGCCAGAGCCTTATCGATATGGTTGCAGACATTCTCCTCGCCAACCAATCGGCACACGCCGGCCTTCTCCAGTGCGTTGTGTACATCTTTATTTACACCCGAGAGGATTACCACACGATTCTCTTTGTGGGACTGGCGTATAAAAATCTCGAGGTTGTGGATACCCGTCGAGTCGATAAATGTAACCTTGCGCATACGCACGATACGAATCAGCGACTTATTGCCACCCACACGGCGCATAGCCTCATCGAACTTGTTGGCGATACCGAAGAAGAAGGGTCCCTCAATCTCGTAGACCTCGGTACTCTCGGGGATTGCGATTTGCTCATCATGGCTCTCGCCATCGTGGTGCACATCCATCTGGTCGCGGATAACGGTAATCTGAGTGCTTGCCATAACTCGCTTCATAAAGAGCAGGATAGCCATCACCAGACCCACCTCGATAGCGATAGTGAGGTCGAAAATCACGGTCAGCACCAGCGTAGTGATAAGCACTGCCACATCCGACTTGGGGTTGCGCATCATCGAGCGGATTGTGCGCCACTCGCTCATATTGTACGACACCATCACCAACACACCCGCCAAGCAAGCCATCGGGATATGTTTCGTCAGGGGCGAGAGGAAGAGCAGTATCAGCAACAGCACCACTGCGTGGATAATTCCCGCCACGGGGGTACGACCACCATTGTTGATATTGGTCATCGTGCGGGCGATAGCACCCGTCACAGGGATACCGCCAAACAGGGGCACCACGATATTGGCTGCACCTTGTGCGATAAGCTCCGTATTGGAGTTGTGTCTGTCACCCGTAACACCATCGGCCACAGTCGCAGACAACAGCGACTCGATAGCACCCAGAATGGCAATGGTAAATGCCGAGGGGAGCAACATATTGATAGTCTCCATACTGAACGACAAACCCTCGGGGCGAGGCAGTGTGGCGCTGATTGTAAAGCGGTCGCCGATGGTCTCAATCGAGGTCACACCCGCATATTTACGCAACACAAACGACACTACCGTCATCAGCACAATGGCCACCAACGAGCTCGGAACGCGACTCGACACCTTCGGCATCAGCGCGATGATTGCGATGCTGACAACTCCGATAATCAAGGCATAGGGGTTGATTGTATTGATGTGCTGGAAGTAGACCGCCCACTTCGAGAGAAAATCTGCCGGCACCTCTGCAATCTGCATACCGAACAAATCCTTAATCTGGGTTGTGAAGATTGTCAACGCAATACCGCCCGTAAATCCGACCACAATCGGATAGGGGATAAACTTAATGACCGAGCCGAGCTTAAACACGCCCATCAGCAGCAACATCACACCCGCCATAAAGGTCGCCAGAGCCAGACCCTCGAAACCGAACTTGGCAATGATGCCATAGACGATAACGATAAAGGCTCCGGTAGGTCCGCCAATCTGCACATTACAACCACCCAGAAGCGACACAATAAGTCCGCCTACGATAGCCGTAATAAGACCCTTTTCGGGGCTTACGCCCGAAGCAATACCGAATGCGATAGCCAAAGGCAGGGCTACGATACCCACAATGATACCCGCCAACAGGTCGGAGGTAAACTTCGATTTATTGTAGTTTCGAAGGCTTGTGATAAGTTTAGGTCGGAAGTCGATAGTGTTCTTTAAGTTCATAAAATGTTTCTATTAAACCTAACTAATTCTAAATTCGGGCGCAAAGATAATTTATAATTGACAATTGGCAATTGATAATCGGCAATTATTTTGCATTCCGACCCAACTACACGACCTTCGAAATCAGCCAAGCGACATATCCGACATAAATCGCAACCATCGCCACTCCCTCCTTGCGGTCGAGTTGGCGACCCTTGAAGGTAAAAGCAAAGATGAACGGAATCACAGCGCTCAGCACAACCATCGAGATATCGACAATATCAATATCACCCAAAGTAAGAGGAGTAATCATCGAACATCCGCCAAGGATAAAGAGGATATTGAAGAGATTAGAGCCGAGGACATTACCCAGCGCCATACCCTTCTGACCCTTCGCTACCGACACCAGGCTCGAGGCCAACTCCGGCAGAGATGTTCCGCAAGCCACGAGCGTAATGGCGATAAGCGCATCGCTCACACCCAATGCTCGCGCTACGGCCGAGGCTCCATCCACAAACAGTCGGCTACCGATAACCAACGCTGCCAAACCGCCCACAATCGCAAGCAGTGCAATCCACATCTTCATACGAGGCTCGGCTGCCACCTCCTGCTCATCCTGCTTCGAGGAGCGTATCGACCAGATAACTACCGCAATGTAGCACAAGAACATCACTACGCCCTCAACTCGGCCGATACAATTGACCTCGCCCAATCCGAACATCACATCCAGCGCAGCCACAAAGAGCATCACCGAGGCCAAGAAGGTCAGCGGAATGTCAAAACGTATATTGTTGCGGGTAAAGGGCAGTGGCGACACCACTGCGCACAATCCCAAAATCAGAAAGACGTTGAAGATATTCGAGCCGACTACGTTGCCGATAGCCATATCGCTACTACCCTGCACCGCCGCTGCCGAACTTACGACAAACTCGGGCATCGAAGTACCCACCGCCACAATCGTAAGACCGATAACAAACTCCGAGATGCGGAACTTCTCGGCCACTGCTGCTGCACCCTCGGTCAGGATATGAGCTCCGACCAGCACGAGGGCAAGTCCAATGATAATGTAAATTACATCCATAGATTTTTATATTTTATGTTTTTAATCTTCAAATTTCAATACCAAGCTATCTCTTGCAGCCAACTCGCCCTCTCCAAATTCGAGTATCATCGCCTTGTCGCGCTCCTTGTCGCCCGTACCGAAGTCAAACTCGCCATCGAAGCGCAGCTGCACGCCCCTATCAACAAATCCGAGCGACTCATAGAGAGGTTTCACATCCTCTCCGCTCGGAATCAGCACCACCGCACGACCCTCGCTCTCGGCTCTACGCAGTGCTCGGAGCATAAGTTCGGTTGCAAACCCTCGACCTCGCCACTCGGGGTCGGTCGCCACACCATATATATAATATAGGGCATCGCCCTCCGCCGAGCGGAATGGCAACAGATGCACCATCGACACCACTCGCCCCTGCTCGCGGTGTGCAAAGAGACTTTCGGGGTCGTAGCAACTTGCCAGGAACTGCTCGACAAACTCCTCGGAATCGCCAAAGGCCTCAATCCACAGCCTTCTAACATCCCGCATCACCGAATCCATCTCCACAGCCGACCACTTAGGCTCAACCGCCACAGGATAGTACGAAAGTTTAGCCTTGCGCAGCCCCTCGATACCCATATCCTCCTCGCGGTTAATCAATCGCACATATTCGGGCAAGGAACGAGCAAAGAGGTTGTTTATCGTTGCAAAGATACCGTTATATTTTGTATTAGCCTTCTCGATATGGGTCACAAACGTATCGCAACACGACAACGAGCCGTAGGTAAATGCCGCCAACTCGCCACCCACACATATCGCTCCGCCCAGCAGACCGAGAGCATCGAAGTTCTCGAAAGCCCTAATCATCGCCTCCCGCTCGGCACGGATTGTCGAATCATCATCGGCACGACCCGCTCCCCACAGTTCATTCAAACGCAGACACTCCTCGGCATGCTCTTCCGTAAGGGTCAGGAAACGAAATTCGTTCTCGTTACGAAAACGGTTTATATGGTTGCGCTTGGGTTGATACTTTCGCCCCTCGAGATTACGCAAATCTTCGGCGGCATAGATGTAATCGGCAAAGTCGCGCGAGGCGGCAAAAGCAAACATTTCGGGCGAGTAGCGGCGCAAGGACTCAACACCCTCGGGCGTAAGACCCGCAAAACGCAGGGGTTGCCCCATAGCAGAGGCATCCGCCGAGAGTAGCGGTATTATTTTAGAGAAATCCGCAACACCTCCCTCAGACAACGGCTGCATATAGGCCAAGCGGTCGCCCCCATCCAACCGAAAGCGCACCACCAGAAAGCCCTCAACCTCGGCCCACTCACTACGATAGAAGGGTTGCCAACAGTAAATGTTGGCAAAGGCCATATCGCAGTTGCGCACCTGCGCGGCACAGGCATATCGGTCAAAAAGCGGCTTATCCGCCACCGTTATCTCTCTGAATAGTATCATCTTATATCGAACTTGCCCGCAAATTGCATAAAAGGAGGAATTTCAAGGCTTACTATCCGCCCCACAACCCCAAATATCCGTATAAATCGAGGAATTTTTAGGATTACAGGATTATACCACGCAGCAAATTGCATAAAAGGAGGAATTTCAAGGCTTGTTCCTCCGCCCCACAACCCAAATATCCGTATAAATCGAGGAATTTTTAGGCTTGCGATTTTGGGTGGAGGGGGAGCATACTAAAACGTATGTGACCCCTTTAACCAAAATCGTATAACACCAAAATTACCGATTTAGACGAGATATTTTAACAAGCTTTGAGCGACATATCCAACGACTTAATCTGATGAGTCAGAGCTCCTACCGAGATAAAGTCAACTCCCGCCTCGGCATAGTCGCGCAGGTTGTCGAGGGTAATACCGCCACTCGACTCGGTCTCGCAACGACCTGCCACCTTCTCGACAGCCACCTTAGTCTGCTCGGGGGTAAAGTTATCGAACATAATACGGTCGGCACCGCCGGCAGCAAAGACCTCGTCGATATCCTCCAAAGTGCGCACCTCGCACTCGATGGGGATATTGCGACCGGTAGCCTTCAGGTACTCACGAGCATTCTCCACAGCCTTACGCACACCACCCGCAAAGTCGATATGGTTATCCTTGAGCAGAATCATATCGAAGAGACCGATACGGTGATTCTCGCCACCGCCAATCTTCACGGCCATCTTATCCAACACTCGCATACCGGGAGTAGTCTTACGCGTGTCGAGGACTTTGGTGTGCAGGCCCTCCAGACGGTCGACATAGATAGCCGTCTGGGTCGCAACGCCACTCATACGCTGCATAATGTTGAGCAGGATACGCTCGGCCTGCAGCAACGAGCGCTCGCTACCCGAGACGTAAAACGCCACATCGCCCACCTTCACGCGCGTACCATCCTCGATAAGTTGCTCGAAGCACATCGTAGGGTCGAGTCTTTCAAGTACCAGGCGAGCAATCTCGATACCTGCAACAATACCCTCCTGCTTGCACAAAAGGCGCATCTTACCCTGCTGCTCGGCAGGAATGCAACACAATGAGGTGTGGTCGCCATCACCGATATCCTCCTTAATGGCGAGCTCGATAAGTTCATCAACGTAGGGTTTGTACTCTGCTTTCATATTTTTCTGTTATTTATTTACTAATACTTCTGATAACCAAGATATTTCATATAGTTCACCTTGCAACCCATACACTCGAACGACACCTTCAGCACTGCCCAAGACTCCATCTCGCAACGGAAATTGGTCAGCGTATAGTTCGGCATCGGGTTACCCTTAATGCTCGGCACAACGGCTGCAGCCTCATAGAGGAAGTGACTATCGGGTTTAGCGTGCTGGTTTACCATACCCAGAACCTCCATATCAAGCAACGGCATCTGCTCCACAAAGCGAGTACCATCCATAAAGAGGTCAAACTGAGCCGGAGTTACAGCAGCCAAATTCGGCACGAATCTCCACTTTGCCTCATTGTCCGTATAGACAACTGCACCACCACGCTTCACTACAAGAGCATCACGCGCAGGCTGAATTACAGCCACTCTCTTCGAGAGCATAAAACTTCTTACGGTGATATATGCCTTACGCTCGAAATAGCCCTCATTCTCCTCGACCTCAATCTCGATACCCGAACGCCACGAAGCCAAGGCGCGAGTATCGTAGTGGTTAATCACGCGCAAGAGTTCAATCCAACCCTCCTTCGGAATCAGGTCGCCGGTTGCGTTATCAACCTCCCAACGATCGCTATAGTTATCATAATCCAGGCTCACCTCATCCACGCCTGTCGTGGTTACGGGGATAACGTACTTACCCTCAGTAGCCGAAATCGTATAGCTCGACTTCTCGAACTTCACCTCTGGAGTGTCGGTACCCTTAGCACACGATGCAATCGCCAAAGCGACCACACACATCATCAAAATCTTTTTCATATTATTCTCTCTTTTATAAGTTTATATTCAAAGTCACACCAAACATTCGCGGACGGCCCATCTGCAGGAAGGGGTGCGATATCGACTCGAAGTGGAATACCGCATACTCAGCACCCGTAAGGTTTCGACCCCACACCTCCACCGAGTAGTGCGGGCCCGCCAGGCGCACCGAGGCATCCAAAAGCGAGTAGTAGTTCTGCTTCAACGAATTCTCCTCGTTCCAATAAATCGGGCCCACGCCCTTATATCCCACGCCGAGCACAATACGCTCCAGCCATCGGGTCGGGATTGCAATCTCGTAAGTAGCCCTTGCCGCTGCCGTATGTTGCGGAGCGTAGGGGACATACTGCCCTGCGTAGTCACTCTTACCGCTGCGGAACTCCACAAAGCGGGCATTGGTGTAACCGTAGGACAAAGATACATCGAAATTCTTGAAAGGCGAAACCCTTGCCGACATTTCGCCTCCGAAACTGCGAGTTTTGCCCGCATTGGTCATCATTCGGCCCGTAGTCTGCCCCTCTGGGAAGACCGTGAGTTGCTGGTCACGGCAGTCGATATAGAAGAGTGCCGCCTCCGCCACAAAACGACCATCTGCCGTAGCCGTATGGACACCCACCTCATAGTTCCAGCTATATTCGGGCTTGTAGGCAACAATCTCATCGATACTCATACGATGCATCGCCACACCCATCTGCTTCATCAGTCGCGACTGCTGCACCTCCGAGAACATCTGCGTATTAAATCCGCCCGCCTTATAACCCTTCGCCACCGAAGCATAGAGCGAATTTCGCGCATCGAAGCGCACCGTAGCGGTAACCTTAGGCAAAATCTCGAAGAAGGAGTTATAGAGCCTATCGCCAAAGTTGTCGGGCGTGATTGGTGCCACGCCAAACTTTCCATGAGCATCGCTCGCACAGCGATAGTCGAGCCTTGCTCGCTCGTAATCAAACCTCACGCCTGCCGTCAGCAGGAACTTACCGAGCGTCAGGCTCGACTCGTGGTAGGCCGCCACGCCCCAGGTCGGCATATTGAAGCGCGAGTCGAAGAGCAGCTCTTCATTCTCGAATACAAGGTCGACACCCGAATAGCCCGAAGCATTCTTTATAATCAACTCCTCGATACCTGTTCTTCGAAACTCCACCGGTGCATGCATATCACAATGCTTGAAGAAGGCAAAAGCGCCACAAAGCCAGCTATACCTCCCATGCGCACCCTCTTTCGAGCGCAGCACAATCTCCTCGGTGGCGGTATGCTCCTCGCGAGCCTGGATGAGCGTAAAGTACGAAAGAGGGGTAAAATCCTGGTCGAGAGTCATCTTATCATCGTGGTAGCGGTAGCTCGTGATGCTCGACACCGAAAACTTGGGGGCATCATATCGCACCGTCACTCCATCGCTCACCTCCATTCGCTCATATCCGCAAGGGTCATTATATCGAATCTCACCATTGGTGATTATGGTTTCACCTTTTTCGTTCAGAATATCCTCACCCGCATAGGCGTAGGGATAGCCTCCCTGCTTGGTCAGCGAGAAGGCGAGAGTATTCTCGATATGCCATCTCTCTCCGCGCCATGCCAACTTAAAGCGGCCGCCACCCAGCTGCTCCGTATCGCACATCTTGCCAGTATGGAGATTTTCGAAGAGTCCATCCGTGCGGGTATAATGAGCCGACACAGCAGTCGCCAGGTTGGGCAAAATTTTCTGATAGGTCGAGGCCTTAGCCTTGAGCGTATTTCCCGAGCCATACTCCACCCCGAGCCTTACACCTTGCCAATTGAATGGCGAGAGGGTATAGATATTCACAACGCCACCCATCGTATTGCGACCATAGAGTGTCGACTGGGGACCACGCAAAATCTCGATGCGCTCGATGTCGACCATCTCGAAGTCGTAGCCCTCCTTGGTCATTATCGGCACATTGTCGATATTCATACCCACCACCGGCTGGTCGATACGCGCACCCAAGCCTCGCACATAGACCGATGTGGTCATGCGTGAACCGTAGTCGGGGATATAGAAGTTGGGCACCACCTCCGAAGCATCCTTCAGAGCCGAAATATGGTTACGCTCCGCCATCAGGGCATCAATCAGCGTAGCAGCGATTGCCTTGCCTCGCAGAGTTGTTCCCTGCTTGATGGAGGTCACCTCGACCGAGCCGATATGAAGCAACGTGTCGGGCTCCTCAATCGGGGGCTCGGCAGCCACCACCCGCATCACGGGCAGCAGCAACACTATTATAAATATAAGTATCCGTTGCATCTTCAGATGCAAAGTAACACATTTTTTGCGTTCTACGCAATCCTTATTTATGAGGATAAGGCAGACAAAAAAAGGGTTGAATAACCATGTTACTCAACCCTTTTCTCACGAGGGATTTCAACGTAATCGTAACGCAGAAATCACCTTATTATACTCGTTCGAGATTAGTCCTCCAATTTTGCAGCAAGGAACTCACGATTCAGACGAGCGATGTGTGCAATCGAGACTGCCTTCGGACACTCTGCCTGGCAAGCACCGGTGTTGGTACAGTTACCGAAACCGAGCTCATCCATCTTGGCAACCATAGCCTTAGCACGGCGTGCGCCCTCAACACGACCCTGAGGCAACTTCGCAAGCGAAGATACACGAGCCGCTACGAACAACATAGCCGAGCCATTCTTACAAGTTGCAGCACAAGCACCACAACCGATACATGCAGCAGCATCCATCGACTCATCAGCATCAGCCTTAGCGATAGGAATTGCGTTTGCATCGGGTACCGAGTTGGTGCGTACCGACACGAAACCTCCGGCCTGCAAAATCTCGTCATAAGCACCACGATTTACCACGAGGTCCTTAATCACGGGGAATGCAGCCGAGCGCCACGGCTCGATTACGATGGTCTCGCCATCCTTGAACTTACGCATATAAATCTGGCAGGTGGTAGCTGCTGTGCCGGGGCCGTGTGCACGACCGTTGATGTGCAACGAACACATACCGCAGATACCCTCGCGGCAATCGTGGTCGAATGCCACGGGCTCCTCGCCATTGTGTACAAGGTCGTTATTCAAAATGTCGAGCATTTCGAGGAACGAGGTGTCGGGCGAGATATTATCGACATGATAGGTCTTAAACTCTCCCTTGGACTTGGCGTCCTTTTGACGCCATATCTTTAATGTAAATTTCATCTTTCGTGTTTATTAAAGTTAGACGCCTAAAATTAGTTCTTGTAGTTACGCTGTGCACGGTGAGTGAACTCGTAGTCGAGAGCCTCCTTAGTAAGCTCGGGAGCCTCGTCCATACCCTTGTACTCCCAAACCGATGCGTATGCGAACTCCTCATCGTGACGAAGAGCCTCACCCTCCTCAGTCTGGTGCTCCGAACGGAAATGACCACCACACGACTCCTCACGGTTGAGTGCATCGCGAGCCATCAACTCACCAAGCTCAAGGAAGTCAGCCACGCGCAGAGCCTTCTCCAACTCTACGTTGAACGAATCTGCAGTACCTACAACCTTAACATCCTGCCAGAACTCCTTGCGCAGAGCCTGAATCTCCGAGATAGCCTTCTCGAGCGACTCCTTGGTACGAGCCATACCCACATTGTCCCACATGATGTTACCCAGACGCTTGTGGATATCGTCAACCGACTGCTTACCGTTAATCGACATCAACTTCTCGATACGCTCCTTGACAGCCTTCTCTGCCTCGTCAAATGCAGCAGTAGTGGTGTCAACCTTCGGAGCCTGAATCTTAGCCGAGAGGTAGTCGCCGATAGTGTAAGGCAGTACGAAGTAACCGTCAGCCAGACCCTGCATAAGAGCCGAAGCACCCAGACGGTTAGCACCGTGATCCGAGAAGTTAGCCTCACCGATAGCGTACAGGCCCGGGATAGTGGTCATAAGGTTGTAGTCAACCCAGATACCACCCATTGTGTAGTGAACTGCGGGGAAGATCTGCATAGGCTCCTCGTAGGGGCTTACGTCAGTAATCTCCTCATACATATCGAAGAGGTTGCCATAACGCTGCTTGATGATATCCTTACCCAGACGCTCGATAGCGGTCTTGAAGTCGAGGAATACAGCCAAACCTGTCTCGTTTACGCCATAACCTGCATCGCAACGCTCCTTAGCAGCACGCGAAGCTACGTCGCGCGGTACGAGGTTACCGAATGCGGGATAACGACGCTCCAAGTAGTAGTCGCGATCCTCCTCAGCGATATCCGA
>JAGBTZ010000039.1 GCA_017631055.1 Alistipes sp.
AAACAGAGTAATTATGAAGACTTTCAGAATGATTGGAATGGCCCTTGTGGCTGCAGTGATCGCATTTGCATTCAGCGCTTGCGAGAAAGATGGTGAGGATGCTTACAAGGATTATTCGCAGTTGATTGTGGGTAAGTGGTTTAACTTTACACCCGAAGCAAGCGTGTATGTATATTATAATGACGATGCAACTTTTGGAATAGTTGGCTATGACCAAAGAACCGGATGGATGCAATTTAATGGAACTTATGTTTTACAAGGTAACCTTCTGACTATTACAAGAACGGACGGCGTAGTAACTGAATACGATATTGAATTGACCGATGGCAGATTGATACAACATAGGGCTAATTCTACAATTGACGAGGTAGTTCACTACCGCATTCAAGAATCATTCGACATCAAAGGCAATTATTCCTACCTCAACTCTGTTGTTCGCGTAGTTCCAGCCGAAGGCAAGACAGCACTTCAGTTGCCTGAAGGTGTTCTTTTCCAGGGTCAGAACTATATCGCAGTAGATGCAATGCACGGAGACCGTATTATCGATGTAATGAAGAAGTTCTTTGCAGATGCTACTTTCGCTGCCGATGGTAAGCTCAACCACACGCTCGATGGCGAGGCAAAGGTAAAGAACTACACCCTGAATGGTAATAACCTTGTCTTCAACCTCTATGAAGGAAGCGATACTTATAAGGTAAATGCTACCTCATTCCCCGACGAGGATGGCGACCGCCTCTTCATCATCATTCCGAAGCAGGCAGCATGGCTTGGTGGTATGGTTGATTTGGTAGAGAAAGAGAACGAGGGTTTGAAGCTCGATGCTGCGCAGATTGCCGCATTGGAGAAGGAGTTCATGGATACCTTCGATACATTCACTGTGATTCTTAGTTTGAGCAAGAAGTAAGAGAATAGTCTATACACAAAAATTGGTGCGTGACGGGACTACATCGTTCCCTACACGCACCAATTTGTTATATTCATACCGCTTCAGTGGAAGATGTTTGCGTTCAGCATTTTGCAGTTTTTGCAAAAACTAACACTGATTATCAATCAGTTAAAATAAAATAATGGTTGCCGAAAATCGACTGCTTCATTTTTTTGTAGTGGATAGGGGATTGGCTACTGTGCAGACTAAAGTCTGCTACGCTACGCCATTAAGTTCCTTTTCTTCCTTCGCGCCTCGGCAAAGTGTGCAAGTAAACTTGCGCCACAGGGATTAACTTCGCTATGCTCTGCTGCCGCATCGCACCGCTCGTTTTTCCCCTCCGCTCGCCGCGGAGGCCTGAACAAAGAACCACACTGCGCAAAAAGTTGATAAATCAACTCCTTTGTTTTCATAGCCTTGTGTCTGCAAGTAAACTTGCGCCACAGGCTACAAAAACAAAAGGTGTCGAAACTTCGACACCTTTTTGCTTCGTTTGTTCTTTGTAGTGGATAGGGGATTCGAACCCCTATGTCCTGCGTGAGAGGCAGGTATCCTAGCCCTTAGATGAATCCACCATAGCTTGGTTTTGCGAGTGCAAAGATAGACAAAAAATTTAATTTCCAAAAACTATACACAAAAAAAGTGCAGTTTTAGGTCATTTTTTGCAAAAAATTGCTATTTTTGTCAAGATAACACAACAAAACATACCATTATGAAGAGATTTTTTCTGATTCTGGCAATCATCTTCGCACTGCCAACCACTCTCCTTGCTGAAGGTAAAGCAAAACATACCGAGTGGAGATTTATTGCCCAAAACAAGGGAGATGCCACAGGTGAAGACTTTATCAAAACGGGGCGTTATGCCCCCACTTTCGGCGAGAATGCCTGGATTCGTTTCGAGAGTAGCAACCCCATTGCACGACCGAGCCTAACGAAACGCTCCGAGCCGATATGCAGCAACACCCAAAAGGGCGACTGTTGGATATTCGAGATGCCGGTCACAAATCTCGAGGCTGGCAGCTTGGTAGATATTTGGTGTTCATTCCACTCCTACCCCACAGGCACGGGACATCGTTTTGCCGTAGAGTATCTCGATGGCAAGAAGTGGCTGCCGCTAATGCCGACCGAAGAAGACGGCACCAATTTCCGCACATCGAAGACCGCCACCAGCAAATATTTCTGGCAATCGTTCCGCCTGCAAAAGAGCATCAAGGGAGGTCTGCTCTCGATCCGCATCCGCCAGATTGAGGAGCACGTCGGAGCTTGCTACATCTCGGGAGGTAACCGCTATCCGCAGATCACCATCTACCCCAAGATGAATACCAGCAAGAAGACCCGCATCCTCTTCATAGGCAACAGCTACACCTACCGCAACAACTACCCTTACATCTTCAAGGAGATTGCTATGAGCGAGGGTCACTTCGTTGATTGCTGGGTGTGTGAGAAGGGAGGTTGGACTATGACCAAGCATATGGCCTACCAGCCCACAATCGAGGCTGTAGAGAAGGGCGGCTACGATTATGTATTCCTGCAAGACCAGAGTTACGAGCGTGTCTTCTCGGGCACCGAGGATGACTACGGCTCGCTCAAGGGTATGACCGACATCGCTGCATGGGTACGCAAGTACAGCCCCGAAGCAGAGCCTGTTATCGCCCTGACGTGGGGTCGCAAGCACGGAAGCAACCATCTGCGCAAGCAAGACCTTCCGCTCATCGATAAGTACCCTTCGTTCTTCGCAAGCTTTGAGCATATGCAGGCTCGACTCAACGAGGTTGTCGAGATCGAGGCGAAGGCTATTGATGCAAAAATTGCACAGCAAGGCCCCGCTTGGCAGATTGTTCGCCGCGAGCGTCCCGACATCGACCTCTACGTCAAGGATGGCTCACACCCCTCGTATGCAGGCTCTTATCTTGCAGCAGCGGTATCGTATCTCACGATTTATCCCGAGCCATTCAGTGCAACTACGGCAGACGGCTGCTTGGATGCAGCGACAGCAGCCTACCTGCGTTCCGTAGCCGAACGAGTGATGCTCAAAGGCGAAAGATAGAGAGTAAAACAACGGCATAAATATATGGGGTGACTAAAATTTAGTCACCCCATATATTTTTACCAACCTCTAAAATTTGAGTACCTCTTCAATGCCGAGCTCTTTATACTGCGAGTCGAGTTCATCGCCACGGTCGGAGAGAACAAGCAGTTTATCACCCTCGAGTAGTTCGGCATTGCCGCGGGGCACAAAGTAGTCGCCATCTCGACAAATCAACACCACAAGAGTATTGTCGGGCAGGGTGATTTCGCTCAACTTATCGCCACCGACAAGCATCTGACGATTAACCTCCACCTCGGTAAATGCTGCCGTCATACGTTCGCGAATAGACTCCTTGAACGAGCTCTCGCGCTCCTCGTATGCCAAACCGAGAGCATTGGCCATACCACTCACGGTCGTTCCCTGCACCGCCATCGAAATCAGCGTCACAAAGAAGACGATATTGAACAACAACTCGGCACCCTCGATATGCTCCACAACCGGATAGGTCGCAAAGATGATGGGCACAGCACCACGCAATCCCACCCACGAGATATAGGCTCGAGCCTTAGTCGAGAAGTTGCGGAACGGAGCCAGGCAGGCAAAGACCGCAATGGGTCGCGCCACCAAAATCATAAATGCACCAACCAAGCATCCCAGGATGATAATGTCGAACTGCAACAGCTCGCCGACATTGACCAGCAGTCCCAACACAAGGAACATAATCACCTGGCAAAGCCAAGTAAAACTATCGAAGAAGGTGGTGAGTGTCTGCTTGTGCACCAATCTATTATTACCGACAACCAGACCCGCAATATAGACCGCCAGGTAGCCATTACCCTGCAACAGCGAGGTGAACGAGAAGGTCAGGAACACTGCCGCCAGGAGCAATACCGAGTAGAGGGCTTGATTGGCGATATTGATATTGTTTATCACCCACACCGTACCTCGGCCAAAGCCGTAACCGAGCATAACTCCGACAAACATCTGCACAAAGAACATAAACAGACTTGTGCCGACCGACATACCCTCCTGCCCGTTGCCGGCAAGAACACCAACCAACAACACCGTGAGGATATATGCCATCGGGTCATTACTTCCACTCTCCAGCTCGAGCAGAGGTCGCAAATTCTCGCGCAAACCCTGCTTCTTAGTACGCAAAATCGAGAATACTGAGGCCGAATCGGTCGAAGACATCGTTGCTGCCAGCAGCAGCGCAAACGGGAAGGTGAGCTCAATTCCCAACAGCGGAGCCACCAACCACACAAAGCCGGCCAGAATGAATGCCGTAAGCATAACACCCACCGTAGCAAGCATAACACCCGCCGACATTACCGGCCGCACCTCCGAAAAACGGGTATCCATACCTCCCGAGAAGAGGATGATGCAGAGCGCAATCATACCTACAAACTGGGCCAACTCGGCCGACTCGAATGAGATAAAGTTGTAGCCGAAAAACATTCCGACACCCAAGAAGAGCAGTAAGGCGGGCGCACCAAAACGATACGCCACCTTACCTGCAAATACAGCCACGAGGAGCAACATTGCTCCAACCAAAAGGAAATTCTCGCCTCCTATCATACTTTTACTATTTTCTCAAAATCTTCGCCTCGCGCAGCGGTCGATACTCCAACTCGACATACTCGAAGGGCTGGCACACCGTAAATCGCCCATCCGAAGTGCGACACAAGGCCACCGTCACGGCCGCAACCTGCGATTCGGGCAATGCCAACAGCCTATCCAAATCACCGTTGTCGATTGCCGCCATAACATCACGCATCTGCATACGGGCAAACGACATCTCTGTAATCTTCAGCGGCTCGCCCACCTCACCAAGACAAGGACGACCCTCGCCACCAAACAGGCGACCAAGCAACATCACAAAGCCCACAACGCCTACGATCGTTCCCAACAAGAGCAACGACGAGTGCCAATCGGTAGCCGACATCGTTTCGGGCAAGGTGTATCCTGTGACTACCACGAATGCTCCCAATGCAATCGAAACCACAGGCATAACTACGCTCTTACGGCGTTTAACAATTATATTATCGGGCAAGGCATAAAGCGCCTCGCAAAAAAGTGTTTTATCCATATTTTTGATTATTAAGCGTTTGAAATAATTATACAGCATACCCTGCCCCTGATTTCAATCGGGCGGATAGTAGCAAGTGTTGAATTATTCTCTCACGCTAAATAATCAATCGGCAGAGCATCTGGATAGCGAAATCCGATGGCGCTCCACCGACAAAGAGTCGAGAAAGCGGTTTTGACGATAAATAGACTCTGCCCGCCCCCGCTGCACGAACTACCGAGGAGCATACCGAGCGGCGCTCGCCACCATAGTCGTTACGCAGTGACTGCTCGAAATTTTGCGGAGCCGTAACACTCGGCACCGAGGGGAGTTTCAAATCGGAGTTATAGGTGCGGGCACAATCAATCTGCGTCACCACATCGGCCGACAACTCCGAATTATAGCCACCTTCAAATGCAGACGATGCCTCGGCCACATCACTCGATGTCGCCACCGCACTGTCGAGCACAAAGCCGACAAAAAGTGCCAAAAGTATCGTTGCAAATCGTTTCATCTCTCAATCTGTTATTGCGGTATGAAGGTATAGGTTATCGTACCCGACTGCTTGGCCGGTGCCGAGGAGTTGATATCAAACCTCGAACGGCGTGCCGAGATGAGCGCTGTGCGACACATACAATCATCCCCACCCGACTTGATATAGGCACCCGTAACCTCGCCACTGCGGTTGACCGTAATGGCCACCACCACCTCGCCACCACCCTCACAGCGATAGGCAGGGATATCGAGGTAACGATGCTCTCGCACAGGGTTTGTCAGCGAGTACTTCACCGTAACTCGACCCTTAACCTTCTGGGTTGTAACTTGCTCCTCGCTCTGCGACTCCTTTTGCTGACCAATCGCCTCGGCTTCGGCAAGACCCTTCTCGTAAGCCTCGCGGTTGGCACGCATACGCTCCTGCACCGCCTCGGCCGACTCGTTGAGCTGAGCAGTTTTGGTGCCACGATCATCCTTCAAATTCTCGTTCAATGCATTCTCGTTGGATGCCATATTGCGAACATTGCGCCAATCCTCATCACGCAAGCGAGCCTCAACCTCCTCGCGCAAGCGGTCACGCTCCTGCTCCAAGGCTTCGAGATTTTCCAAATCGACCAAGATAGTCGACACTCCCTGACGTTCGCCCACGGCAATTTTACCCGCCATGAAGACAATACCTATCACAAGATAGACAATGAGTGTCACCGCCAAACCCACACGGTGGTCGAAAGCCCACTCTCCGATATCCTCCTTACGGTTGTCGAAAGGTAGGCGCAAACGGGGCTTACGCTGCGGTTTGGAGGTCGCAGCATGCTCTTTGGCAGGCTGTATCGGTTCGTTCTTATTCACTCTTGCTCGATAATTTTGACAAAAATACTCATTTTTAACATATTTTTTATATCTTTACTCGCAATTTAACTAAAAAAGGAAGAAAATTATGTCTTCAAAACAGAGAACACTCAACGCTCCCATAACCTTTTCGGGTAAGGGACTACATACCGGATTGGCTGTCACAATGACCGCTAACCCCGCACCTGCCAACAGTGGCATATCGTTCCGCCGTGTCGATATCGAGGGTCAACCCTCGGTTCCGGCTTTGGCAGATTACGTTATAGATACATCGCGCGGAACTACCATCGCCAAAGGCGAGGCAAAGGTGAGCACCATCGAGCATATTATGTCGGCACTTTGGACACTCGGCGTAGACAACGCCATCATCGACATCAACGCTCCCGAGACCCCTATCATGGATGGCTCTGCTCGCGAATACGCAGCCAAAATCCGCGAGGTGGGCACCGTAGAGCAGGATGCCGAGCGCGAATACTACCAAGTGACCGAGAAGATGGTCTACTCCATCCCCGAGAAGGGTGTGGTATTGGTACTCTACCCCAACGATGAGTATTCGGTATCGGTGCATATCGACTTCAATTCGAAGGTTATCGGCAATCAGTTTGCCACTTTCGAGCCAAACGATGATTACGAGAGCAAAATCGCTCCGTGTCGCACATTCGTATTCTTGCACGAGTTGGAGCCCCTCTTCAAGATGAATCTAATCAAGGGTGGCGACCTGGACAACGCTATCGTGGTTGTCGAGAATCCGATGTCTGACGAGCAGATTGAGCACCTCAAGAAGATTTTCAACAAGGACGACATCCGCATCACGGGCGGTTATCTGAACAACCTCGAGTTGCGTGCGACCAACGAGTTGGCTCGCCACAAGTTGCTCGACCTGCTGGGAGATTTCGCTCTGCTCGGTCGCCGCATCAAGGGTAGCGTTTGGGCTACACGCCCCGGCCACTATGCCAACACCGAGTTTATGAAGCAGTTGCGCGTGAAGGTCCGCCTCGAGGGCGAGAAGCCTCGCTTCAAGTACGACCCGCGCAAGGCTCCGGTATACGACACAAACCACATCAAGAGAATGCTACCCCATCGTTATCCTTGCTTGCTCGTGGATAGAGTATTCCACATCAGCGAGAATTCGATTGCCGGCATCAAAAACGTCTCGACCAACGAGCCCTTCTTCCAGGGTCACTTCCCCTCGGAGCCCATAATGCCCGGAGTGCTGATTGTCGAGGCTATGGCTCAATGCGGAGGATTGCTCACACTCTCGGCCGTTGAGGACCCCGAGAACTACTCGACCTATATGCTTCGCATCGACAACGTGCGCTTCAAGCAGAAGGTCGTTCCGGGCGACACGCTTCAATTCGAGGTGGAACTCACCGAGCCGCTGCGCCGAGGTATGGCTTCGATGCAGGGTAAGGCGTTCGTGGGCGGCAAGCTGGTTTGCGAGGCTTCGCTTATGGCGCAGATTATCAAAAACGAATAATAACCAACTAATTTCAAACATATCATGATTAGCAATTTAGCATACATACACCCCGATGCAAAGTTGGGTAACAACGTAACGGTTGAGCCGTTTGCCTACATCGCCGGCGATGTGGTTATCGGCGATGATTGTTGGATTGGTCCCGGAGCCATCATCAACGATGGTGCCCGCATCGGCAAGGGCAACAAGATTCACACCGGCGCTTCAATAGCCTGCCTACCGCAGGATTTGAAGTTCGCAGGCGAGGTGACCACAGCCGAGATTGGCGACTACAACGACATCCGCGAGTGCGTAACCATCGCTCGAGGAACAGCCTCGAGAGGCACGACCGTAGTAGGTAGCCACAACCTGCTTATGGCCTACGTTCACGTTGCACACGATGACGTTGTCGGCAACCACTGCGTAATTGCCAACCGCGTATCGCTTGCCGGCGAGGTCGAGGTGGGTGACTGGGTGGTTATCGGTGGCCACGCAGCTGTGCACCAGTGGGTACACATCGGCGACCACGCGATGATTCAGGGCGGAACGCTTTTGGGTCAAGACGTACCGCCCTACATCGTAGTTTCGGCAGAGGGTATGCGCTATGCCGGCATCAACAAGGTAGGTTTGAGCCGCCGAGGATTTACTCCCGAGCAGATTGGCGAGATTCACAACGCTTGCCGCATCCTGTTCCAGAGCGATTTGAACTATATGACCGCATGCGAGAAGGCTATGGAGGAGTTACCCCAATCGCCCGAGAGGGATTACCTCGTAGAGTTTATCCGCTCATCGAAGCGTGGAGTAATCAAGCCTTACCAGAGTCGCAGATAGGATTCTCTTGGAGATAAAACCTGGTGGCACATTCGCAGAGTTCACACTACTGCCATGTGCCACCACCTATATAATATATAATGGCAGACGATTATATCGGCAAGAAGATGGAGGAGTATATGGCCCGCAAAGCGGCCGGGACTCCCTCGCACAAACCACAGGCAACACTCTCTCGACTGTTGCTCAAAAACCGCAGCCATCGCGGATATGACTCCACGTTCAAGGTACGCGAAGACCAGTTGCGCAAAATCATCGAGGTCAACACTCGCATACCCTCGGCCCGCAATGCACAGGTGTTGCGATTCCGCCCCGTAACCGCAGAAGAGGCTCATAAGGTCTTACCCCACATCCGTTTAGGCGGAGCATTGCCCGAGTTGCACCTCCCGACCGAGGGGAGTGAGCCGAATGCCTTTATCGTCATCTGCTCGACCGTAGCGGAGGATAAGTGGGTTGATATAGACCTTGGCATCTCGGCACAGAGTATGTTGTTGCAGGCTGTCGAGATTGGGCTGAACGGCATCTGCATCGGAGCATTCGACAAGGCTAAGGTTGCCCAGGCTCTCGGTTTAGAGTTAGAGCCACTGCTGATACTCGCCATCGGGCGAGGCAGCGACCGCATCTCTCTGACCGAAATCGGAGAGGGCGACAACCACTCTTACTATCGCCAAAACGGCATCCACTACGTTCCGAAGGTGCGTATCGAGGAGCTAATTTTGGGCTAAGGGCAGTGATTTCTAACGAAAAAGATAAAAAATCACACCGAAAAGGTTGTGATTCGCAATTATTTTGTATCTTTGCCCGACTATTGTTTAACTAATTTAACTTTTACTCAAAATGCCAAAAATGAAAACTAATGCCGCTGCAAAGAAGCGTTTTACTTTCACCGGCACAGGTAAGATCAAGCGTAAGCACGCTTATCACAGTCACATCCTGACCAAAAAGTCGACTAAGCAGAAGCGTAATCTGTGCTACTCGAGCACCGTTGCTCCCGCAGATGAGGCTAAAATCAAGAACCTGTTGGTTAAATAATTAACCCTCTTAGGCTCACAATTTTTTATTAACCAAAAGAGTAACATAGCCCCAAAGAGTGGGAGAGAAGCCCGCCGCTATCAACTCTGTAAAACTTTTTAATTATGCCACGTTCAGTCAATGCTGTTGCGTCACGCGCAAGAAGAAAGAAAGTTTTGAAACTTGCCAAGGGTAACTTTGGTTCAAGGGGAAACGTATGGACCGTTGCTAAAAATACGGTCGAGAAGGGTCTGCAGTATGCATACGCACACCGCCGCCTTAAGAAGAGAACATTCCGTTCGTTGTGGATCACCCGTATCAATGCGGCTGTCCGCGCACAGGGAATGACCTATTCGGAGTTCATCGGTAAAATCAACGCCAAGGGTATCGCTCTGAACCGTAAGGTTCTCGCTGACCTTGCGATGAACGAGCCGAAGGCATTCGAGGCAATTGTTAAAGCAGTTAAATAGTTGATTCCGCTCATGGAATCAGAAGAGGGTGTCCTTCAAGGGACACCCTCTGTTGTTGTATTGGGAGGAGTGGGTAACTGGGGAAACCGGGGAAACCGAGGTGACTAACAACCTAAACTCCCCTCTTTACTCTTTACTCTTTACTCTTTGCTATCTTACCAGCAAAAAGCCCAAATAGCACGCCACGATACACACTGCACAGAGCGAGCGCACCACCCAACCACGACACTTAAGTAGCGGAAGTGTAAAGAGTGTAGCCACAGCGCCAAAGAAGAGCAACTTCACGACATTGAAATCGGCATAATCGTAGACATCGCCCCGACTAAAGAGATCGGCCGTACACAACACCAAGAAGTTGAACAGATTGCTGCCCACGATATTTCCAACGGCTATATCATAGTTGCGTATGCGCACAAGGGCGATGGTCGATGCCACCTCGGGCAGCGAGGTTGCCACCCCGAGGAATATCGCTCCGGCAAGGCCGACTCCGAGGTTATACTTGGTAGCGATATCATCGGTAATGTAGGTCAGCACAACGCTCGCTACGACAATAACCACCGCCGTCAGCACAAATCGGGTCACAATCTGGCGCAAGGTGAGAGTTACAGGCTCCTCATCTTCGCACGAAGAGCCCTCGCAGCTCTCGCTCGCAAGATGACGTACAGCCAAGGCGTAGATACCTACAAAGATGAATGTTATCACATTGATTGTCGCAAATTCCACATCGAGGATACCAAAATAATTGAGTATCATAACTCCATAAATCAGTATCATATAGAGCGACACGATGATATTACCCCTACCGATTTGGGCAGTGCGGAACGAACGCATAGCCAACAAAACCAACACCGACAACATAGCGATATTGAAGAGGTCGCTACCGAGGATATTACCAATACAGAGAGCCGGTTTGTCAAGAAAGAGTGTTGCCGAAAGACTCGTAAAGAATTCGGGCAACGAGGTCACTGCCGACAACAAAACACCCCCGAGAAAGGCTCCCGAGAGGCGTGTTGTACGATCAAGCAGGTCGATATAGTGCGAGGCCTTGATTGCGGCAAAGACCACAATCGATGCCACAATAATATATTCAAGCAGAAGAATCATTTACTAACCTGTCGTTTCGAACTATTTATTGGTCTTGGCAGCGATAACGCTGTCGATGTAGGCACGAATCTTAGGTGCAGGATCCTCCCAGCCCTCGGGTTTGATAACCTTGCCATCCTTGGGGTTGTAGTGGGGCTTGCCATCGGGCCAAAGCTTCGCCATATTAGCCTTCTGAACGATATCGAACAACTCGTCTGCCTCCAATCCCATCTCGACCAACGTACCCAAAGCGAAGTACATCAAGTCTATCATCGCATCCGCCTGCTCATAAATCGAGTCGGCAATCAGGAACTCGGCAACCTCCTCGTTCATCCACTTTCCACGGCTCAAAGCTCGCTTGCGGTCAATCATTCGTGGCTCCTGGGCTACGGGATGACCAAATTTCTCGTGAAACTCACGAACATCATTCCACTCTTTTTTCATACTCTCTACGGTGTTAAAGATTTGCAAAGATACTCTTTTTCGACAAGATATGTCGACTTTTTTCGATATAAAGTGTTATATTTGTCAAAAATAATAAACACAACAGTTTGTAATATGAAAAAACTTCTACTGCTGGCAATCTCATTGCTGACGGCAATCGGCTCTTATGCCGAGAATTACACCATCTCGACCCCGAACAACACACTGATTATCGAGGCAACCAAGGGTAAAGCCGCAAAATTCCGCTACTACGGCACAACCGCCTCGCTCGAGGAGGCAAAGGCGTTGGGCAAGGCTATGCGATACGATGCATTTCACGCCTTTGGTCACCATGCCGAACTTCCATACGCAGCGTTGGTGAAGTTCCCCGATGGCGACAACGCAATGGACCTGGTTGTCGATGGTGTCGAGCAGAGCAAAGAGGGTCATATTACAACTCTCTGCATCACACTCAAAGACACGCTGCATCCGTTCCGTCTGCAGTTGTGCTATGCTGCATACGATGATTGCGATGTGATAAAGTTCTCGACCAAATATATCAACGATGGCAAAAAGCCTGTCGTTCTGCAGAGATATATGTCGGCATCGTTGCCCGTACTCTCGAAAGATTGTTCGTTACTGTCGCTCCATGGCGAGAATAAGAACGAGTGCAACGAGATAGTCGAGCCTCTCGGCTTCGGCACCAAGATTCTCTCATCACAGGAGGGTAATCGCACTGCATTCCCCACCCACTCTTCGTTTATGCTCTCGCTCGAGGGTGGCATGCACGAGAACTCGGGAAATGTCATTGCCGGCACTCTCGCCTGGATTGGCAACTTCACTATCGAATTTGTCAATGCCGCACTCCCCCAACGTCCCACGGTGATTATGGCGGGAATAAACCCCTCGGCAAGCGACTACACACTCGATGGTGGCTCTTCGCTCAAGACCCCCGAACTGATACTTTCGTACAGCAACAAGGGCAAGGGTCAGGCATCACGCACGCTCCACTACTGGGCTCGTCATCATCACGTTCTTGACGGCACCAAACTGCGCGAGGTGTTGCTCAACTCGTGGGAGGGTGTCCGCTTCGACACCACACAGGCAAATATGGAGTCGATGGCGACCGATATCGCTGCACTCGGTGGCGAGATGTTCGTGATGGATGACGGTTGGTTTGGCGACAAGTATCCGCGCGATAACGACAAGACCTCGTTGGGCGACTGGGTTGTATGCCGCAAGAAGTTGCCCGAGGGTATCGGTGCACTCGTTAAAATGGTACACAGCAAGGGAATCAAGTTCGGTATCTGGATTGAGCCCGAGATGGTCAACACCAAGAGCGAACTCTACGAGAAGCACCCCGAATGGGTACTGCGCCACCCCGCAATCGAGCCGCAGACAGGTCGTGGCGGAAGTCAGCTATTGCTCGATATGACCAATCCCAAGGTGCAGGATTTCGTATTCGGAGTTGTCGACAAACTCATGACCGAGCACCCCGATATCGACTACATCAAGTGGGATAATAATATGTCGATGTTGGATGCATCTTCGCAGTATCTGCCCATGAGCCGCCAATCAAACCTCTCGGTAGATTTCAACCTTGCGACAATCGCAACACTTGAGCGTATTCGCGCAGCACATCCGAAGGTTATCATCCAGCTCTGCGCATCGGGCGGTACACGCCTTAATTATGGCTTTATGCCCTACTTCCAGGAGGTCTGGACCAGCGATATGACCGACCCGTTGCACCGATTGAAGATGCAGTGGGGTGCGTTGGACTTCTACCCCTCGAATATCTTGGCAGCACACGTCTGCTCACACAACAACAAGTATACTCAACGCCACACTCCGCTGAAGTTCCGCTTCGATGTGGCCTCGATGTGTCGTTTGGGTGTCGAGATGGTGCCGGCAACCTTTACCCCTGCCGAGCGTGAGTATGCCAAGCGTGCCATTGCCGAGTACAAGCAGATTCGCCCTATTGTCCAGCAGGGCGACCTCTACAAACTCATCTCGCCACTCGAGGGCTCACGCGAGTATGCTGCGCTGAACTATGTCAATAGCGACAAATCGAAGGCTGTGGTTATGATTTACCGACTGCTCTACACCTTCGGTATGCCCCACCGCATCGTACAGTTGCAGGGACTCGACCCCGAGCGCAACTACCGCATACGCGAAGTTGCATCCGAGTTCGAGAACGAGAAGCTCGCCATCGAGGGTAAGGTCATAAGTGGCCGTCTGTTGATGGAAGAGGGAGTTGTAATCCCCGAACTTACCCAGCGCTACAAGGGCAACCACCCTATCAACGAGTTGCGCGAGAGCAACGACTACCGCAGCGTAATACTCGAGTTGGTGGCCGAATAGTTTTCACAAGAGCAATAAGAAATCGACACATCTCATGATAAAGAACGCCGTTTTCAAGTGTAGTTCCGAGCGTATCTCGCAAGTTCCGAAAGATGAGTTGCCGGATGTGGCATTCATCGGTCGCAGTAATGTGGGCAAATCCTCGCTGATAAATATGCTCACCGGACATAAGGGCTTGGCCAAGGTCTCGGGCACCCCGGGCAAGACCAAGCTAATCAACCACTTCCGAATTGACAATAGCTGGTATTTGGTCGACTTGCCGGGGTATGGTTACGCCCGCACATCGAAGAGCCTGCGAGGCGACTTTGCCAAAATCATCACCGACTATGTTCTGCGATGCGAGAAGATGCATCTGCTCTTCGTGCTGGTCGATGTGCGACTCGAGCCTCAGAAGATAGACCTGCGCTTTATCGAGATGTTGGGCGAGAATGGCATCCCGTTCGCCATAATCTTCACCAAGTGTGACAAGTTGTCGGCTACTCAGGTAAAATACAGCATCGAACGCTATCGCCGTGCACTTGCCGAGCAGTGGGAGGAGTTGCCCGATATGTTCGCCTCTTCGAGCAGTAACGGTCGTGGTCGTGAGGAGATTATCGATTATATCGAAAAAAGTTTAGAAAATTGTTAAAAAATAGTTTGCGAGGTATCGTATTTGTCGCATATATAGTATATCTTTGCACTCAGAAAACATTATACTAAATCTATGGCTATCCATAAAATCAAATTCTTTACCGGCCGAGCATCGCGCTATCTGGCCGAGAAAATCGTTGAGAGTTACGGCACAACGCTGGGAAAGTGTGAAGTTCTGCAGTTCAGTGACGGAGAGTTCCAGCCCCGTTTCGATGAGTCGATTCGTGGTTGCACGGTCTTCATCATCCAGTCGACATTCCCCCCGATGGACAACCTGATGGAGTTGTTGATGATGATTGATGCAGCTCGCCGTGCTTCGGCATACAAGGTTATCGCAGTAATGCCCTACTTCGGTTGGGCTCGTCAGGATCGCAAGGACCGTCCCCGCGTACCTATCACCGCCAAGTTGGTGGCAAATATGCTCGTTGCAGCTGGTTGCGACCGTGTGATGACTATGGATATCCACGCTGACCAGATTCAGGGATTCTTCGATGTTCCGGTGGATGGCCTTTACGCAAGCGGTATCTTCATCCCCTACATCAAGAAGCTCGGCATCGAGGATTTGTCGATTGCGGCTCCTGATATGGGTGGTGCGAAGCGTGCAAGCAACTACGCTAAGGCGTTGGATGCACCGATTATCATCTCGCACAAGACCCGTGCAAAGGCAAATGTCGTTGGCAGCATGACCGCCATCGGTGATGTCGAGGGTCGCAACGTGATTATCGTTGACGATATGATTGATACTGCAGGAACTATCTGTATGGCAGCCGATATGCTTATGGCTCGTGGTGCGAAGAGCGTTCGTGCAGCAATCACCCACCCCGTACTCTCGGGCAAGGCTTACGAGCGTATCAACGCCAGCGCATTGGAGGAGGTTATCGTAACCGACACCATTCCGCTCAACCCCAATGAGGATCTGCACAAGTTCACCGTGCTGTCGGTGGCAGACATCTTCGCTGATGTTATCGAGCGCGTACACAACTATAAAGAGATTTCGTCACTCTTCTTCAAGTAGCAGAGTACCAATAAAGAGCAGAAGCGAGGTTGTCGCAACAGTGAAGTTGGACAGCCTCGTTTTGTATTAAACAACCTTTGGAAGGCACACATAATGGAGATTTCACACAAGAGGGGATTGTTGTCGCTATCACCGATAATCGTATTGCTGATGGTCTATCTGGTAGGCTCATTGCTTGCCGGGGATTTCTATCGCATACCTATCGGGGTAGCATTTATCACGGCTGCAATCTACGCTATAGCCATCACTCGCGGAGAGTCGCTTTACAAGCGAGTGGAGACCTTTTCGCGAGGGGCTGCCAACTCCAACATTATGTATATGGTGTGGATTTTTGTCTTGGCGGGAATCTTTGCCGAGTCGGCCAAGCAGATGGGGGCTGTGGATGCCACCGTGCAACTCACACTGCACTTTATCCCCGACACATTTCTGCCTACCGGAATCTTCATCGCAGCCTGCTTTATCTCGATGTCGGTCGGCACCTCGGTCGGAACTATCGTAGCCCTCACTCCGGTTGTCACGGCTCTGGCCGAGCAGATGGGGTGCAATACGGCCTGGATAGTGGCAATTGTGGTCGGAGGCTCGTTCTTTGGCGACAACCTATCCTTCATCTCGGACACCACCATTGCAGCCACACAAAGCCAAGGTTGCAAGATGCGCGACAAGTTCCGCACCAATCTGATGATAGTCCTACCGGCAGCGATTGCCACCCTGATAATCTATCTCCTTTGGGGCATTCCCGAGGGTGAAGTGGCTGTCGAGAGGTCGACTGAGTGGTTTAGAGCCATACCCTATCTTGTGGTTATCGTATGTGCACTATCGGGCATCAATGTCTTGGGAGTCTTGATGATTGGTATCATCGTAACCATGACTATCGGCTTTGCGTGTGGCACATTTGACGTTGTATCGGCCTTTGCTACCGCAGGTGAGGGTATGGGCTCGATGCTCGAGCTGATTTTGGTAACATTATTGGCGGGCGGATTGATGAATGTAGTGAAGATGGGCGGAGGTTTCGACTACCTGATAGCACTACTCACAAAGCGCATAAGTGGTAGACGCACAGCCGAGGCTTCGATTGCAGCGCTCACGGCCCTGACCAATCTCTGCACCGCCAACAACACCATAGCCATCCTCACGGCCGGCCCTATCGCCCGAGATATTGCAGCCCGCTTCGGGATTTCGCCACGCCGCAGTGCGAGTTTGATGGATACGACCTCGTGCTTTGTACAGGGTATAATTCCTTATGGAGCCCAACTGCTGATGGCTTCGGGATTGGCTGCGGTGTCGCCCCTACAAATAATCCTTCACCTCTACTACCCTGTCGGCATCGGCATAATGGTTGTAGTGGCAATCATCTTCCAATTCCCTCGCAGTCGCACAAAAAAGGTTTAGATTATGAAATTCCGTACCGAAGTAGAGGTAAAACCTTTCGCCCAAAAGATTGACCACCAAAGTCGAATTTTCGCTATCGGCTCGTGCTTTGCACAATATATGGCAGACGAGCTTCAGGAGGCGAAGTTCGATATATGTTCAAACCCCTTTGGTGTGATGTTTAATCCGGCATCTATCCACGCTGCTCTGCACCGCATTTCGAGTTGCAGGTTATTCTCGCATGAAGATATTGTTTTCGACCGTGAGCGCTGGTTTAGTTACGACCTCCACACCTCATGCAACGCGATAAGTTCAAGACGTATATTGACACGAGCCAATGCATCGGTGGCGGAGGGCAATATGCGATTGGAGGATGCCGATTGGGTTTTAATAACCTTCGGCACAGCGTGGGTCTACACCCTCAACGAGAGCGGCAAGGTTGTAGCCAATTGCCACAAGCAACCCGCCTCGAAATTCACGCGTCACAGGCTTTCGGTCGAGGAGATAGTGGAAATGTATGACGAGTTGATGCGAGGTGTTTTGGCCGACAAACAGGTCGTTTTCACGGTCAGCCCCGTGCGCCATTTGGGCGATGGAGCAGACGAGAATTTCTTGAGCAAGGCGACACTCAAAGTCGCTGTGGCAGAGATAGTAGAGCGATTTGACAACGCACACTACTTCCCGGCATACGAGATTCTCAACGACGACCTGCGCGATTATCGTTTCTATGCCGAGGATTTGTGCCACCCCTCGATAGTGGCTCGCAAGTATATCCGCGAGAAATTCTTCGGTGCGATACTCTCGCCGAAGAGTCTGCAAATAGTGCCCCGTATCGAGAAGATTGCTCGTGCGACAAAGCATCTGCCGTTCGAACCTAACGGTGAAGATTACAAGGAGTTCTGCCGCCGACAAATCCAAGATATTGACTCTCTGCCCGAAATCGATTTCAGCGCAGAGCGAGCCTTCTTTGAGTCATTTGTCTACTAACTAAACTCCCAATACAAGGCATTCTGTGGCATTCGAAAGATGTGAAACCGGAGTTTACTTATGGTAAATGAGGATTTTACTGAGATGAAGAAGAACGCCAAAAAACATCTATAATAAGAGGGATTTTTAGGCATTCGAAAGATGTGAAACCGGAGTTTACTTGTGGTAAATGAGGATTTCACAGATGAGAATAACGCCAAAATCACCTTATTAGAGATGTTTTTACAAATTTATTTGTAATTTTGTCACCTGTTTTGATTTTATTGTAATGTTAAGAGATTTTTCGAGAATAGTTTTTAGTGCACTTTTAGCTTTAGCAGTTGTCATAACCAACGAGACTTCGGCAGCTGAAAGACCTCGTCTTGTGGTCAATATCGTTGTAAGTTCGATGCATGCAGACGATTTGCAACGCTACGCAGAGGGCTTTGCAGGCGGAGGATTTAAGACACTCATTAACGGTGGTGCTCTCTTTACCGAGAGTCGCTACAATTATATGCAGACCACAACCCCCGTATCGCTTGCAACACTCTCGACCGGAGCAATGCCCTCGACTCACGGAGTCGTTTCGCAACGCTGGAGTGACTATGTAGACAACAAGATGATAGACCTCACGTTCGACCCCTCGGCATCCGGTGTCGACTCTCGCGAGGTGAAGGGAAATCACTCGCCCCGCAACCTGATAGCTCCAACCCTCACTGAGGCTGCCTACAAGGCCGATAGCTGTAGTCGTATAATCACCATCGCCACCGAGCCCGTGTCGGCTGTAGTTATGGGCGGTCGCAAGGGGTACTCATTCTGGATTGACGGGGAGCGTTGCCGCTGGACAACATCTTCGTACTACACTCCCTATCTGCCCACTTGGGTCAAGGATTACAACAACGAGTATATCTCGCCTCTGCTCACCGGTTCGACTTGGCAAAGTATCTATACTGCCGACCGCTACCGCAACTCGCGCAAGTCGACAATATCATTCACCGAGCCTGTTAGCACCAAATCCTCACGCAAAAGCACTTCGAGCGGAGAGTTTATCAACAATTACGGCAAACTCACCCGCACACCGGTAGGCAATACCGCAATTCTCGACTTTGCGAAGTATGCCATCACGAGCCTCAACCTGGGCAAAGATGAGCACACCGACATCCTCAATATCTGCTTTGACCCTGCACGCAACATTGCCAGCCGTTACGGCAACGAGTCGGTGGAGTATGAGGATATGCTCTATATGCTGGATAGGGATTTGTCGAGTTTTTTGGGCTATCTGCGCACATTTGTCAAGAACGACGAGGCACTGCTTGTAATCCTCACCTCCGACCACGGCACAAGCCCCGCCTACAACAACGACAACAGCCCCAAGGAGCGATTTAATGTTCGCCAATTCGAGGTTATCGTCAACGCCTTCTTGGGAGCAAAATATGGTCAGGGTGAGTGGATTTTGGGCTATATCGACCACTCGATATACATCAATCACAACCTCGTTTACGAAAAAGACCTCTCGATTGCCGAGGTGCAGAACGAGGTGGCAACCTTCGCCATGCAGTTCCGCGGAGTGTCGCACGCACTCTCCTCAACGGCTATGCGTATGAGCTATTTTGGCAGCGGATATGCCCAAAAGATGCAGAATAGTTTCTACCCACGTCGTTCGGGCGATGTTATCATCAACCTTATGCCCGAGTGGATCGAATCGCGCGATGAGGTGGTGTCGATGTCGGGCTCGATGTATGGCTACGATACGCACGTTCCGCTGATTTTTTGGGGTGCGGGTATCGTTCCGCAGCGCACCAACGAGCCTGTCTGCATGACCTCGGTAGCACCGACCATCGCACGCCTGATGGGCATAGCCGAGCCGGCAGCAAGCGAGGGTGTGGCACTTAACATTAAACAGAATTAAACCGATATGAACGACAAGATTCAAAACGAAATCATAGAGGAGTTTTCGCTTATCGAAGAGTGGCTCGACAAGTACGACTACCTGATAGAGTTAAGCAACACGCTACCCGCAATCGACCCCGAACACCGCACCGACAAATACCTTATCAATGGTTGCCAGTCGAGGGTTTGGGTCGATGCTCGACTCGAAGATGGGAAGGTCTACTACTCTGCCGATAGCGATGCTATAATAACCAAGGGAATTATTGCGTTACTTATCCGCGTACTGAATGGTCGCTCGCCCCAGGAGATTGTCGACACCGAACTCTACTTCGTGGATGCTATTGGTCTGAGCGAAAATCTCTCGCCCACTCGCAGCAACGGACTTGTGGCAATGATTAAGCAGATGAGAATGTACGCAATGGCTTATGCCGCAACTCAAAACCAGTAAAGAGATGACACCGGAACAGATTCTCAAAGTCGAGAAGGATATAGTCCTTACACTGAAAAATATATACGACCCCGAGATACCCGTAAATATCTACGACCTCGGACTTATCTACGAGATAGATTTCGACCCTTCGGGCGTGGCAACTATCCGTATGACCCTGACAGCCCCCAACTGTCCTATGGCCGATATGCTTATCGAGGATGTGAATAAGCAGGTAGCCAAGGTTGATGGTGTGGAGTCGGTGGATGTTATTCTCACGTTCGATCCGGTGTGGGATAAGAGTATGATGACCGAAGAGGCCCTCATCGAACTCAACCTGCTATAACAAGAGGTGATGGAGGAGATTCAGCGCACAATAGAACGTCTGAAAACAGGTGCAGAGATATATGCCTGTGGAGGTTATCTGGCGCAATTGGACTCCTTGCATCAGATGGATATCTACATCTCGTTAGGCTTTGAACGCCTTGGTCGCAAGAACGAAGATATCCGCAAAATATACGAAGTCTCCTACGAAAATTGGAACCAAACATTCTATGCACTACTGCTGAAGTTTCTCGGCGCACCCAACAACAGTGAGGCTTTTCTAAAGTTAGCCCGCACGGTCGAGTATCGCTTAATACTGCAATATAGCCACCAGCCCAAGACGTTGGAGGCTCTGCTTATCGGCGCATCGGGACTACTCAACAGCTACGACATAGACGACTACACCCACTCGCTGGAGAGAGAATTTGCATATCTCTCGCACAAGCACAAAATCGAGCGCATGTCCGCCAAGGAGTGGGTCACCAAGCGAATATATCCCCAAAATCATCCGGTACTGCGCATGGCGCAAGCTGCGGCTTTCTTCTCGCAACGCACCTTCATACTGGACTCGATGCTCAGGTGTCGCAATCCGAAGGATGTCGCTCTCCTGTTCGAAGTGAACGCCTCCGACTATTGGACCAATCACTTTGTACCCGCATACGACTCCTCGGCTCAAATCAAACGAATTGGCCACATCAAATCAAATATATTGGGTATCAATGTCGTTGCACAACTGCAATTTGCATACGGTTGCTACACGGGCAAGGATTTCCTACGCGACAGAGCCATAACCCTGCTGGAGAACTCTCCGGCCGAGTCCAACTCAAAAGTCAGCCGTTGGACTGCATTCGGAGTTCGCCCAAGGAACGCCTTTGAGACACAGGCACTGATACAGTTGGGCGACTGCTACTGCAAGGAAAAACGATGCGAAGCGTGCCCAATTGGTCGAAGAATTATAAAAAGCGTCAAAAGTCGCTTGTGAAATCGAATAAAATCATTACCTTTGAAGGATTATAATTCAGCAAAATACAGACAATTATGGATATACTTACAGGTTTAATCAAACTAATCTTCGGCTCGAAGGCCGACAAGGATCGTAAGCAAATCGAGCCTTACGTCAATAAAATCAAGGAGATATACCCCAAAATCTCGGCTCTCAGCAATGATGAGTTGCGTGCTCATAGTGCCGATTTGATGAAGCAGATTGCCGACTTTATCGCCTCAGACGAGGCTCATATCGTTGAGCAGAAGGCTAAACTTGAGCTCGATACAACATCGCTCGACGAGAAGGAGAAGATTTCGAAGGATATCGACCAGACCGTAAAGCGCATAGACGAAAAAATCGAGCAGAAACTTGACGAGATTTTGCCCGAGGCATTCGCCATCATGAAGGATACAGCTCGCCGCTTTGCCGAGAATGAAACGGTGGTGGTTACTGCCAACGACTTCGACCGCAACCTGGCTGCCGAGAAGGATTTTGTCACAATCGAGGGCGACAAGGCAATCTATGCTACGCATTGGACTGCCGGAGGTAACGATTTGAAGTGGGATATGGTCCACTACGATGTTCAGCTCTTCGGTGGTGTGGTTCTCCACAAGGGTAAGATTGCCGAGATGGCTACCGGTGAGGGTAAGACCCTCGTGGCTACCCTGCCCGTATTCCTCAACGCCTTGGCTCGCAAGGGTGTTCACATGGTGACCGTCAACGACTACTTGGCACGCCGTGACTCGGAGTGGATGGGCCCGATGTATGAGTTCCACGGTCTGTCGGTGGATTGTATCGACAAGCACCAGCCCAACTCGGAGGCTCGCCGCAAGGCTTATATGGCCGACATCACCTTCGGTACAAACAACGAGTATGGTTTCGACTACCTGCGCGACAATATGGCCTCTTCGCCCTCGGATTTGGTGCAGCGCAAGCATCACTTCGCCATTGTCGATGAGGTCGACTCGGTGTTGATTGACGATGCTCGTACTCCGCTCATCATCTCGGGACCCGTACCCAAGGGCGAGGACCAGATGTTCGAGCAGTATCGCCCCGCAATCGAAAATCTCTAC
This sequence comes from Alistipes sp., assembly GCA_017631055.1. GTDB lineage: Bacteria > Bacteroidota > Bacteroidia > Bacteroidales > Rikenellaceae > Alistipes. The sequence continues at coordinate 22,677 of JAGBTZ010000039.1, forward strand.
TCGTTGCAGAAGAATTTTGTGACCAACCTGTTGGCCGAGTCGCGCAAACTTATCGCCGATGGCGACACCGAGCAGGGTGGCATACTCCTCCTGCGTGCGCACAAGGGTCTACCCAAATACAAGCCTCTCATCAAGTTCCTCTCGGAGCAGGGAGTGAAGACTCTGCTGCAGAAGACCGAGAATGTCTACATGCAGGACAACAACCGCCGTATGCACGAGATCACCGATGAGCTCTTCTTTATCATTGACGAGAAGATCAACTCGGTAGAGTTGACCGACAAGGGTCACGAGGTATTGTCGAACTACTTCGGTGAGGATGGCTTCTTCGTTCTGCCTGACATCGGCTCGGAGGTTGCCGAGATCGAGAAGGCCGGCCTTACTCCCGAGGAGCAGGCGCAGAAGCGCGATGCCGTGGTGAACGACTACGCCATCAAGTCGGAGCGTGTTCACACCGTAAACCAGCTGCTGAAGGCATACGCAATGTTCGAGAAGGATGTTGAGTATGTGGTTATGGATAACAAGGTCAAGATTGTTGACGAGCAGACAGGTCGTATTCTCGATGGTCGTCGCTACTCGGATGGTCTGCACCAGGCTATCGAGGCCAAGGAGCGTGTGAAGGTCGAGGCGGCAACGCAGACCTTCGCTACCATCACCCTGCAGAACTACTTCCGTATGTACCACAAGTTGGGTGGTATGACCGGTACTGCCGAGACCGAGGCATCAGAGTTCTGGAGCATCTACAAGTTGGATGTGGTCGTAATCCCGACCAACCGTCCCGTAATTCGTGACGACCGTGAGGATTTGGTCTACAAGACCAAGCGCGAGAAGTATAACGCTGTGATTGCCGAGGTTAGCCGTCTGGTTGCCGAGGGTCGCCCCGTGCTTGTTGGTACCACCTCGGTCGAGATTTCCGAGACATTGAGCCGTATGCTTAAGTTGCGCGGCATCAAACATAATGTCCTCAATGCAAAGCAGCACCAGTTGGAGGCTCAAATCGTTGCCGAGGCCGGTCGTGCGGGTCAGGTGACCATTGCGACCAACATGGCTGGTCGTGGTACCGATATCAAGCTTACACAGGAGGTTAAGGATGCCGGTGGTCTTGCCATCATCGGTACCGAGCGCCACGAGAGCCGCCGTGTGGACCGCCAGTTGCGTGGTCGTGCAGGACGTCAGGGCGACCCGGGATCTTCGCAGTTCTTCGTATCGTTGGAGGATGACCTGATGCGTCTATTCGGCTCGGAGCGAATCTCTGCGATGATGGACCGCATGGGTATCCAGGAGGGCGAGGTTATTCAGGCCAAAATTATGAGCAACGCCATCGAGCGTGCCCAGAAGAAGGTCGAGGAGAACAACTTCGGTATCCGTAAGCGTCTGCTCGAGTATGATGACGTGATGAACTCTCAGCGTGAGGTTATCTACACCCGTCGCCGCCGAGCTCTCTATGGCGAGCGTATCGAAATCGACCTCAACAACATCATGTACGACTATGCCGAGGCGTTCCTTGCCTCTCACGAGGGCTGGGATTATGAGGGTGTATCGATGGAGTTGATCCGTGAGGTTGCGCTGCAGCCCTCGTTCGATGAGGCCACATACAAGAAGGCCAACCACGCCGACCTGCGTGAAATGATTGTAGCAGACCTCCGCGAAGCATACGCCCGCCGTGCCAAGGCCGTAGCCGACACCGTGCGTGGTGTAATGCAAGGCGTATATGAGGAGCGCAAGGATCAGCTCGATACCAATATGTACTTCCCGCTAACGAACGGATACCTCGGGTACAACGTACCTGTAAATCTCCAGAAATGCAAGGATTCGGATGGTGCCGAGATCTACAAGATGTTCTCGAAAGTGGTGATGTTCACCACCATAGATGATGCTTGGCGTGAGCATCTGCGCGAGATGGACGACCTCCGTCAATCGGTACAGAATGCAACCTACGAGCAGAAAGATCCGCTCTTGATTTACAAGTTCGAGTCGTTCGGTCTCTTTGCCAAGATGCTCGAGAAGGTCAACCGCGAGGTACTCTCGATACTCAACAAGTCGTATGTCCCCGTGCGCGAGAATAAGCCCGAAGCGACACAACGCAATAGCTCCCGCGCCAAGGTCGACGTCAACAAGTTGCAGGCTTCACGCATGGCTGCCGCAGCACAAGCCGGCCAGGGCGAGAAGAGTAAACCCGCACCCGTGAAGGTCGAGAAGAAGGTCGGCCGCAACGACCCCTGCCCTTGTGGCTCGGGCAAGAAATACAAGCAGTGCCACGGCAAAGGAGTGTAAGTGATATCTACCGAAAAAGACCTACCAACGTGTAGGTTTTTTTTGCAGTCAGCAACTTTTTTCTTCGCACCTTTTAGAAAAAAGGTGCCCAAAACCTTTCAACCGAAACTGCGTTTCGGGGAACTTGACAACATAAGAGTTTGTTGTTGGCTGGTTTGTTGTTGGTTTGGTTGCGGGGCTTTGGTTGTCTGCGACAATAATCAAAACGGGACAAGTAGCCTTTTTTGTAAGCAAGCTTCCAACAGGCTACTTATCCCATTTTGCAGTATCCTTGCGGATACCACAAAGCCCCGAAAACAAAAAAGTTGTCGTCTAACTCACAATCCACAGTGTCCTCAGTTTCCCCATAAGCAGTCGCAGACTGCGCTCCCCATCTAACCCATCTAATGGCTAATGGCTAATGGCTAATAGCCAATAAAACCAACAGACCCCTCCGGTCTACGACCACCTCCCCTAAGACAGGGAAGGAGTTAGAGTTACAACAATTGTCCCCCTAAGTTAGGGGGACGAGCGAAGCGGAGGGGGTCTGAAAAAAAGCCAATGGCTAATGGCCAATGGCTAATAGCCAATAACAATTTAGCCACCCTTCGCAAGGTGGCTAAATCATACTATCTATTTATCCGAAACGTGCACACACTCGATGCCGACTCTTTTCAGCAATTGCAGTCCGTCATCGTTACGATAAGGCTCGCTATAGACGACCCTACGGATACCCGCCTGAATAATCAACTTCGAGCACTCAATGCAAGGCGAAGCCGTCACATAGAGAGTAGCCCCATCGCAATTATTGGCGCTCTTGGCAACCTTCGTTATGGCATTTGCCTCGGCATGCAGAACGTAAGGCTTGGTCACTCCATCACAATCCTCACAGAGATTTTCAAAACCGGAAGATGTACCGTTGTATCCGTCCGAGATAATCATCTTATCCTTCACGATAAGCGCACCCACCTGACGGCGCACACAATACGAGTTCTCGGCCCAGACACGCGCCATTCGGATATAGCGCAAGTCGAGTTGTCGCTGTTTCTCCTCTGCGTAACCCATTCTTCTCGCTATTTAGAAGGGGTTAGAACGGAAGGTCATCGGGATCCTCTGCGGGAGCCGCAATCGGTGCGGGTGCGGGTGTTGGCTGTGCTGCAGGCTGCGCATAGGGCTGCGAAGCAGGAGCCGAGTAACCACCCTGAGGCTGTGCAACATATCCCTGCGGAGCTGCAACTCCACCTTGTACGCCTTCGGGGCGACGGCCGAGCAACTTCATATCGTCTGCCAAAATCTCGGTCGAGTAGCGCTTCTGGTTATCCTTATCGGTCCACTCGCGAGTACGCAGGCGGCCATCAATGTAGAGTTGTGAGCCCTTGCGGACATACTTATCAACCACATCCGCCAAGCCACGCCACAAGGTGACGGTATGCCACTCGGTATGCTCTTTGGTTTCGTTCGCCTGACGGTCGAACAGACGCTCGGTCGTTGCCAGACGCACACGCGCCACCTTAGCTCCCGACTCGAGGGTGCGCACCTCGGGATCCATACCCACATTGCCCACCAAAATAACTTTATTTACCATGCTCTATTATAGATTTTTTATCAATTTCACAAACAACTTGGCCATCTTCTCGCCGGCCTTACGACCCTGAGCCTGCACATCCTCGTGGTCGCCAATCTGGTCGCTCAATCCGCAGTTGGTAATCACCGACACCGCAAAGACCGGAATCGACATATGGCGCGCAACGATAACCTCGGGCACGGTCGACATACCCGCCGCATCGCCACCGATAGCCTTAAAGTAGCGATACTCCGCCTGAGTCTCGAAAGTGGGGCCTGTAGTGCCGACATAGACTCCGTACTGCAACTTGATGCACTCCTCATCGGCAATAGAGGTTGCCTTGGCGATAAGAGCAGAATCATAGCAGTTGTGCATATCCTGGAAGCGAGGGCCGAATTCGTCCATATTGCGACCAATCAGCGGATTGGGCATCAGGTTGATATGGTCGTTGATAATCATCAAATCGCCCACACGGAATGTCGGGTTGATACCTCCACTGGCATTCGATACGAAGAGGAACTCTATGCCGAGCAACTTCATCACACGCACAGGGAATGTAACCTGCTGCATAGTGTAGCCCTCGTAGTAGTGGAAACGACCCTGCATAGCCACCACTCGACGACCCTCGATATGGCCAAAAATCAGACGGCCCTTATGACCCTCAACAGTCGACACGGGGAAACCCGGGATATCCTTATATTCGAGCGAATACTTCACCTCGATATGGTCGGCAAAGTCGCCCAATCCTGTACTGAGAATAATTCCCACCTCGGGGCGGAAGTCCTCGGTCTGCGCTGCAATGTAAGCGGCGCTCTTCTTAATTTCGTTTAACATCTCTTTCAAGGTTTTGTAGGAAATCCTTCTCGGACTCCTCTATGTAGGCCATTTTGACCGGAATATAGTACAACCTGCGGCATACAGCCTCGGGTATCTTCTTACTGGAGAACATCTTCACCGCATCCTTTTCGGTGGTGACGATATAGGCTTCGGGGCATCTCTCCAAGGCCGCCAACATAGCCTTCGTATCACGCACCTTGTAGACATGGTGGTCATCGAAAGTCATCTCCTCAATCACGCGGTAGTGCAAGCGAAGGCTGCGAATGAAGTTGTCGGGATTACCGATTCCCGACATGGCCACCACTTGGCTGAATATCGGCAACTCACCCTCGGCCAACTCGGGGAATACGGGTCGGGGAGTACCAACCTCATAGCGCATAAAATAGACCTTCTGGTAGGCTATACGCTTCAGCTCCTTGAGCATCAAACGGCGGTCTAAGGGCGACATACTATCGCTACACTTGGTCACCAAAAAGTAGTGAGCCCTATCCAGCGAACTGCGAATATCGCGCAGACGACCGTAAGGCAGAAGATGGTCCTGCTCGACAGGCTTCTGCGAAGAATCGACCACCACGACATTCACCTTCGGGTCAACGTAGCGGTGCTGGAAACCGTCATCCATAACGATAAGGTTGACCTCGGGATGCTCCTCCATAATTCGGCGGATACCGACTCTGCGATTTTCGCACACAACCACCACCGCTGACGGGAACTTGAACTTAATCTGCAAAGGCTCATCGCCCACATCACGATAGGAGTCCTCAAGCGTAACCTCACGGTAGCCTTTGGTCTTGCGACCATAGCCGCGCGAGAGCAGTGCCACATTGTGGGTCAGTTGCATGTGGTCGATAATCATCTCAGCCGAAGGGGTCTTACCCGTACCTCCCACTGTGATATTGCCGACACACACAATCGGAATATCGAACTTTTCGCTCTTAAGGATGCCGACATCGAAGAGAAAGTGCCTAAATCGCACCCCCACTTCATAAAGGCAAGCCGCTATTTTTTTCAATAATTCCACCCTATCTGCAAACTATTTTTCAAAGATAGATAAAATAGGGATAATTTCCAAACAATTATCGCAAAACAACTGCCGTTATCAATAAAATTGCAATAAATCATAGATTTATCGCCAAATTTTATTAACTTTGTGAATTATGAGAAAGAGTATATCATTTTTTATCGTAACACTCCTTGCCCTCACTGTCGCATGCAAGCGTAACGGCGCAAAGCTGCCCGAGGAGCAACATACCATCATCTATGGCATCATAGCCGATGACTACAACCTCGTAACGGGCGAAATAAGCAACGGCCAGACTCTCGGTTCAATCCTGAATGAGTATGGAGTATCGGCACGCACCATCGACCATCTCGACCGCACTGCGCGAGAGATTTTCCCCTTGCGACAAATTCGTGCCGGCAGACCCTACACGGCCTTTTTGACCAAAGACTCGATAGCTTCGCACTTGGACTATTTGGTCTACGAAAAGAGTGTTACGGACTATGTGGTATTTGGTTTTGTGAACGACTCGGTGAGCATCACCATAGGTCAGAAGCCCATAGAGTTGCGCCGCACAAAGCGCAGCGCCGAGATTGAAAGTTCGCTGTGGGGTGCCATTATGCAGGAGAATTTACCATTCGCGCTGGCTGCCGAGTTGGAAGATGTTTATCAATGGACTGTCGACTTTTTCGGAGTACAGCAAGGCGACAAGTTTACGGTTATCTACGACGAGAAGTTTGTCGACACGCTCTCGGTGGGTGTCGGTCGCATTTGGGGTGCAAAGTTCACTCACGGTGGTCGCGACATCTACGCCATCCCCTTCAAGCAGGGCGACAAGGTGCAGTATTGGGAGTATGACGGTGGCAGTCTGCGCAAGCAGATGCTCAAGGCTCCGCTCAAATTTTCGCGCATAAGTTCAAAGTTCTCGAATTCGCGTTTCCACCCCGTACTCAAGCGTTATCGCCCCCACCACGGAGTTGATTACGCAGCACCAAAGGGGACACCTGTTCGTGCCGTAGCTGACGGAGTTGTGGTCTTCCGAGGCTGGAATGGAGGCGGAGGTAATACACTGAAAATCAAGCACGCCAACAATATGATGACAGGCTACCTCCACTTGAGCGGTTTTGCCAAGGGCATAGTCAAGGGCAAGCGCGTATCGCAAGGCGACCTGATTGGCTATGTCGGCAGCACCGGCACCTCAACAGGCCCTCACCTCGACTATCGAGTATGGAAGGGTGGCAAGCCGATAAATCCTCTGAACATACCTCAAGAGCCGGCTGTGCCCATCTCGAAGGATAACCTCAAAGCATTCGAATTTGTGCGCGACCGCATCGCTGCCGAACTTAACGGAGAGGTAGCCGAGAGCGAGCGCATCACTCAGCTCGACTCGATTGTTTTGCCCTTAGTCGCAGAGAGACAAGATACTACCGTAATCAGCAATTAGGGTACAGGTATTTCGTAAATGGTTGTTATGGAGATAGATGAGCGCATAGTAAAGTTTCTGAAACGTCACCACGTTTTGACCCTTGCCACTGCTACGGCCGAGGGAGAGCCGTGGTGCGCCAATGCATTCTATGCATACGACCCCGAGCACAATAGGCTTGTATTCACCTCTGACGACACCACTCGCCACGCCCAAGAGATGCTCGCAAATAGCCATGTGGCAGCATCGGTGGTACTCGAGACACGCATTGTGGGCAAGGTTCAAGGTCTGCAAATCAGCGGCTTGGCTCAGCGGGGTGACGAGGCCGACCGCAAGGTCTATCTGCGCCGTTTCCCTTACGCTGCGGCTATCGGGGAGTTGAATCTATGGCACATCGAGCCCGATATGTTCAAACTTACCGACAACACACTCGGTTTTGGTAAAAAATTGATATGGAGAAGATAAACATAGGAGTCGTAATCGTTGCCGGTGGCAGTGGCACACGCATCGGAGGGCCCGTGCCCAAGCAGTTCAGGATTATCGGTGGAGAGCCCATCCTGGCACACACCATCAACACCTTTGCGGAGGCTCTGCCGGCTGCTGAGATTGTGGTGGTACTGCCCGAGGAGTACATCGCATTTTGGAAGAATCTGACGGCTCGCTTCGAGGTTGCGACCCATCGTTGCGTAGCCGGTGGCAGCGAGAGATTTCACTCCGTAAAGGCCGGCATCGAAGCCCTGGGCGAGGATCGAGGAGTGATAGCCGTACATGACGGAGTGAGGGCATTGGTATCGAAAAAACTCATCATTCGCGCTGTGCAGAGCGCCATCGAGTGTGGCTCGGGCATACCCGCCATTGCACCCGTTGATTCGTTCCGTGTGGTTACCGATGAGGGCTCGCGCCCCATCGACCGTTCGACCCTGCGCATTATCCAGACTCCACAGGTATTCAATGCCGAGATTTTGCGCCACGCATACCGCACCGAGTACAACGCCTCATTCACTGACGATGCCTCGGTAGTCGAGCACTCGGGGGTCAAAGTCACCCTTTGCGAGGGCGAGCGTTCGAATATCAAGATTACCACTGTGGAGGATTTCGCGATAGCTGAAGCATTTTTAGCAGAGAGAGATGGAGAGTTTCAACTATAAGAATGGGCGCTATACGCTCTACTGGACAGCCGTCTACATCATTGTCATAGTCTTGCTGGCAGCGGTGTTGATGCAGCTCTATGAGGGCGGCTATGTTTCGGCTTGGTTTGGCTCGTTTATCATAGCGCTGGTGGCACTGATGCTGATGTCGGTACCACGCAAAATTGTTGTCACCGAGCAGACTCTCCAGATCCGTTGCCTGCTCGACATCACCGAGATAAAGCTCTCGGAAATCTCATCCGTTCGAGCCGTCAGCCGCAAGGATATGAGGTGGAAACTACCCATATTCGGCAGTGTAGGATTCTTCGGTTACTTCGGAAAGTTTATCGACTTTAGACGTTTTCGAATGGTAGGCATCTACGCCACCGAGTGGGGGAACTTTGTCGAAATCAGGACCATATACGAGGATACCTACTACGTTTCGTGCCACGAGCGCGACAGACTCATTGCACTACTTCAGCAGCGTTGTAATATAGAATAGGTGCCGGGGGAGGGTTAAAGACTGTTATAAACCTCCAACAATCGGGCACACATCTCCTCCCACGAGAAACGCTTGCGCTCGGCTGGAAAATTCTCGGCAAAGCATTCCAACAGGTTACCATTATAGAGTTGCTCGAGGCTCTCGGCAATGCTATCAACCGTAGGCTCGCAGACCAAGCCCACCTTGCCGTCAGGGACAATCTCGGGCAGACCTCCCACACGAGTCACAACCATCGGCACCGAGAAGTTGTAGGCTATCTGCGTAACACCACTCTGCGTAGCGGTGCGGTAGGGCAAAACAAGCGCATCTGCGACCGAGAAGTAGTATTTCACATCCTCATCCTTCACGAAACCATCGTGAAGCACTACCCTCTCACCCAGGCGATCGAGCATCGGGCGATACTGCTCCTTATCGTTGTAGAACTCACCCGCCACAAGCAGGCGCAAATCGGGATTTTCGACCTTCGCAAAGGCCTCTAACAGCAAATCCAAACCCTTATAGTCGCGAATCAGTCCAAAGAAGAGCAGATAGTGCTTCGCTGGGTCGAGATTGAGCCGTTGGCACGCCTCGGTGCGAGCAACTCTCTCGCCGAAGTTCTCGAACATCGGGTGGGGTGAGAAGAGTGCCGGAGCGGAGGTGTACTCCCTTAACTCGCGGTGCACCTGCTCGGACATATAGACGAAGCCATCCACTGCGCCAAGATAGTAGCGATTGCATGGGCGGTCGATAAGGTGATGTTCGTGTGGCTCGACATTATCAATCTGGCAGAGAACTTTGGTATGGCCATTCGAACGGGCGATGCGAGCCACCGTACCAAAGGCCGGAGCCATAAACGGAGTCCAATACTTCATCAGTACCACATCCGGAGCCTCACGCTTCAGGCGCAAACCGAGGGATATCCAACTCAGCGGATTGACATTATTCAGCACTCGCTCGATACGCAAATCGGCGGGTGGCGGAGTTGTCACATATTGAGTTTTGCCAGGAAAAAGCAGAGAGGGGTACTGCACAGTGAAGGTGTAAATCTGCACCTCGTGTCCCTCGGCTTGATAGACACGAGCCATAGTCTCCATTATCGAGGCAAGACCACCACGATAGGGATGCGCAGGACCTACAATGCAGATTTTCATCACTGCTCAACTTACAGATTATTTGCGCTTCTCGAACTCGGCAACGCCACCCTCCAAGAACTCCACAAAGCCCTCGACACTCAAGTCGTAGCCTCGTGTGGGAGCCAACTGCTCGCCATCGGCAGTGATAAGCACATAGTTGGGCTGTGCATTCACGCCAAAGCGGTCACGAGCGATGTAGGAGTTGATGCGACCCAAGGTTTTGAACGTGTCGCCCGACTCGGTGGTAATCCACTCCGACTCGGGTACGGACATCTTGTCATCGGTGTAGAGGGCCACCACAACATACTTCTCACGCAGGATATCGAGCACTCGCTCGTCGCTCCAGACTCTTGCCTCCATCTCGCGGCAATTCACGCAACCGTGACCGGTGATGTCGACAAACAGAGGCTTACCCTCACGCTTAGCAGCCTCCTCAGCCTCCTCCAAATCGAAGTAGCCCTGCAAGCCGTGTGGCAGGTGGAGATGCTCGCCGTACTTGACGTTATGAGTGGTTGCCGTAGGTGCCGACACAGCACCCTGCGACATCACAAAATCCTGAGTATGAATGGGTGGCAGATAGCCCGACAATCCACTGAGCGGAGCGCCCCACATTCCCGGAATCATATAGACCACAAAGGTAAAGACCGCAATGGCCAGACCCAGGCGTGTAACCGAGAGACTCTTCACCTCGCTATCGTGTGCAAAGCGCAACTTACCAAGCAGGTACAAGCCCAGCAGCGAGAAGCATACAATCCAGATTGCAAGATAGATTTCCCTATCGAGCAGACCCCAATGGTAGGTCTGGTCGGCAACGCTGAGGAACTTAAATCCGAGAGCCACCTCCACAAAACCAAGCACCACCTTCACCGAGTTGAGCCAACCGCCACTCTTGGGCAGATTTTTGAGCAACGATGGGAAGAGCGCAAAGAGCGTGAAAGGCAGTGCAAATGCCAACGAGAATGCCAGCATTGTCACAATCGGCTGCCAGAACTCGCCCGAGGTTGACTGAATCAGCACCGAGCCGACAATGGGACCTGTGCAAGAGAACGACACCAACACCAGCGTAAGTGCCATAAAGAAGATACCGGCAACGCCTCCCTTGTCGGCATTCTGGTCGCTCTTGTTGACCAATGCGCTGGGCAGAGTAATCTCGAATGCACCGAAGAACGATGCT
>JAGBTZ010000040.1 GCA_017631055.1 Alistipes sp.
TCCGTTCGGCCATTGCAGAGATGGGTCTGAAGGTCGAGGGAGAGTGCCGTTCGGTAGTTCAACTCAATATCAAGCGCCTGATGGATATCGGTTGCTACCGTGGTATCCGTCACCGTTTGGGTCTTCCGGTTCGTGGTCAGTCGACCAAGAACAACGCGCGTACTCGTAAGGGTCGCAAGAAGACAGTCGCTAACAAGAAAAAGGCAACGAAGTAATAATTAGAGAGTTATGGCAAAGAAAACAGGAACAGTTAAGAAGAAGGTTGTTAAGGTTGGTGCCGTGGGTATGGCTTTCGTACACTCGACATTTAACAACGTTATCATCTCGATCACCAACGAGGTTGGTGAGGTTATCAGCTGGTCATCGGCAGGTAAGATGGGATTCCGTGGTTCGAAGAAGAATACTCCCTATGCAGCACAGACCGCAGCTGCAGATTGTGCAAAGGTTGCCTATGATATGGGCTTGCGCAAAGTTAAGGTATATGTGAAGGGTCCTGGTCAGGGTCGTGAGTCGGCCGTTCGTACCATTCACGGTGCAGGTATCGAGGTAATGGAGATTATCGATGTTACTCCGCTGCCGCACAATGGTTGTCGTGCCCCCAACCGTCGTCGTGTATAATTTTTGCGATTACGAAGAGGTCAGGACAAGAACTTAATTTTGACAACAACAATTAAAAAGTAAAAACAATGGGAAGATATATAGGACCTAAAACAAAAATCGCCAGAAAGTTTGGCGAGGCTATTTACGGTGCGGATAAGAGTCTCGACAAGAGAAACTATCCTCCCGGACAACACGGTCTTGCGCGTAAGCGTAAAAAGACTTCGGAGTACGGTTTGCAGTTGTCGGAGAAGCAGAAGGCAAAGTACACCTACGGATTGCTCGAGAAGCAGTTCTCGCGTACTTATGAGCAGGCTGCTCGTATGGGCGGTATCACAGGTGAGAACCTGCTCAAGCTGCTTGAGTGCCGTCTCGACAACGTTGTTTACCGTTTGGGTATTGCTCCTACTCGTGCAGCAGCACGTCAGTTGGTTTCTCACCGTCACATCTGCGTAAATGGCGAGATTGTAAACATTCCGTCATATTCGCTCAAGGTTGGTGACGTGGTATCGGTTCGCGAGAAGTCGAAGTCGCTGGAGGTTATCGTAGATTCGTTGGCAGGTGCATCTAAGAGCCGCTACTCGTGGCTCGAGTGGGATGGTGCTTCGATGAGCGGTAAGTTCTTGCAGCGTCCCGAGCGCGAGGAGATTCCTGAGAACATCAAGGAGCAATTCATTGTCGAGTTGTACTCCAAGTAGTAATCAATAACACAAGATTAAATTATGGCAATATTAGCATTCCAAAGACCTGAAAAGGTCATCATGCTTGAATCGACTTCGTCGTTCGGAAAGTTTGAGTTCCGTCCGTTGGAGCCCGGTTTCGGTATGACAATCGGTAACGCTTTGCGCCGTATATTGCTCTCTTCGTTGGAGGGATATGCAATTACGACAGTGAAGGTAGCCGGTGTTGACCACGAGTTTGCCGCTATTCCCGGTGTAATGGAGGGAATGATTGACATCGTTCTCAAGTTGAAGCAGATTCGCTTCATCCGCACCGTAGATAATCAGGATGCCGAGAAGGTTTCCATCAATGTTGCCGGTGTTACTGAACTTACGGCAGGATACATCTCGAATTTCCTTTCGTTCTTCAAGGTTTTGAATCCCGATTTGGTTATTTGTCACTTGGCTCCGGGTACGAAGATGCAGTTGACAATCACAATCGGTAAGGGTCGTGGTTATGTACCCGCAGAGGAGAATACTCCTGCAGACTGCGAGTTTGGTACGTTGCCCATCGACTCGATTCACACTCCGATTAAGAACGTGAAGTATGCCATCGAGAACTATCGTGTTGAGCAGAAGACCGACTACGAGAAGTTGAATCTTGAGATTACTACTGACGGCTCGATTCATCCGAAGGATGCGTTGAAGGAGGCTGCTAAGATTCTTATCCAGCACTTCATGCTCTTCTCGGACGAGAAGATTACCCTCAATATGGAGGATAACAGCGGAGCCGAGGAGTTCGATGAGGATGTACTCCACATGCGCCAACTGTTGAAGACCAAGCTTTCGGATCAGGATTTGAGCGTTCGTGCTCTCAACTGCTTGAAGGCTGCTGACGTTGATACTGTTGGAGATTTGGTTCGCCTCAATCGCAACGATCTGCTCAAGTTCCGCAACTTCGGTAAGAAGTCGCTCACAGAACTTGATGAGTTGCTCTCGTCGCTCAACCTTAAGTTCGGAATGGACGTATCTATGTACAAACTTGATAAAGAATAATTATGAGACACAATAAGAATTTCAATCACCTTGGCCGTCAGGCGGGACACCGCAAGGCTATGTTGTCGAATATGGCATCTTCGCTTATTCTGCACAAGCGTATCGAGACGACGGTAGCAAAGGCAAAAGCAGTTAAGCAGTTCGTTGAGCCGCTGGTAACTCGTTCGAAGGAGGATACTACCCACTCACGCCGTGTGGTTTTCTCGTATCTGAAGCAGAAGGAGGCTGTTACCGAATTGTTCCGCACGATTGCTCCTAAGATCGCAACTCGTCCGGGCGGTTACACTCGTATCTTGAAGACCGGTTTCCGTTTGGGTGACGGTGCAGATATGTGTATCATCGAGTTCGTAGACTTCAATGAGGCATACACCTTTGGTGTAACTCCTGCAGCTGCTCCGGCAGAGGCTAAGCCTAAGACTCGTCGTTCGCGCAGCAAGAAGACAACTGACGCTGTAGAGGATGCAACCGTAGTAGCTGAGAAGAAGGCTCCTAAGGCAAAGCCCGTACAGAAGGCTGCTAAGAACACCGGCGCAAAGGTTTCGAATGTGAAGACCAACGTTGGTAAGAAGATGTAATAAGTCGCAAGACGATATATCTTGACGCTGCCCGCTTCGAAAGAAGCGGGCAGTTTTTTTTGTGGCGGCGTGCTGCGTAGTCTATGGTTGTGAGTCGCAGATTTTGGAGTAGAGTTTTTGGGTGTCACTAATTTTTTATATCTTTGTTGCGATTTACGGGGGTGCTTGCACTGTGCAGGCTGAGATTATACCCATTGTACCGGATACGGATAATGCCGAGACCGGGAAGTAGCATAATCGAAACATACCCCTTTTCATATTTTTAACTAATTAAATTTTAGAAAGTTATGAAAAGGATTTTTCTGACTCTCGCCGTGGCGGGACTCTCGCTCGGCACACATGCGGCTGCTCGTGTCGCAGACCAAAACCAATCAAATCAACACACTCAATCATCGCAATCGACCTCAAAGGCCGACTCTGTGGCAATGCACGACCACATCGGTCCTATTGAGGTGGTGGCTCTGCGAGCTGATAGCTCCTCACCGGTTGCTCACACCAACCTCTCGGCTCAGGAGATTGAGCGCAACAATTATGGCCTTGATATCCCATCGTTGCTGGCGCTTACGCCCTCGATGATTGCCACGAACGAGACCGGTATCGGCATTGGTGGCACCTCCATTAGGCTGAGAGGTACGGATGCTACGCGCCTGAATGTTACGGTCAATGGTATGCCGCTCAATAATCCCGATTCACATTCGACCTATTGGTACGACACGCCCGATTTGATTTCGGCTGTTGGGGATGTACAGGTGCAGCGCGGAGCGGGTCTGCTGACCAACGGAACGGGAGCCTTTGGTGGTGCGATAAGTATGACTACGGCTACGCCCGAAACCTCATTTGGTGGCTCGGCATCGCTTTCGTATGGCTCATATAACACCAATAAGCAGGCTCTGCATATTGGCTCGGGTTTGATGGGTGGTCATTGGACTGTGGATGCACGCTTGACACATATCGGCTCGGATGGCTATGTCGAGCGTGGTGCTACCGATCTGAAATCATATATGTTGCAGGGTGGTTACTATGGTAGCCGAACATCGGTGAGATTGCTCTCGTTCGGAGGTGTGGCTAAGACCTACCTGACATATACGGGCGTGACGAAGGAGGAGATGCGCCTTTATGGTCGCCGCTACCACACCGAGGGTCAGTACGAGACTTCGCATGGCCCCTATACGCTTGCCGATGGTACTCATGTCGACTATTACGATGATCAGACCGATAACTATCTGCAAATCAATAATCAGCTGATCGTCAACCATCGCTTTAACAAGCATTGGCAGATGAACGTGACGGGATATTACACCTACGGTTACGGCTACTATAAGCAGTATAAGGATGCCCGTACTCTGTTCGAGTATGGTAATCTTGGCATCACAGACCAGAGTATTGAGGCCGATATGATTCGTCGTAAAATTATGCGTAATCACACCTTTGGAGCCAATGCCTCGGCACACTATACCGGCGAGCAGGGCGCTCTCTCGTTCGGTGGCTCGTGGAGTCACTACTCGTGTCCGCATTGGGGCGATATCGAGTGGGTAGATGGAATGAAGAGCAACGAAATCGGAGGCAGATGGTACGATAACGATGTGCGCAAGCAGGATGCCAACCTCTTTGCAAGTGGTGTGTGGCGACCGGTCGCAGGCCTCAGCCTCTCGGCCAACTTGCAATATCGTATTGTGAGTTACCGTGCGTGGGGATGTAACGATAACTTCGATTGGAATACGATGCAGATGCAGCCAATTGCAATCGACAAACTCTACCACTTCCTAAATCCTCATATCGGCATAAACTACACCTTTGCTCGCCGACACAACCTCTTTGCTTCGTTTGCAATTGCCAACAAGGAGCCGACCCGTGCCGACTTCACCGACCGCTATATGTTCTCGCAGGATAAGAGCGAGCCACATCCCGAACGCCTTTTTGACTATGAGGTGGGCTATCGCTACTCTGCGCAGAAGTTGTCGCTGGGTGTTAATCTCTACTATATGCAGTATCGTAACCAGTTGATTCCTACGGGTATGGTTAATGATAGCTCGGATGCGCTCAATGTGAATGTTCCCGATAGTTATCGTTGCGGAGTGGAGATTGCGGCTGAGTGGCAGATTGCCAAGTGGCTTACGGCGAAGGGTGATGTGACTTGGAGTCGCAACAAGATTCGTAATTATGTCGATTTGTTGGCCGACAGCCCGACCTATGGTAAAAACCTCGGCACGAAGACCATCGCCTACTCGCCCGACTGGATTGCATCACTCGCTTTTGATTTCCATGTAAAGGGCTTTGAGGCTCAGTTGCGTACCCGCTATGTAAGCCGACAGTACCTCACCAATAATGAAACGGAGGTACTGTCGCTGGATGGATATTGTGTCACAAACCTCGATTTGGGCTACAATCTTTCGTTGCGCGATGAGCGTTCTGTGCGCTTCGGATTGAGTATCTACAACCTCTTCAATGCGCTCTATTGCAGCAATGGCTACGGCTACTCCTATATGTGGGATGGAGTGCGCTATGATGAGGCCTACTACTTTCCGCAGGCACCGATACACGCCTTGGCAAACGTGACTGTGAAGTTTTAGCCCTACTTGTGAGGTATGCGGTAGCGCTCCTCGACCTTGCGCCAGTCGATTTTGTTCCATATCGCCTTAACTGCATCGGCTCGAGCATTGCGGTAGTCGATGTAGTAGGCGTGCTCCCAAACGTCAATCGTGAGCAGTGGGTGCATACCGTAGCGCAGGGGAGTGTCGGCATTCTTGCCGCTCATAATCGAGAGTTTGCCATCCTTGTTCTCGACTAACCAGACCCAGCCCGAGCCGAAGAGGTTTACGGCAGCCTCGTTCATCTCGCGTTTGAGATTTTCGACCGAGCCATACTCGCTGACAATGGCCTCGAGTAGCGCACCCTCGGGTTTGAGGTTGGGCTTGGGCGAGAGTGTGGCGAAGTAGAAGTTGTGGTTCCAGACCTGTGCAGCGTTGTTGAAGATTGCGCCATCGCTCTTGGTGACAATCTCCTCGAGCGACATCATCTCGTAGGGTGTGCCGGCGATGAGCGAATTGAGTTTTGCAACATAGCCTGCATGGTGCTTGTCGTGATGATAACGCAGTGTCTCCTCCGAGATTTCGGGCTCGAGGGCGTTGTAGGGATAGGGTAGGGGTGCAAGCGTAAATTTGCGCGACTCGGCTTTGGTTGTGGTTGTTGACATAAACAAAAGTGTTAAGAGTGTAAGAATAATCAGCATACAAACAAAATTTATCTCCGCTATTGCAAATTACACACCAAACAGCAAGGGCTGTCCAATCAAATCTGATGGACAGCCCTTGCTGTTAATTTATAACTGAAAACTGAAAATTGAGAATTGCGATGCCTGTGGCGCGTGTTTAACTATTTTGAGTCACTATCAATTATCAATTGTCAATTGGTACTATACCAGACCCGAGAAACCGAGGAATGCCATAGCCAGCAGTGCTGCTGTAACCAATGCGATAGGGGTACCCTTCATCGCCTCGGGAACATCCTCAAACTCCAAACGCTCGCGGATGCCGGCAAATAGTACCAGTGCCAAGGCAAATCCGATTGCGGTTGCTGCCGAGAAGACAACGCTCTGCAAGAGCGAGAACTCCTTCTGAATCATCAGAATTGCGATACCCAGCACTGCGCAGTTGGTGGTAATCAGTGGCAGGAAGATGCCGAGCGCCTGATAGAGCGAGGGCGAAATCTTCTTGAGGATAATCTCGACCATCTGCACCAGAGCGGCAATAACCAGGATGAAGACGATGGTCTGCATATACTCGATACCGAGTGG
The DNA here is from genome assembly GCA_017631055.1 of Alistipes sp. Taxonomy (GTDB): domain Bacteria; phylum Bacteroidota; class Bacteroidia; order Bacteroidales; family Rikenellaceae; genus Alistipes. Next base: position 6,681 of record JAGBTZ010000040.1, read on the forward strand.
CACAAGAACGTAGGTCTGGATACACCACGCAACCACTGCCGTAAGCGACATTACGAACGTAACTGCTGCACCCATACCCAGCGAGGTCTCGACCTTTGACGAAACACCGAGGAAGGGGCAGATTCCGAGGAACTGAGCCAATACTACGTTATTGACCAAAATAGCTCCGATGATAATTGCAAAATATGAGATCTCCATAACTACTTCTTCGCAAATTTGTTAAACAAAGCCATCAGGTAGCCCAGCACGAGGAATGCTCCGGGTGCAAGGACAAATACTAAAGGCATATAGTCGGCAATGCCGAACGAAAATCCGAATATCGAGCCCGAGCCGAGCAACTCACGCACAGCTCCGATAACGGTCAGCGAGAGCGTAAAGCCCAAACCGATACCAACTCCATCCAAAATCGAATCAAGGGGCGAGTTCTTCGAAGCGAATGCCTCGGCACGACCCAGGATGATACAGTTCACCACAATCAGCGGAATGAAGACTCCGAGGCTCGCGTAGAGCGAAGGAACGTATGCCTCCATCAACATCTGGATAATGGTAACGAACGATGCGATGACCACGATAAATGCGGGAATGCGCACCTTGTCGGGAATCAGATTCTTGATAAGCGAAATCACGAAGTTCGACATAATCAGCACCGCCATTGTTGCCACGCCCATACCCATACCATTCATAGCCGAAGTGGTAGTTCCGAGTGTGGGACACATACCCAACACCAAAACAAAGGTCGGGTTCTCCTTGATAATACCCTTGAGGATAATCGAAAGCTTATTCATTGTTACCTCCTTTCTGCGTGGGTTTAACCTTTGAAGCGCCTGTTGCAACATCCACAGGCTCCGTGCCGGTTACCACAGCCATATAAGCCATATAGGCTCTGTTTACTGCATCAACGTATGCTCGTGACGAGATTGTCGCAGCAGTGAGCGCATCGACATCACCGCCATCCTTGGTAACGGCCAACATGCCATCCACCAACTTCTTCTGCTTGAGGTCCTGACCCTTGATGCTCTGGATAAGGGGGTTGCCCTCATCGCACATCTTTGTTCCAAGGCCCGGGGTCTCTGCCTGCTGGATTACGTTCACGTTCAGCACCTCGCCCGTGGGAGCGAAGCCGACCATGAGTTTCACAACGCCATTAAAACCCTTCTTGGTCATCGTCTCAACGGCATAACCTACAGTCTTCGCCTCTGCAGTAGCGGTGTAGACCTTAATGGGCATATCGTTAATTACATACTCGGTAATCTCCTTATTGTCGAATGCGGGCAGCACTGCCAACACCGCATCATTCACAGCCTTCTGCTTCGCCTCGGCGATAGGCTCAACGGTAATCATGTTTACCAGACCTACGCCCGCTGACGAGATAAGAGTAATGCAGAAGAGGACTGCAACCATATTAAAAAGTGTACTTTTCATCTCTTCGCCCTCCTCTACTTTTTCAAGCCGAAACGCTTGGGTTTGACATACTTGTTAATCAGGGGCACAACGGCATTCATCACCAGGATTGCGAACGACATACCCTCGGGATATGAGCCCCACAGACGGATGCACATCGTAATTGCACCGATGCCGATACCATAAATAACCATTCCGCGCGTAGTCATAGGCGAGGTAGCGTAATCGGTAGCCATATAGACTGCACCGAGCACCGCACCACCTGCCAACAGGTGGAATGCCGAGAAGTTGAGCGCCAAGTGAGGCGTATCGAATGAGAATGCACCGTAGACCGCTGCAAACACAGTCATAGTGCCCAGCACTGCTACGGGGATATGCCAAGTGATAACCTTGCGCCAGAGCAGATAGCCAAAGCCGAGCAACAGAGCGAGAGTTGCAATCTCGCCCACTGAGCCTGCCATAGCTCCGTTGAACATTCCGAACATATCGAGCGAGCCGAAGTCAACCAGACCTCCCTTTGCAGCCGAGAGAGCCGTAGCACCCGAGAACGAATCGACAAAACCCTCGAACTTGGGAGCGGGGAACGAAGTCATCTGTGCCGGATAGGCAATAAGCAGGAATACACGACCCACCAATGCGGGGTTGAAGGGGTTCTTGCCCAGACCACCAAAGGTCATCTTGCCCACTGCAATCGCAATAAACGCACCGATAACCACAATCCACCAAGGCAGACCGAGCGGAAGGTTGAATGCCAAGAGCAGACCGGTAAGCGCAGCCGAGAGGTTGCAGACCGTGAGCGGGCCCTTAATCAAAAACTTCTGAATCAGATACTCGAAGAGTACACAGCTTGCCACCGAGATAGCCGTCAGCAGCAAAACTCCCCATCCGTAAACGGCAATCGAGACGCAGAGAGCCGGTAGCAGTGCGATAATCACATCCGCCATAATCTTCTGTGTCGTCTGCTCGCCGTGAATGTGCGGTGACGGGGAAACAAAGAATTTATTAGCCATATTTTTTAACTTTTTTGTATTCGCTTTTGGTGTGTTGGTCGTTATTTCTTCGCTGCAGCACGAGCACGGATGCGACCCATCACTGTCTGTTTACCCAGGCGGATATAATCCAACAGCGGCAACGATGCCGGGCAGGTGTATTGGCACGAGCCACACTCGATACAGTCGGTGATGTTGTGAGCCTCGACCACATCCCATGCCCCCTTGCGCGAGAGCTTCGAGAGGTAGTAGGGCTCCAATGCCATCGGGCAAGCCGAAACACACTTCGCACACTTGATGCAAGCCGATGCTGCCGAGCGCGAAGCCTCCGCTCCGCTCAGGATGGTAATTCCCGAGCAACCCTTCGTTACGGGCGAAGCGAGATTAACCATCGCACGACCCATCATCGGACCTCCGTTGAGTACCTTAACGTCGCCCTCTGGCAGACCTCCGGCCATCTCGACGAGCGAAGTGATAGGCGTACCCATACGAGTCAACAGATTCTTTGGCGAAGCCACCTGCTTACCCGTAACCGTTACGACACGCTCGATAAGCGGCTTATTCTTCTGCACTGCATCATAGACTGCTACCGTAGTCGAAGCGTTGCAAACCACTGCGCCTACATCAATCGGCAATCCCGGTGGGGGCGGAACCTCACGACCCGTAACCGCTGCGATAAGTTGCTTCTCGCCACCCTGCGGATATTGAGTCTTGAGCGCTACAACCTCGATGCCCTGCTCGCCGGCAACAAGTGCCTTCAGGTGCTTGATTGCATCGGGCTTATTGTTCTCAACTCCGATATAAGCCTTCTCGACCCCAAGCGCACGCTTGAGAATCTTGACACCGACAACCATACGCTCGCCATACTCGAGCATTGTGCGGTAGTCCGATGTAAGGTAGGGCTCGCACTCCACGCCATTGATGATAAGCACCTCGGCCTTCTTGCCCGGGGGTACCGACAACTTGACATGTGTGGGGAACGTAGCACCTCCCATACCTACGATACCGGCCGCCTTGATGCGCTCGATAATCTCCTGCGGCTCGAGTGTGCACTCCTTAACGAGCTCCTCGCTACGGTCGATGCTCTCGACCCACTCATCGCCCTCGCGCTTGATGGTGATCATCATCTGGCGCAGACCCTGGCCATTGGGCTGCATATCGACAGCAGTAACCGTTCCCGAGATGGGCGAGTGGATATTTGCCGACATAAAACTTGCCGCCTCGCCAATGAGTTGGCCGGTCAGCACCTTGTCGCCCTTGGCAACCTTCGCTACGGCCGGTGCGCCGATATGTTGTCCGAGGGGGATAGTCACGACATCGGGCAGTGCCATAACCTCGATAGCGCTCCCCTTACTCCATTTTTTGTTATCTGACGGGTGAATTCCGCCTATTGGAAATGTCTTCATCATTTTAATTGATAATTGAAAATTGATAATTGACAATTAAAGGTGTTCTTTATCAATCTATTTTTACTTTTCAAGCTTTTCTGTTGCAGGTGCAACCTCTGCCTTTGGCTCAGCCTTCGGAGCCTCTGTCTTCGGAGCGGGAGCAACCTTCGGCTCCTTCGGCAGTGGAGCCAGGCCAATCATCGTAATCGAGCCTGTCGGGCACTCATTCACGCACTTGCGGCACAGACGGCACTTGTCCGAATCGATATATGCCACATTATTCTCCACCGTGATAGCGCCAAACTCGCACACCTTGGCACACTTGCCACAGCCGATACAACCCGCCTTGCAAGCCTTCATAACCACTGCGCCCTTATCTTTCGATACGCACGACACGAAGATTGCACGCTGCTTGGGCCACTTCTTGCGAAGTTCGATAATGCCCTTCGGGCAAGCCGTCACGCAGGCACCACACGAGGTACACTTCTCGGCATCGACCTCAGCCAAGCCTGTTGCGGGGTTGATGTGGATGGCATCGAACTTACAAGCCGTCACGCAGTCGCCATAACCGAGGCAACCGTAAGCACAGCCCGTCTCACCCGCGTAGAGTGACGAAGCCACAGCACACGACTTAGCGCCATCGAATGCATTGGTGCGGGGGCGCTTCTCGCATGTTCCGCCACAGCGTACCGTTGCCACGCGAGGCTCCTTTACGGGAGCAGCCTTACCCAAAAAGTCGGCAATGCACTTCATCACCTCTGCACCCGCTGCGGGGCAGTAGAGCTCCGAAATATCGTCGCGCTTGACCAAAGCCTCGGCCATATTGCGACAGCCGGCAAAACCGCAACCTCCGCAGTTTGCACACGGAAGCATCTTCTCGACCTCATCGATACGAGGGTCTTCTTCGACCTTGAACTTCTGGGCCACGAAGTAGAGTACCACCGCAGCCAAGATGCCCAAAGCACAAAGCGTCAATACAGTAAATAGTAAAATTGTCATTACTTTATATTTTTGAAATTGTAAAACTTACCTTTTGAGTCAAGCGACCACCAAAAGCCCACAGCAGAAGATAGTATACAGCTACGCCACCTAGCGAGCCGAGTGCTGCGATATTCTCGTTAAGCCCCACAGCCGAAGCCACCGCCAAAACCGCCACAAGTACAATGAGAGGTGCAACGTATGCCACCGCCACTGCCCATAAGCCCACCTTGCGGTGTACGGCAACCATCACCTCTTCGCCAACCATGAACATCTCTTCAGAGTCGACCTTGACATCGATAATCTTCTCCGTAGATTCGCTCATGCCGCACGCCTGACGTGCTGCACACGTTCCGCAAGCGCTATTGGCGACAATTCTCACACGAACAAGACCCCCTTCGATGCTCTCGATGCGACCTCGGTGCTCGATATGCTCCGGATTTGCCATTGGGCGATACGTTGGTGTTAGAAACTATACTTGTTAATCAGTGGCATCAGTCGTTCGTGCTTGAAGGCGCAAGACGACAATCGCAATACGGGCGGGAACTGGTAACGCTTCTTCTCGTTGCGCATAATCATCGAGTGAATCTTCTCGACCACCTCCGAATCGAAGCCGGCATTGATAATCTCCTCGCGGTGCTGACCCTCCTCAATCATACGAATCAGGATTGCATCCACCACCTCATACGGGGGCAGAATGTCGCTATCCTTGTGGTTGGGGCGCAACTCCGAAGAGGGCTCCTTGGTGAGGATGCTCTCGGGAATAACATCCCCGAACTCGCGATTGATGTAGCGAGCCAACTGATACATCTCGGTCTTGTAGAGGTCGCCCGTAACGCTGAACGCACCCGCAGTGTCGCCATAGAGCGTACAGAAACCGAGCGCATTCTCGCTCTTGTTCGAAGAGTTGAGCATAATATATCCGCTCTTGTTCTGCAGAGCCATCAACATCATCGTGCGGATACGCGACTGCATATTCTCCTCCGTAGCATCGAAGTCCGTACCTCCGGTGATGGGCTTCAGTGTATCCATTACCGACTTGTAGGCCTCCTTGATGGGCAACACGCTGTACTGTATGCCGAGATTTTCGGCCAACTCCTTGGCATCCTCGACCGAGCGCTCTGCGGTGAAGGGCGAGGGCATCAGAAGTGCTCGCACATTCTCCTTGCCGAGCGTGTCGGCAGCGATACAGGCCACGATTGCCGAGTCGATACCGCCCGACAGACCGATGCTCGCCTTGGTGTAGCCACTCTTGGCGAAGTAGTCCTTCAATCCGAGGCAGGCTGCACGATAGAGCATGCGTGTATGGTCGTTGCAGGTCGAGTAGGGCATAGCCTCGATAGGTGAGGGCTCGTTCTCGGTGTCGAATATCTTGATATCCTCCTCGAAACTCTCGAGCAGGGTGACAATCTCTCCCTTGGCATTCACAACGCACGAAGTGCCGTCAAAGACCAACTCTCCCGAGCCACCCACGTTGTTTACAAAGATGAGGGTCTTGCCCTCGACAAATGCGATTTTGCGCAGGGTGTCGTAGCGATAAGCCAACACATCCTTGCCATAACGGCGTGCATTGACACTGATAATCATATCGGCCTCGCGCTCCATGTCGTGGATGTGGCTCAAGTCGTTGCCTACAACCACCGCCAGGCGATGACCGCCGACCTCAATGTACTCATAACCCTTGGCAGATACGAGGAAGCCCATCTCACGGCGAGCCGAGATGTGGTGCTTGCTGATTAACTTCTCGATATTGCCGTTCGAAACCACAGCAGCAGCGCTGATTGTTCCCTCGTTGGTGAGTACGGGTAGACCTATGATGGCGGCGATGCCTTTGCACCTCTTGGCAATGGACTCCAGAGCCTCGTCACACAACTCGAGGAAGGTGGTCTTGCGCAGGAGGTCAAATGCAGGGCTGCCGCTGATTGCCTGCTCGGCAAACACTACGAGGTCAGCACCCTCGGCCTTGGCTTTATCTATTGCCACGATAATTTTAGCGGCATTGCCGTCAATGTCGCCTGTCGTGTAATTTAATTGAGCAAGAGCTATCTTCATAGCAGATAAATTTTATATCGTTTTCTAATCCACAAAGATAAAGATTTTAATTTATAAATTAAAATAAACCGTCTGAATTTTGCTTATCGGGCTGGATTTGGACATTAGCCGTTGGCTTAATTGACAATTGATAATTGACTATTAAGGTGTTTTTTATCGGCCATTGGCAAAAATTGAGAGGAGTGTGAATCCGAAATTCACACCCCTCTCAATCTTGTCTAAAGCCCTATCGCAATTAGAGGTTATCCTTCTCGATATCCTTGAAGTAGCGATAAGTGCCAACCTTCAACTCAGCGCATGCAGCCTCATCGCAAACGATGATACCCTTGGGGTGGTTCTGCAGTGCCGAGAGAGTCCAAGCGTGGCTAACCGACTCCTCGATAGCGTGGTGCAGAGCGCGAGCCTTCTTGTGGCCAACAGCCAGCACGATAACCTCGCGAGCCGAGAGAACGGTGCCAACACCAACCGTCAATGCCAACTTGGGCACCTTGGTTACATCGTTGTCGAAGAAGCGCGAGTTGACGATAATCGTATCCTGTGTAAGGGTCTTAACTCGGGTGCGTGACGAGAGCGACGAGAAGGGCTCGTTGAATGCGAGGTGACCATCTTCGCCTACACCGCCCATAAAGAGGTCGATACCTCCGGCTGCCTCGATACGGCGCTCGTAATCAGCACACTCTGCCTCCAAATCGGCTGCGTTGCCGTTGAGAATGTTTACGTTCTCGGGCTTGATATCAACGTGGCTGAATAAGTTGTTCCACATAAACGAGTGGTAGCTCTCGGGGTGCTCCTCGGGAAGACCTACATACTCGTCCATATTGAACGTGATGACATTTGCAAACGACACCTTACCCGCCTTGTGCAACTCGATAAGTGCTGCATAGGTGGTAAGAGGAGTCGAGCCTGTGGGCAGACCCAACACAAAGGGGCGCTCGCCCTTGTGAGCATTGATTTTTGCGGCAATATAGTTCGCAGTCCAGCGACCTACCTCTTTACCGCACTCTTCGATAATTAGTCTCATAGTTTATTGTTTTTATCTCATTTTTACGAATACCTCAATAGCTTGATACTCAGCCATACCCAGCTTGTCGTACATGCGGGCGGTGTTCTGAGTACGATCCTCGGCACGCTGCCAGAATTCACGCTTATCGTTGCCCGCAAAGGGTACGATATCCTTCTGCGAAAGGTGGCGATAGATGGCGTGGCGCTTGGTAATCATCTCGGTAGGCGAGATGGGTACCGCCATGTCGACCATGCCCAAATCCCACTCCTGCCATGCTCCACGATAGAGCCAGATGTGGCACTCCTTGAGCCACTCGTCGCCTTCGACAACCTCCAATGCTGCCAAAATGGCCTCAGCGCAGACGCGGTGTGTGCCGTGCGGGTCCGAAAGGTCGCCCGCAAGGTAGATCTGGTGGGGCTTAATCTCGCGCAACAGCTTGACGATAATCTGGGTGTCGGCATCGGTCAACTCACCCTTCTTGATGCCTCCCGTCTCGTAGAACGGCAGGTTGAGGAAGTGTGCATTGGTGCGGTCGTTGAGTCCAAGTGTACGGCATGCTGCACGAGCCTCGGCACGGCGGATGGCGCCCTTCAGGTCGAGCAGAGTACGAGGCTCGGGCTCGTTACTGCGCTTGTTGGCGATAATCTGGGCAATCTCGTCGTAGCGATCGCCAAAACCGAGCTCCTTGGCTGTGTCGATATTCTGGAGTACAACGTCATCATAAACTGCCACATTGCCCGAAGTCTCGTATGCAACGTGTACATCGTGACCCTGCTGCACCAAGCGGTGGAATGTTCCTCCCATCGAGATTACATCATCGTCAGGGTGCGGCGAGAAGATTACAACCCTCTTGGGGTAGGGATTTGACGGTGCGGGACGGGTCGAATCATCGACATTGGGCTTACCTCCCGGCCAGCCGGTGATGGTGTGCTGGAGGTCGTTGAAAACATCGATGTTAATCTTGTCGTAGGTGCAACCTGTCTTCTCGAGCATATCGCCCAGCGAGTTCTCGATATAGTCGTCGTAGGTAAGTTTCAAGATAGGTTTGTCGACCACGCCACAAAGCCATACCACAGCCTTGCGGATGAACTTCTTGGTCCACTCGCAGGGGCCAACCAGCCACGGGGTCTGCTCGCAAGTGAGGTTTTGAGCTGCAGTCTCGTCAATGACCACCTCTGCACCGGCAAATGCCTGAAGATGAGATGCGGGTACCATGTCGGTAATCTCGCCCTCGACCATACGCTGAACAACATCTGCCTTATGCTCGCCCCACGCCATCAGGATAATCTCCTTGGCACGAGATACGGTGTTCAGACCGATGGTGATAGCCATGGTCGGAGTGTTGTGCAGACCGCTGAATGCTCCCGACTGAACTTTGCGAGAGTTGTACGACAGCTGCACCAGGCGGGTGCGTGACTTGGCATACGAGCCGGGCTCGTTGAAGCCTATCTGTCCCTGCTCGCCAATGCCGAGAATCATCAGGTCGATTTTGCGAATAGATTTATCGTATGCAGCACAATACTCCGAGACTTTGTCCATCGGAATAGTGCCGTCGGGCAGGTGAACGTTCTCGGGCTTGATATCCACATGGTTGAGGAACTCGGAGTGGATGCGATAGTTGCGGCTCTGGCAGTCTGACGGCTCGATGGGGTAGAACTCGTCAATGCTGAAAACTGCAACATTTTTGAACGAAACCTCGCCCTTCTTGTGGCGATTTACCAACTCGCGATAGAGTCCCAATGGAGTACTTCCGGTAGTGAGTCCGAGCACAAAGGGCTCGGCAATGGTGCCAGATTCGTCTATGCAGTTGCTCTGCTCATAGTCGCAGATGCTCTTGACAACCTTGTCAGCAACATAATTCACACCCTCATATTCACTTCGGAAAATCGAGGTGGGAATCTTTTCGTAACGGTGGATAATGTCGCTGGGCACTGCGCCTGCAATCAGACCACCATCTTTAGGTAATGAGTATTTGCCTTCCATTTTATTTTGTGTATAAATGAAAGAGCCCCAACCATTTGAGGCTCTTTGTCGAGTTTGTTATTTACCCTCTCTCCAGTAAGACTTGGCGTAGTTGTAGCCGTATGCCTCGTAGAACTTAACGAGGTTGTTGAGGTTTGTAGTATAACGCTCGAAGTCTTTATTGTTGTGGCTCCAGCTTGCCTCAGCAATTGCCGAAGTACGGGGCAGGAACATATACATCGCGTGGTCGAAAGTAGTCACATGCTCGGTCCAGAGGTTACCCTGCATACCGATAATGAACTTCTGCTCCTCCTCGGTCAGCTGATCGTAGGGATCGATGCTGTAAACCTTAGTCAAAGGCAGGTAGTGAGGCTTCTCGGGACGACGCTCGCCGAATGCGGGCTCCTGAGTGGTGTCAGCACCCTGAGGATAGTCGAGGTAGCAGTGTGTTGTCGGGGTCATAATCACCTGGTTGCCAGCCTTAGCAGCAGCGATGCCACCCTTAGTGCCACGCCACGACATAATGGTAGTAGTGGGCGATACGCCACCCTCCAAAATCTCATCCCAGCCAATCATCTTGCGGCCGTGCTTCTGCAGGAATGCCTCAACGCGGTGGTTGAAGTAGGTCTGGAGTTGAGCCTCTGTCTTCAGACGCTCCTTCTTCATACGAGCCTGGCATGCAGGACACTCCTTCCAAGCCTTACGAGGACACTCGTCGCCACCGATGTGGATATACTCCGAGGGGAAGAGCTCGAGAACCTCTGCCAAAACGCCCTCCACAAACTCGAAGGTGCTCTCCTTGCCGATGCACATAACCTCTTCCGAAATACCCCACAACTCGCGAACTTTGTAACCCTCGCCTACGCAACCAAGGTGAGGATACGATGAGAGTGCAGCTACCATGTGGCCGGGCATATCGATCTCGGGGATAACGGTGATAAAGCGATCAGCAGCATACTTCACAACATCGCGAATCTCGTCCTGAGTGTAGAAGAAGGGACCATAGGGCTTACCCTCGTACTGCTCGCCGTGTACGCGGTGAGTACCTGCAACCTGCGTATCTGCACGCACGCTACCAATCTCGGTGAGCTTGGGGTACTTCTTAATCTCGATACGCCAGCCCTGATCCTCGGTGATGTGCCAGTGCAGGACATTCATCTTGTGCATAGCCAACATATCGATAACGGTCTTAACCTCGTCAACTGTGAAGAAGTGGCGGCAAACATCGAAGAGAACGCCTCGGTGCGGGAAGTGGGGAGCATCCTCAATCTTCGCAGCCTGAATGCCTACCGAGCCTACATGCTTCTCGGTCAGAGCCTCGGGCGCTACCATCTGGTGCAGCGACTGGAATGCGTAGAATACACCCTGAGCATTTGCTGCAGTTACGTTGATAGCGGTGGGAGTAACCTCCAATACATAACCCTCAGCGGGCAGCGAAGGATTCTGGTGAACATTGATAACATTCTCCTGGGCAGCACCCTCTGCGTTTACCACTGCGAGAGTCTGTCCGAAGAGTTTCTCGGCTACGCCATTGAGGAAGTTGGTAGCCAGAGGCAGCTGCTCGTCCTCGAAGTGGAGAACAACAGCAGTTTCGGGTGAAAGGTTGAATGAACCCTCGCAAACCTCGACCTTCGAGGGCTGAGGAATGATGGCGATGTTTCCATTGCTCGGGATGTGGCGCGAACAAGAGATGGTCGTCACCATAGCGGCTGCCATAAGCAGCGAAAAAATACGTTTCATCTGATTGTAAGTTTTTTAAGTTAGTTAATTTGATATTGTCGTTTATCTTATTTACACATTTTTACAAAATACGCACAAATATAATAAAAATAATTGGAACATCCTAAATTCGCCGGGATAAAAATATGTGAAAATTATGTGGTGTAGACGATATTTTCGCCCAACCGTAATAGCTGATGGGGAGATGTGTTTTGTTGAAGTCGCTGAGATTTGGGAATTTTAATAAAAAAGAGTATCTTTGTTGTAGAATGAATAATCCAACAACCCGAAATTATATGAAAAATCTGCTGGCGACAATTGTTATGCTGATGTCGTTTTTTGCGGTGTCGGCCCAGACTCTCACCTCTCCTGATGGAAACCTTGTGATGACCTTTACGCTCAAGAAGGGCGGAAAGCCTACCTATACCCTCACCTATAAAGGTCAGGAGGTCGTTAAGCCGAGTGCGCTGGGATTTGAGTTTGTCGATAATGCCTACGAGAACTATGGTACGTTCTACCACACACCGAAACGCTCGACCTACTCGATGCGTGAGGGCTTCTCGCTCAAGGGTTGCGAAACGGCTACTTTTGACGAGACGTGGCAACCGGTGTGGGGCGAGTGCAGCCATATTCGTAACCACTACAACGAACTGTTGGTTAAGTTGTATCGCGATGAGCGAAAGTTTATGCTCAATATCCGCTTTAGGCTCTATAACGACGGACTTGGTTTCCGTTACGAGTTCCCGCAGCAGACCTCCAAAAGACGTACCTATTTCGTTATCAAGGAGGAGTATACCGAGTTTGCGATGACGGGCGACCACATGGCCTATTGGATTCCGGGTTGTTACGAAACTCAGGAGTATGAGTACACCGCCTCGCGTATGAGCGAGATTCGCAACCATATTGTTGCTGCGGGCGAGAATGTGGGCGACTCCTCGAAGAAGATATTCTCGCCTACGGGTGTACAGACCTCGCTGCAACTCAAAACAGATGAGGGCCTTTATATCAACATCCACGAGGCTGCGCTGGTCGATTATGCCTGTATGCACCTGGAACTCAATCCCAAGACCAACGTCTTCACCTCGCATCTGACGCCCGATGCACTCGGCTATAAGGGCTGGATGCAGGCTCCGTGCCACTCTCCGTGGCGCACGATTGAGGTGTCGGATGATGCTTGCAAAATCCTGGCATCCAAACTCACTCTCAATCTCAATGAGCCGTGCGCTCTGGAGGATACCTCGTGGATTAAACCGGTGAAGTACATCGGAATTTGGTGGGAGTTGATGCTCGGCAAGAGCAAGTGGTACTACACCGATGATTTCAAGGGTGTGAAACTTGGCGAGAGCGACTATACGAAGGTTAAACCTGTCCCCAATCACGGAGCCAACAACGAGAATGTGCGCCGCTATATCGACTTTGCGGCCGAGCATGGCTTTGATCAGGTGCTGGTCGAGGGCTGGAACATCGGCTGGGAGGATTATTACGGTTGTAAGAAGGAGTATGTCTTCGATTTCAAGACCCCATATCCTGACTTCGATATTGTGGCACTGAATGAGTATGCCCACTCGAAAGGAGTGCGTCTGATGATGCACCACGAGACTTCCTCGGCAGTGCGTAACTATGAGCGCCACATGAAGGAGGCTTATCAGATGATGAACCACTATGGATATACGGCCGTAAAGAGTGGTTATGTCGGCGATATTGTGCCTATGGGAGAGTATCACTTTGGGCAACAGATGGTCAACCACTACCTCTATGCCGTCAAAGAGGCTGCAAAGCATAAGATTATGGTCAATGCCCACGAGGCTATCCGCCCGACGGGTCTATGCCGTACCTATCCCAACCTTATCGGCAACGAGGCTGCACGAGGTATGGAGTATAATGCAAATGAAGATGCGGGAATCAATCCTCATCACGCTGCA
>JAGBTZ010000041.1 GCA_017631055.1 Alistipes sp.
CGGGAAGTCGGGACCCTTGACGTAGTGGAGCAGATCCTCGCACTCGATTTCGGGATTGTCGACATAAGCACAGCAGGCATCAACCACCTCGCCCAGGTTGTGGGGAGCCATATTGGTTGCCATACCTACCGCGATACCGCTCGCACCATTCACCAGCAACAACGGAATCTTTGTGGGCAAAACCGTAGGCTCGGGAATAGTGTCATCGAAGTTCAGAGTCCAGTCGATGGTCTCCTTCTCGATGTCGGCCATAACCTCATCGGTAATCTTCTTCATTCGAGCCTCGGTGTAACGCATAGCCGCAGGCGAGTCGCCGTCCATCGAACCGAAGTTACCCTGACCCTCCACGAGAGGATAGCGCATGCTCCACTCCTGAGCCAGACGTACCATCGCATCGTAGACCGACGAGTCGCCGTGGGGGTGGAACTTACCGAGCACATCACCGACAATACGAGCCGATTTACGAGTCGGCTTGTCGGAGTACAAATTAAGTTCGGCACTCATATCGTACAAAATACGACGGTGCACAGGTTTGAGTCCGTCACGCACATCGGGCAATGCACGCGAAACGATAACCGACATCGAGTAGTCGATGTAGGCCGACTTCATCTGCTCCTCGATATTCACAGGAACAATGCGGCCAACCAAACCCTCATTTTTTACTTCTTCGTTTTGCATTGTTTTGTTACTATTGTGTTTCGATTTTTGTCCAAAATATATAGCATACAAAAATAGTGTTTATTTGTAAAATAAACAACTTTACGCCCCAAAATCGCACTTTTCAAAAATCGATGCTCCGAATTTTGCGGATTTTGGCGCTTTTTAGGCGATTTGACGCGCTCTTTTTGTGAGCCCGACCCCCTGTCGGGAAATCAAAAGCCTGCCCGAAGGTTATTTTTAGAAAAATTACTACATTTGTGATGTTATAAACCTTAAACATATACGACAATGATTCCGTTACTTATTCAGAGTGAGGCGGCTGAGCCGCTGATGCTCCCCGACAGTGTGCAGAAGGCACACCTTATGGAGGCCGTTACCAAAATCACCAACACCGACTACCGACAACTGCTTGTCGACCTGGCTAACGAAGCGATGTGGGTGGGTCTGAAGATTGTGCTTGCACTGCTGATTTGGTGGGTGGGCCGCTGGATTATCCGTAAACTACTGGCGATGCTTGAGCGTCTGTTTATCCGCCGCAACATCGAGGCCTCGCTGCGAAAGTTCTTGCACAATGTGGCAAATGTGGCCATGTCGCTGATGTTGATTCTCTCGGTTGTGCAGACCCTCGGTGTCAACATAACCTCCATCCTCGCACTCTTTGCTTCGGCAACGCTGGCTATTGGTATGGCCTTGAGCGGCACGATGCAGAACTTCGCCGGCGGAGTGATGATTCTTCTGCTCAAACCCTACCGTGTGGGCGACTTCATATCGGCACAAGGTCAGTCGGGAACGGTTAAGGAGATTATGCTCTTCTCGACCTGCATCGAGACCATCGATAAGCAGACAATCTACATCCCCAACTCCTCGATATCGACCGCCATTATCGACAACTACTCAGTATCGGAGTTGCGCCGTGCAGATATCACTGTGTCAATTGCTTATGGCGATGATGTCGATGTGGCTCGTGCCGAAATTTTGGCCCTCATCAAGGCCGATGAGCGCATCCTCGCAGAGCCGGCTCCGGTGGTGGTCGTTTCGGCCTTGGCCGACAGCTCGGTAAACCTCTCGGTGCGCATGTGGGTACGCAATGGCGACTACTGGGGCGTTATCAACGATATGAACGAACGTATATATAAGGTGCTGCCAACCAAGGGTATCCACTTCCCCTTCCCGCAACTTGATGTGCACGTTCATAACGAGTAATCTTTACCATTCGGAAAACTCTGTTTTTCCCATTTAGGCAACTGCCGCTTTTTTCGAAAAGCGGCTTTCTTTGCACCTTTTAGAAAAAAGGTGCCCAAAACCTTTCAGCCGAAACTGCGTTTCGGGGAACTTGACGATGTGTGAGTTTTTTGTGTTGGGTGGTTTTTGTGTTGGTTTGATTGCGGGGCTTTGGTTGTCTGCGACAATAGTACAAAATGCGACAAGTGACCTTTTGTGAGTAAACTCCCAAGGTCACTTATCTCATTTTGCAGTATCCTTGCGGATACCACAAACCCCCGAAAACTAAAAAGTTGTCGTCTAACTCGTAATTTCAGCAACCTCACTCACTTCAGTAATCTCATAATCCCCAGTATCCCCATTCTCCCCATAAGCAGTCGCAGACTGCGCTCCTCAGTGTCCCCATCTAACCCCAAAAACTGGGGAAACTGGGGAGACTGGGGTAACTGGGGAGAATTAGGGAAAAGCTAATGGCCAATGGCTAATAGCTAAAAAACCGACAGACCCCTCTGGCTTTCTGCCATCTCCCCTAAGACAGGGGAGGAGTTTTTTACCAATAGCCAAAAGCTAATGGCCAACGGCCAAAAAAAGTCCGCCGGACAACCTCCGGCGGACTCTGTTAAGGATTATACAACCCTTGGATTAGTAACCCAGGGTCTTTGACGATGCGTAAGAGATCTTGAGGGCATTCGCACGACGCAACTCCTGTTTAACGTCGGTGATGATACCCATCTTCGTCTTGCCGTCAGCCTTAAGACAGATAGTCATAAGCGCACGGTCAACCTCGCTGAGCTGGTCGCGCTCGCCGGCTACGAAGTCCAAGATATCCTTCGTTGTCTTATACGAATCGTTCAGCTGAATACGCGGTGCAGTACCAAACTTCTCCTGCATAGCGAGCACCGGCTGACCGATGTGGATGTAACTTACCAATGATTTCTTCTCCAGTTTCTGCACCTCGGTTGCTTCAGGCACCTTGTAGTGTACGAGCAACTCCTGATCACGCATCGAAGTCGAGAGCATAAAGAAGAAGAGAATGATATATACTACGTCAGGGAGCGATGTGGTTGCCATCGCAGGGACCTCGCGGTCGCCCTTTTTCTTCATTACTGCCATATTACTTCTTTGCCATATTACGAGGCTCTGCCTCCGAAATCTTCAGAGGAATAGCCTTGGTGATTACTGAACTCTGTTCCTTTTCGAGGTCGGCGAATTTCTTGCCGAACTTCATCTTCGAAACCTCATCACGAACTTCGTTGAAGGCGCGGGTAAGCTCATTCTGAACTCGGATATAAACCTCATAATCCGTCTCACGGGTGTTCTGGAGCGAGATCACACCCTGGCTAATCGGGTATGCCCACTTCGAACCATCCGGCATCTCGAGCTCCTTAACCTCCTTCTCGGGAAGGTTCGGATCGTCATACGGATTGAGGATAAACTCCTTGGCCTTATCCTTCAGTTGGCGGAGATCCATCATCTTGTTGCCGACCATGATCTGACCGCTGCTGTTCACGAACACCAACAGAAGGTTACGTTCCTTAACCTTGATCTCCTCCTGTTTTACGTTCGGATCCGGCATCGGCGGCAACACACGCACAAGTCCTGTATCTACGTCCATTGTCGAAACGACAAGGAAGAAGATAAGCACCGTGAAGGCGATATCCGCTTGTGACGAAGCATTGATTTCCGGTATATTCTTTTTACTCGACATAATAATTATTATACCTTAATTATTTAAGTACGTTACGAATCTCGGCAACAACGGTTGCAAGAATCGATGCAGCTGCAACAGCATAAGTTACGAGCAAACCTACCTCCGAGATTGCCAACTCGAACGGATCGTCAAAGAAACCGCCCTCTGCAGTCGGGATGGGCTGGCTACCATTGCTCAATGCAATACCTACAGCACCTCCGACAATAGCAAGTACGATTACTACTGCCAGACCGGTCTTCTTAAGACTTGCTGGGTTCTGAATCATGTTTGCAACAGCACCACAGAGGATACATACCACTGCTCCTACGATCAGTGCATATCCCCACATGAGGTTCCAGCTGATGGCAACATCTGCTCCGCCAGATACTACAGCCCACGCAACAAAGCCGGCTGTAATGGCAAACAGAAGCACCAATACAATGTTTAATATCTTTTTCATAATTTTTGTTTCTGTATACGGGTTTACGATCTATGATTATTTCTCGTTAAGCATATCCAACAACGAAATCGAAGCATCCTCCATCTCGTTAACGATAGAGTCAATCTTTGCGATAATGTAGTTGTAGAATACCTGAAGAATCATAGCCGCAATAAGACCCAACAGAGTTGTAAGAAGAGCGACCTTCATACCACCTGCAACGAGTGCCGGAGAGATATCACCTGCAGCCTGGATCGAGTCGAACGACTGTACAAGACCAACAACGGTACCCAAGAAACCGAGTGAAGGCGACAACGAGATGAAGAGCGACAACCAGCTAAGACCTGACTCCAACTGACCGGTCTGAACCGAACCGTAAGATACAACAGCCTTCTCAACTGCATCGAGACCCTGATTTGCACGGTCGAGACCCTGCCAGTAGATCGAAGCAATAGGACCACGAGTGTTGCGGCAAACCTCCTTAGCAGCCTCTACGCCACCGTTCTTGAGAGCCTCCTCAACCTGAACCATGAACTTCTTGGTGTTGATCGACGAGAATGCAAGGAAGAGAATACGCTCAATTGCAATTGCCAAACCAAGAACGAGAACGATAAGGATAGGAAGCATCCATCCCCAACCACCCTCGAGGAACTTCTGCATCAAAACGTGGTGCATAGTCTCACCCTCGAGCTGAACCTCAGCGTCAACAGCTGCCTCTTCAGCGACAGCCTCCTCGGCAACAGCCTCCTCTGCGGGAGCAGCTACCTCTTCAGTTGCAGGAGCAGCAGCCTCGGTGTTCTCCTGTGCAAAAACATTAGCAGAGCCAAAGGTCAACATGGCTACTGACAACATCAAAAATAATTTTTTCATAACAGTTTTTAATAAGTTAATAATTTGAATTAGTTATTGCGTTAAATTTATTTGTTAAATCTTCATTTTTTTTCTTCGCTCATCCCTTTGGCGCCCGATTTAACCCTTCTCGAGGCTTTGCGACACATTTGACGCGCACACCACCTCACACAAGATAACAATCTGTGTATCAATCTCATAAATCCCTCAAACCCCCTAAATCGAGGGTGTTAGGTGCCAATATCAGTGCGAAATATAGTAATTTTTTTTGGTTTATGCAACGTCTGTCGAAGTAAATTCTCCTTTTATGGGTCGATCGAGCATTGTGCGACACTCCTCAATGGAGTAGTTTCCGCCCAGCAGATACATCAATTTTGTAACGGCTGCTTCGGTGGTCATATCGTGTCCGCTGACCACTCCGATACTCTGCAGACCAAGCCCCGTTTCGTACAAATCCATCGAGACCGAACCTCCGGCACACTGCGTTACGTTGATGACGATGATACCTCGATTGATTGCCTCTTCGAGCACTCGGATAAACCACTCGCTGGTCGGTGCATTACCCGAGCCGTAAGTCTCGAGCACCACTCCCTTCAATCCCTCGACCGAGAGGATTGCCCGCAGTATCGATTCGCTGATTCCCGGGAAGAGCTTGATGACCACCACACCATCGCTCAACGAGGTCGCAATCTCCAGCTTGTCAGAGTATTCTGCCGGCTTGGAGATAGCCGAATGGTTGTACGAAATGTTGACTCCCACCTCGGCCAGCGGTGGGTAGTTGTAGGAGTAAAAGGCGCTCAACTCTTCGGCACTTCGCTTGGTTGTACGGTTGCCTCTGAAGAGTCTGTTTTGGAAGTAGAGCGCCACCTCCGAAATCAGGGGTTTGCCATCGCGTTTTGCCCCGGCAATCTCGAGTGCCGTGATAAGATTCTCGCGGCCATCGGTGCGCAGGATACCCATCGGTATCTGGCTGCCGGTGAGGATTACGGGCTTGGCGAGGTTTTCGAGCATAAAGCTCAGTGCTGCAGCCGTATAGGACATCGTATCGGTGCCGTGCAACACCACAAAACCATCAAATTGGGCATAGTTGTCGCGGATAACCTCGGCCAATTCGACCCAGCGGTCGGGCTGCACATTCGAGGAGTCGATGGGGGTCATTGTCAGCACTTCGATATCGACCTCCAAGCGGCGTAGCGAGGGAATCTCCTCATACATCGCCGAGAAATCGAATGGCACCAGCGTTCCGCCGGCATCGCGCCTCATACCGATAGTTCCACCGGTATATATCAACAAAATTTTGGGTTTTATCTCCATAATATCCTTTAATTTAGGAACATACGTTCTGCGTTAGTGGTTGTTTGGGTGGCTACCTCTTCGGGGGTAATGCCTTTTATCTCCGCTATTTTTTCGCAAATATAGGGAATATAAGCCGATTCGTTGCGCTGACCTCGGAACGGAACGGGTGTCAGGTAGGGGCAATCGGTCTCGAGCAACAACTCCTCGAGCGGAATTTCGCGCACGACCTCTGCCAGCGGGCTCTTCTTGAAGGTGACTACGCCTCCGATACCGAAGAGAAAATCGCCACATTCTCTCAACTGCTCATAGCTCTGCACTCCATCCGAGTAGGCGTGAAAAACACCTCGCACACCCCGGCCTCGAAAACCCTCCATAACCTCTCTCATCTCGTCCCAAGCACTGCGAGTATGGACCGCGATAGGGAGGTTGTGGCGCAACGAGAGCTCGATTTGGTGCTCGAAAGCCTCCATCTGCTCCTTGCGGAAATCGTTGCTCCAGTAGAAGTCGAGTCCAATCTCGCCCACAGCGCAAAATTTCCCTATGGGTGGATTTTCGAGATACTTTTCGACCAGAGCCAACTCCTCGCGCCAGGCGGGGTTGTCGTTTACCGATGTTGGGTGCAGACCCATCATCGGGAAGCAGCGGTCGGGGTATTGGCGACACATCTCGAAGAGGCGCTCGTGGCTCTGGCTGTCGATGGCGGGCAGTAGCAGTCTGTCGACTCCGGCGCCTGCGGCACGATCCATCGCCTCCGAGCGGTCGGTGTCGAACTCCGGCTCGTAGAGGTGTGAGTGTGTGTCTATATATCTTAAACTCATATTATTCAACTCTTTGGCGAGGTTTTACAATAGTTTTTCGTACATACTGCCGGGCAAAAGCCTCACTGCTCCCGCCAATTCGAGCGACATCAGCAGTGCCGACAATTCGCCCGACTGCATACCGCTCAACTCCATAAGTTCGCCCACCGACAATGGGTCGGGTGTGCGGAAACAGCCGAGCAGACCTCGCTCATCGGGGGTGAGGTCGAGTGTCGGGTCTATCTTTGCGCTTGGCTTTTCGGGTAGATTTAGCTCCCACATCAGCTCGTTGATAATATCCTCGGCCGAGGTGACAAGTTGTGCTCGGCGTGAGCGTATGAGGTGGTTTGTTCCGCTGGCAGCCGAGTCGAACATACGCCCCGGCACGGCCATAACCGAACGATTGTAGTCGTCAGCGAATTGGGCTGTGGTCAGCGCTCCGCCTCCGGTGTGCGACTCGACAACGACCGTTCCGCATCCAAGGGCGGCAATCAGCCTGTTGCGCGAGATGTAGTAGCACCCCTTCTGGCGGGTTGTGGAGGGGAGTTCGCTTACGATAGCTCCGCCGTGGGCTATAATATCTTCGGCCAGGGCGGTGTGTTGGGTCGGTGTGACCCCAGGGAGGGGATTAGCTACCACCGCCACTGTGGGTACGTTGTTGAGCAGTGCAGCGCGATGGGCTGCCGAGTCGATACCGAATGCCAGGCCACTGACAATGCAGAGGTCGGGGACTTGGGAGGCGAGGTTGGCAATGAGTTCGGAGCAAGCCCGCTCGCCATAGGGGGTCATCCTGCGAGTGCCGACAAACGATATGCAACGCCGGGAGAGCGCTTCGACACTGCCCCTTACATATATGATATGGGGAGAGTCGGCAATTTCACGCAACAGCGGGGGGTACTCCTCATCGGTTGAGGCGATGGCTCGAATCGAGTGGCGGTGACAATACTCTATCTCTCGTTCGGCGGCACTCCACCCCTCGCGCTTGGCGATTGCCCGGGCCACCTCAGCCCTCATCTCGGCTTGCTCGATAAGGTCGCTCTCCGTAGCGGCAAACACCTCTACGGCATCGCCATACACCTCCAAAAGATGTGCGACACCCTTCGCCCCGAGACCACGGGTCATAACCAATGCAAGGTCTTCGATTCTCATAATCGCCGATATTCGGAATGTAAAATTACAAAAAAAGCAGGAATTTTAAGCACCAAATCCAAAATTACTATACAAAAATAGTCTACAACGACATAAAAGAACGAGGTGAAATGGTTTATGAGCGATTTTCTCCAAATAAAATCACTATCTTTGTACAGATTCAAAATGTAAAAAGTTATGAAAATGGATATTAACACCCTGAAATCATTGGTCGAGAGCGCGTGGGAGAATCGCGAACTGCTCTCGGAGTCGGCAACCAAGGAGGCCATTCGCCAAGTGGTTGAGGCGGTCGATAAGGGCATCCTGCGCACAGCCGAGCCTGTAGACCTCGAGAAGAGTGAGTGGCAAGTAAACGAGTGGGTCAAGAAGGCGATAATCCTCTACTTCCCCATCCAGAAGATGCGTACGATGCGTGCCGGAGAACTCGAGTGGTACGACAAGATGGAACTCAAGCACGACTTCGAGTCGCTCGGAGTGAGAGTTGTGCCCCACGCTGTGGCTCGCTATGGAGCCTACATCGCTCCGGGCGCAATCCTGATGCCCTCGTATGTAAACATAGGTGCCTATGTCGATACGGGCACCATGGTCGACACATGGGCTACGGTCGGCTCGTGCGCCCAGATTGGCAAGCACGTTCATCTCTCGGGTGGAGTCGGCATCGGTGGCGTGTTGGAGCCCGTGCAGGCTGCCCCCGTGATTATCGAGGATAACTGCTTCATCGGCTCGCGTGCAATCGTAGTCGAGGGTGCCCACATCTGTCGTGAGTCGGTGCTCGGCTCGAATGTAGTAATCACCGGCTCGACCCACATTATTGACGTCACAGGCGATGAGCCTAAGGAGTATCGAGGATATGTGCCGCCCCGCTCGGTGGTTATTCCGGGTACCTATATGAAAAAGTTCCCCGCAGGCGAGTATGGCGTATCGTGCGCCCTCATTATTGGTAAGCGCAAGGAGTCTACCGACAAGAAGACCTCGCTCAACGATGCTCTGCGTGACTTTGGTGTGAGCGTTTAATCTGCACAGACTATGGCAAAACCCAAACAAGGCATAAAGCCTCCCCACCCCGAGCAGCGACCGTGGAGCGTGCTTGAGAGCCGCTATCTTGACCGTTCGCCATGGCATACGGTGCGCACCGACCGAGTGCAACTGCCGACCGGTGCCATTGTCCCCGATTGGTATGTATTCGAATTTCTGGACTGGGTCGAGATTTTGGCTATCACCAAGGAGGGTAAATTTGTAATCATCACCCAGTATCGTCACGGTTTGGGCGAGACTCGTTACGAACTTCCTGCCGGCAGTTGCGATGAGGGCGAGACCCCGCTCGAGAGCGCCAAGCGCGAACTCTTCGAGGAGACGGGCTATGGCGGAGGTCGTTGGGAGTTGCTGATGACCAAGTCGCCCAACCCTTCGAATCACAACAACCACGCGCACGCATTCCTGGCGCTCGATGTCGAGCAGATAGATGTGCCCCACAACGAGGAGAGTGAGGATATTCGTGTACACCTGCTCTCGCGCGAGGAGGTGCTGGCACTGCTGCTCGATGACGAGATTCAGCAGAGTATGCACGCTGCGGCTCTCTGGAAATATATGTACCTAACCGAGCAGAGATGATTTACCGCTTTGATATACTCGGTTCGACAAATGACCAGGCTCGCAACCCCCTCTACAAGGAGGGCGATATCGTTATTGCCGAACGACAGACTGCCGGTCGCGGTCAGAGAGGTCATACCTGGGAGAGTGCCGAGGGCGAGAATTTAACCTTCTCGCTCATCTTGGAGCCGAAATTCCTGCCTGTGAATGAGCAGTTTCTGCTCTCAGAGGTGTTGGCATTGGGATTGGTCGACACCCTTGCGGAGTATGGCATCGAGGCGCGAATTAAGTGGACAAACGACATCTATGTCGGCGACAAAAAGATTGTCGGGATGCTTATCGAGAACTCGCTGGGTGGGGGTTGCCTCGCCCGCACGATTGCCGGCATAGGGTTGAATGTCAACCAAGCGGAGTTTGACCCCTCGCTGCCCAACCCGACCTCGATGTCGCTAATCAGAGGCGAGAAGTTCGACCGCGAGGCGATCTTGGCTCGACTCCACAACAACATAATGTCGCTATACGAAGTGTTGCGCCGTGGCGAGAAGGAATTGTTGCAAAGTCGCTACCGCTCGACGATGTATCGCCTGGGCGAAAAGCACCCCTACGCCCTTGCTGACGGCACGATTTTCGAGGGGATAATTCGTGGTGTGCAACCCTCGGGCGAACTCCAAATAGAGCACTCTTCGGATGGCTCCCTGCACGAATATCTCTTCAAGCAGGTCGAGTTTGTGATTAAAAAATAGCCCTCAGAGTGAAAAATTCGGAATAAAGAGTTATATTTGCATAGAAATCAACAATTAAAAGAGATAATAGTATGAACATTCCTTCTAATTTGAAATACTCCAACGACCACGAGTGGTGTCGTCTGGAGGGTGATGTGGCCTATGTCGGCATTACCGATTTTGCACAGAGCGAGTTGGGTGATATCGTCTTTGTAGACGTTCCGACCGTGGGTGAGAGCCTCGAGGCAGGCGAAGTTTTCGGCGCTGTTGAGGCTGTGAAGACCGTGAGCGACCTCTTCCTGCCTATGGGTGGCGAGGTGTTGGAGGTGAACGAGGCGGTGGATGCCGATCCCGCTCTCGTGAATAAGGACCCCTATGGCGAGGGCTGGCTCGTGAAGGTGCAGATCTCGAATGCTGCCGACTACGATGCACTGCTCACCCCCGAGCAGTATGCCGAACTGATTGGCTAATACCTAAATTGAGTTTAATACCCACGGCAGTCTGTCTTGCGAGATAGACTGCCTTTTTTATTTCTCTTCGCACCTTTTAGGAAAAAGTGCCTTTGCCAGTTTGCCATTCGGGCAACTGCCGCTTTTCGAAAAAAGCGGCACCAAAACCTTTCAGCCGAAACTGCGTTTCGAGGAACTTGACAACGTGAGAGTTTTTGTTGGGTGGTTTTTGTTGGTTTGGTTGCGGGGCTTTGGTTGTCTGCGACAATGTTTCAAAATAGCAATGGTAGCAGTATGTAAGTAAACTTCCATTGCTACCATTACTATTTTGCAGTATCCTTGCGGATACCACAAAGCCCCGAAAACTAAAAAGTTGTCGTCAAACTCATAATCCCCAGTGTCCCCATCTAACCCAGAGAATTGGGGAGACTGGGGAAACTGAGGACACTGGGGAGGGGTAGAGTTACGACAATTGTCCCCCTAAGTTAGGGGGACGAGCGAAGCGGAGGGGGTCTGTAAAAAGCCAACGGCTAATAGCTAATAGCTAATAGCCAATGGCTAATGGCTAATGGCTAACGGCCAATAGCCAACATCTACCCATCCTGCCAAGTCGGGTCTTGTTTACTTTTTGCGGAAGAAGTAGGATTTTTGTCGTTTCTTATCCTCCTGATTGCGGGCGACATAGAGTCTTTCGCCCGTGTAGGGGTTTTCGCCCGTGTAGAACATCACTGACGAGAGGGTCATCGGTGTCGGGGTGAGGTCTTGCACCTGTTCAAGATTGAAGTGTAACCTTCCCAGCACCTTCTGCGAGAGCGAGCGCATATCCTGCTCGGTGCACCCGGGGTGTGACGAGATAAAGTAGGGGATAAGTTGGAAGTTGAGCCCCTCGCGGCGACAAACCGCTCGGAAATCGGCATTGAGCCTCTCGAACATCTCGAACGAGGGCTTGCGCATCAACTTCAGTACCCTATCCTCGGTATGCTCGGGAGCCACCTTCAGGCGACCCGAGGTGTGGTGTTTGATGACGGTCTCGAGGTAGTTGCTCCTATCGAAGAGGTCATAACGAATACCGCTGCCGACAAAGGCCTTCTTCACCCCCTTCACCGCGCGAATCTTCTCGTAGAGAGCCAGTAGCGGGCGGTGGTCGTTATCGAGGTTGGGGCACATCTTGGGATGTAGGCACGAGGGTCGGCGACACTTGGCACAAAGCGAGCGGTCGCGCCCCTTCATTCGATACATATTTGCCGAAGGCGCTCCCACATCCGAGAGATAGCCTCGGAAATCAGGCATACGGGTAATGGCCTCCACCTCTTGCAATATGGACTTCTCGCTGCGCGAGGTGATGAACTTGCCTTGGTGGGCCGATATGGTGCAGAACGAACAACCGCCGAAGCATCCTCGATGGATATTTACCGAGTGTTTAATCATCTCCCAGGCGGGAATGTCGCCCTTGCCTCGGTAGCGGGGGTGGGGGGCTCGCTCGTATGGGAGGTCGAACGAGTGGTCCAACTCCTCGGTGGTAATGTCGGTATTTGGTGGATTGATAACCACATATCTGTCGCCTGTACACTCGACAAGCGTGGCGGTCGGATTGAGCAGGTTGCTTTGAAGCTCCTCGGTGACAAAATTTTCGCCAAAGGCCTTCGGGTTGCGACAACACTCCTCGAATGAGTGGAGCGTGATTTTATCTTCGATGCGGTCAACATACTCTCGGTCGGCAACGAAACCCACCTGGCGGATTTTGCGCAAAAGTTTGGCGTTGTAGCCGTTGCGCATCGCCTTGGCGACCTCTCGGACTACCCTCTCGCCCATGCCATACATCAGCAGGTCGGCTCCACTCTCGGCAAGTATGGAGTGGTGGAGCGAATTGCTCCAATAGTCGTAGTGGGTGAGTCGGCGCAGCGAGGCCTCGATGCCACCGATTACGACCGGAATGTGGGGATATAACTTCTTGAGTATCTGGGTGTAGACCGTTACGGCTCGGTCGGGTCGAAAACCCGCCTTGCCTCCGGCTGTGTAGGCATCATTGCTGCGTAGGCGCAGATTGGCGGTGTAGTGATTGACCATCGAGTCCATCGCTCCGGCAGTCACACCAAAGAAGAGTCGAGGCGCTCCCAACTTAGTGAAGTCGCGCAGGTCATCGCGCCAGTTGGGCTGTGGGACTATCGCCACACGCAACCCTTCGGCCTCGAGCAGACGACCCACAACAGCCGCACCAAACGATGGGTGGTCGATGTAGGCATCGCCCGTGAAGAGAATCACATCGAGTGACTCCCAGCCCAGAGCGCGTACCTCCTTTATGGTCGTTGGCAGAAACACCCGCTTCTATCTAAGAGCCACCTCCGAGGTGCCCATCAAGTAGCCACCGCTGTACAACTGAACCTTGTAGGTGCCGGCTGCAAAGCCACTGCCGTTGTAGAAGATGCTCACATCGAGGTCCTCGTTCTGATAGTCCACATTTCGAGATGCAGAGTAGCTCAGCTTACCGCCCTCGAACTCGAATGACGGAGTCTGCTCGGTCGAGAGGATATAACCATCGGGCGAAGTGATGCGAACATATACCTCGCGGCTGCCCGGGGTTGCCAACTCGTTGGCGTTGAGCGTGAAATCAATACGCAGTGTTGTTGCAGTTCTAACTCGGCTCACGGGGTTACCCTTCGCATTGAGCGCTACGAGCATAATATCTCGGGCACGGACAATGGCGCCCTGTTGTACCTTGTTCTTGAGCTCCGAAGCCTTCTCCTCGGCACGCTCGGCACGCAGATTTGCAGATGAAATCTCCTTGCGGTACGAAACATTTTCGTTGATGAGCTTCTTATTCAAGCTGTTGAGCGAGTCGATTTGGCGCAGGTAACGCTTCATCACTGTACGCAGTGTTCCGACCTCCTTCTCATAGGCACGCAGACGGTTGTAGTTCAGACGGCGCTCATACTTGAGTTGCTCGACAAGCTCGTTTGCCTCAATCAGGCGAGCCGAGATGGTGTCGTTCTGATACTGAAGACTGTCGTACTCCGAAATCAGGTTTGTAAGGTCGTTCTTAATCGAGTCGCGCACCACCTCCAACTCTCGATACTGGAGTTGCTGACGGCGGTTGATGTTGTAGTAGAGTACCGAGATGGCTGCCAAGATGATTGCCAGGATGGCAATCACGATTTTGTAGCCACGCAACGACTTGTTGACATCGGTCTGATAGTAATAATCCTCATCATCATTCTCCTCTTCGGGAGCGTATCCTTTGGTATTCTCTTCCATTGTGTTGTATAAATTTTTGCAAAGGTAATCTTTTTTTGACTAATTGTATCACGCTCGGCGCAAATCACCGTTTTATAACGCTTTCGAGTGGATATTTCAACCCCGAGGTCTTCGATATGTAGCCACAAATGCTGCCGATGCGGATGGGCGACTCGAGGTAGACCGGAAATTTGTTGCGGTCATCTGTAATCCAAATCGTAAACTCCGTACCATCGGTGAACGAGAAGCCATCCGAGGTGCCTATCTGACACTTGAATTTAAGTGTTCTAAACTTGCCAATCTTCGGCACTCGCTTCACCTCGCGGCCGATGAAACGGAACTCAAGGAAGCGCACCGTATCCTCCAAAACCATCTCCAGACGGCGCGACTCGCCCTCGCGGAAGGAGTCCGAAGCCTCGCTGCGCAGATTGAAGTAGAGCGATACGGGGTCCATACCTCGCTCCGAAATCTGCATCGTCTTGGTACGCTCGGGGAGTTGTTTCTTCTGCCAGCGGGTGTTGACCACTCCGTTTTCGCGGTCGTAGAGATACTCGCTGCGGAAGGTGTACGACCCCTCGCGGATGTCGCTCGCAAAGCGGGTGGTGCGGTTGTCGGTCGTATCAGCCCAGATGTAGTAGCTGTCGTCGACCATAAAGAACCAGCGAAAGGCCGGCATCGTAACTCCTCGGCCGTGGACCTTGTAGTGGGCTCTGCCATCAAGCGTGTCGAGCGTGGTGCGTACATCGACCGTGGCAACCTCGGTGTTGGGGAAGAGGCGGGCTTTGTAGCTAATGCGATACGACAGCACCTCCCCTGGCTGGTAGAGTTGAGCCGAGGCTGTTAGCCAGGTCGCCAAAACGCATACTATTGTCCACAATAATCTCTTCATACTATCTTAACGCCCCGGTCGGGCTCTTTATTACACTTTATATTAACATCTGCTACGAAATCATCGAAAAGTCAATCTTCTGCTCGGCGGAATAACGCTGTTTGAGTTGTCGCAGTCCGCCATTCTCGGGCTTTGTCAGCGAGGCATCCTCTGCGAGCAGGGCGATGGCTGCTGCCTGTGTGACTTGCAGTATTTGGGTGTCGAGGGTGGGGTTGGCTATCTTCAAATCAAAAGCAGCGCCACTCTGCATTGTGCCGTTAATGTCGCCTGCTCCTCGCAACTTGAGGTCGAGTTCTGCCAATCGGAAGCCGTCGTTGGTTTCGCACATCGCCTCCAGACGTTGGCGAGCCTCCTTCGATAGCTTCTCGCCCGACATCAGGATACAGTAGGATTGCTCTCCGCCACGACCCACACGGCCACGCAACTGGTGCAACTGCGAGAGTCCAAATCGCTCGGCCGACTCGATAACCATCACCGTAGCATTCGGCACATCGACACCCACCTCGATTACCGAAGTGGCGACCATAATATCAGCCTGACCATCCTTGAATTGGCGCATCGACTCCTCTTTATCCTCAGGCTTCTGCTTGCCGTGGCAGACCGTGACTTTGTACTCCGGCAAGGGGAAGTCGCGCGAAATCGACTCGAAGCCATCGGTCAAGTCCTTGTAATCCATCGTCTCGGACTCCTTGATAAGGGGGTAGACCACATACACCTGTCGCCCCTTGGCTATCTCCTGACGCATAAAGCCAAAGAGTCGCAGTCGAGCCGAGTCGTAGTAGTGCACCGTGCGTATCGGCTGACGATTGGGTGGCAACTCATCAATAACCGAGACGTCGAGGTCGCCATAGAGAGTCATCGCCAAAGTTCGCGGAATGGGTGTTGCTGTCATCACAAGGATATGGGGCGGTTGTGCGTTTTTGGTCCACATCTTCGCCCTCTGCTCCACACCGAAGCGGTGCTGCTCGTCAATGACCACGAAGCCGAGGTTTTCGAACTTCACCCTCTCCTCTATCAGGGCGTGAGTGCCTATCAGTATCTTCACCGAGCCATCGGCAATGCCCTCGAGTGCCGCACGGCGTTCGCGAGCCTTAGACGAGCCGGTCAGGATGGCAACCTTCACATCAATCCCCTCGAGCATTCGCGAAATGGTTGCAAAGTGTTGGCGGGCAAGGATTTCGGTCGGAGCCATCATACAAGCCTGATAGCCGTTGTCGACCGCCAGCAACATCGTGAGCAGTGCCACCACAGTCTTTCCGCTGCCGACATCGCCCTGCAACAGGCGATTCATCTGGTAGCCCGACACCGTATCGGTGCGAATCTCCTTGATAACCCTCTTTTGGGCACCCGTGAGCGGGAAGGGCAACTTACCATAGAGCCCGTTGAAGGCCTCGCCTACCCTTGGGAAGAGAAATCCGTTGCGGCGGCTTATGCGGTCGGTGCGCTGTGCCTGGATGTTGAGTTGGATGCCGAGCAACTCCTCGAACTTGAGGCGGTACTGCGCCTGTCGCAGAGCCTCTGGTGATTGCGGAAAGTGGATGTTATGGAGCGCTTCGCGCAGCGGAATAAGCCCATATTGTCGCATCAGTGCCGGTGGCAATGTCTCGGCAATATGCTCCTTGGCCATAGCCCACAGATTGCAGATTATGTTGTAGAAGCCCTTCGTTCCGAGCGAAGATGAGAGGCGCTCGGTTGTGGAGTAGATGCCCTGCATTCCACTCTCGGCCTTGCGCGAGAGGGCCTTCTCGATATTTTCAATCTCGGGATGGACTATCGATAATTCGCTCCGGAAGAACGAGGGCTTGCCGAAGATGAGGTATTCGCGCCCCACCTCGATACGCTTCTCAATCCAATTGACACCCTGAAACCATATAAGTTCTGCCGAGCCTGTCGAATCGGAGACGTAGACCGAAAATCTTCGCTTGCGCCCCGTGCCCGCAAAACTGACACCCGTCACTCGGGCTCGAAATTGAACGTAGGCCAAGCCGGCAGCCTCCGAGATGTCGCCTATGCGGTAGACCTTCGTGCGGTCGATATAGCGGAACGGGAAGTGGTAGAGCATATCGCGCATTGAGCGTATGCCCAACTCCTTTTCGAGAAGCTTGGCACGCACTTCGCCCACACCGGCGATATACTTTAGTCCATTTTCGAGAAACTCGCCCATAGTTCTTACAAAGGTAAGAAAATTCACAATTCACAATTCACAATTCACAATTATTTTCCATTTTTTAGTTCGTTTTACTATCTTTGTGGTATGGATTTAAGCAAGTACATACGCCGAAAGAGTTCCGAGGTGCAGATAGGTGAATGCCGCATCGGAGGAAACAATCCCGTTGCTGTGCAGTCGATGACCAACACCGCAACCGCCGACACTCCATCGAGTGTTGCGCAAATCAAACGTATTGCCGATGCCGGAGCTCCGATTGTGCGCCTCACGGCTCAGGGTCGCAAGGAGGGCGAAAACCTCGAAAACATTATGCGCGAATTGCGTGCCGATGGCTATCGCACAGCCTTGGTGGCGGATATTCACTTTGTCCCAGAGGTGGCGACCATTGCGGCTCGATATGTTGACAAGGTGCGCATCAACCCGGGAAATTATCGCACCTCGAATGGCGAGTTGGAGGCTCTTATCGAGCAGTGTCGCCAGAGGGGTGTTGCTCTGCGCATAGGCGTAAATCACGGCTCGCTCGCAAAACATATCTTTGACGAGTGGGGCGATACTCCGCAGGGAATGGTCGCCTCGGCTATGGAGTTTTTGAGGGTCTGCCAAAAGCAGGAGTTCTCGCAGGTGGTGGTCTCGATGAAGTCGAGCAATACCCGCGTGATGGTCTACGCCTATCGTCTGCTGGTTGAGGCGATGGAGCGTGAGAGTATGAGCTATCCTATCCACCTTGGCGTGACCGAGGCGGGCAACGGCATCGATGGTCGCATCAAGAGTGCTGTGGGTATCGGTGCTCTGATGGCTGACGGCATTGGCGACACTATCCGCGTATCGCTGACCGAGGCTCCCGAGGCTGAGGTGCCTGTGGCTCAGATGTTGGTCGACTACTTCGCAAAGCGTGAGGGCGAGTTCGAGATTGCGGACTCTTCGGCATACTCACCCACCGAGTATCGCCGCCGTAGCGGGGTGCAGATTCCGGTTGTGAGGGATGAGATAACGCCCGAATTTACGGTTGTGGAGTCGACTTCGGCAAATCCGACAGCCGAACTGCGAGCTGCGATTCTCAATATGGTCACCGACCGCCCCATTGCCGTAACACGCCGATATGACGACCCCTCGCTCGAGGTGGTTGCCGTGAAGGCTGCGGCCGATTTGGGTGTGCTCTTCATTGATGGCTTGGCGGATGGTCTGCGCATCGAGGCTCCGCAATTTGCAGACGAGGAGTTGCGCGAGGTGGAGCTTGCAATCCTGCAGGCGGCTCGTGTGCGCTTCTCGCATACCGAGTATATCGCTTGTCCGAGTTGCGGTCGCACGCTCTACGATATCGAAACCACTCTTGCCCAAATCAAGGCCAAGACCTCGCATCTGAAAAATCTCAAAATTGGCGTTATGGGCTGTATCGTGAATGGCCCGGGCGAGATGGCCGATGCCGACTACGGATATGTGGGAGCCGCCCCGGGGCGCATCACGCTCTATCGTGGCCGTGAGATTGTCGAGCGCAACATCCCGCAACAGGAGGCTATCGAGCACCTTATCGCGCTGATTAAGGCGGATGGAAATTGGGTTGAGCCGGAAACAGAGAGTCACAATTAAGGCTATTATTCTGCCCCCTCGGATAAACCCTAATTATCAATTATCAATTGTCAATTATCAATTTAATGGTAATCCTGCCTTCGACATATCTCGGCTCTGTGGAGTATTTCGCACACCTTGCGCAGCACGGCGAGGAGTGCATAGTCGATATTCACGAGCACTACATCAAGCGCTCGGAGCGCAATCGTGCGCAGATTATGACCGCCAATGGGGTTATGGCGCTCTCGGTGCATGTTGTCAATGCCAACCGCCCGCGAACTCCGATGCACAAGATGCACATCGACTACTCGAAGCGTTGGCAGCATCAGCACTGGATTGCTCTGCTCTCGGCCTATCGTTCGTCGCCCTACTTCGACTACTATGCACCCCACCTCGAGCAGTTTTACAATCGGGAGTTCGCCTCGCTGGTCGAGTATAATACCGCTCTTACAAAGTTGCTGATGCGACTGCTCGGCATCGGGGGCGAATTGCGTTTGTCGGAGGGGTATGTTGAGGCTTCGGAGGGGGATACAGACCTACGAATAAAAAATAGGGAGAGCCACTTCGACTCCCCCCGTTATTTCCAACTCTTTTCGGATAGATTTCCCTTCGAGCCAAACCTCTCGGTTGTAGATTTACTCTTCTCGGAGGGTCCTGCCGCTATCGACTTTTTAAGACGTTGCCGATTGTGAGGGTCATCCTATCGCTCAACTCGCCGGCTGTGACCTCGATGGTGTTGTGGCCACGCATCTGCAATAGATCACTCTCGTATTGACAAGGCCCTACGCATGTGGTCTTAATCGTATCGCCGTTAATCAGGAGCACCGGCTCGGCCACCGAGGAGTAGAATTTCACCCTCTGGTCGCTGCGCGAACGATATTGGTTGGTCTTGCCCTTGAGATGAAGCGTGGGCGAGCTCTGATTCCACAACGAACGGTAGAGATAGTATGTATCCTTGGGTGTGAGGTGGTCCATCTCGACAATGCCCGAGGTGCGAATGCCCGAGGTGTGGCGTGTGGAGCCAAAGTCGAACATATTATTGAGCCACGTTCCCCAAAAAATCTCATTGTCGGCCAACTCTGCAACATATCCATCGTGGAAGTTGCGTTGCCAAATTGCGGGGGTGTCGTTGCCGAGGTGTTTGGTCTGCACCGCAACATCCGTAGGCTCTATGCCCGAGCGACCTGCTCCGTAGGCTATTGCCTGACACAAGTGGTTCCACTGGCTCGAGAGCAACTCCAACCAAATCTTCAAGTCCGAGATTTTACCCTTATTCCAACCGAGGTCTTGTTGCCAAACGATAAGGTCGGTGATGAAGTTAATCTCGCCATCCTGATTGCTGCAAGCCACTGTCGGTCGAGTGGGGTCGAGCCTCTTGGTCGTAGCATTCAACGCCCTGACATACTCCATCATACGCTCACCACGAGGCTTGAGTAGCGAGAATACGCCCCACATAACCACCGAGGGGTGGTTGTAGTTCTGGGCAATGATTTCGCGAGCCTGCTGTCGGCCGTTATCCTCGAAGCGGTGGGTCGAGAAGTAGGGTATATCGCTCAAGAAGGGGGCCTGTGTCAGCGGGAAGTCAATCCACACAAGCATACCCTGCTCATCGCAATAGTCGTAGAGGTGTTGAGAGTGAGGTGCTGTTATCGAGCGTATCGCATTTGCGCCCATATCACGAATCATCGCCACATCTTCCCTGCTGTGCTGAGGGGTGAGGGCGCTGCCGACAATTGCTCGGTCGTGATGGAGTGCCACGCCTCGGATGGGGATGGTGCGGCCGTTGAGTGCAAAGTGCTTCTCGGGCGTAACTTCGATTTTGCGAAATCCGGTGCGAACGGTCAAGGTGTCGACATCGGCAATCACCTGTACATCATACAACTTGGGCGATGATGGTGACCATAATTCGGGTGTCTCGAATGCAAAGGGGATGACTACCGCCTTGCCATCGGTCTTGGCACGCAGGCTCTTCTTGACCGTAACATAACCATCAGGTCCGATTACCGAGAGTGTCACGTTACAGGTCGGCTCGGTGGTCGAGGTGAGGTAGAGGGTCGCCTCGGCATCAACTCTCTCGCGCGAGATGCTCTTCTGGTTAATCATTACGCCATCCGTACCGTAAAACATCGGAGTTACGGTTGTCGGCTCGGTGACAATGAGTTCCACATCGCGATAGATTCCGCCATAGAGATTCATCTCGGTTGAGGTGGGCAGGACATCGTTGCGGTAGGCGTTGCTCACCATCACATGCAACGAGTTGTCGCCATCGAAACGCACCTTATCCGTGATTTCGAAGGTGAAGGCTGTCCATCCGCCACAGTGTTCGCCTATATGCTCGCCATTAAGAAAGACATCTGCAACGCTCTGCACGCCGTGAAAGCGCAAGAAGAGGCGTTTGCCTCTCCATTCGGCAGGAATGTAGAGTTCGCGCAGATAGCTTGCCGTTGTCTGTCGGTAGGTGCCGGTGCCGGTCAGTGCATCGAGGTTCCAGGTGTGGGGAATCGTCACATAACGAGCCCCATCGCTCGAATTCTCGTCCTTGAAGAAGAATCGCCAATCGTTGTTGAGCGAGTATATCTCTCGGGCATCGACCGAAAAGAAGGCCATAACAGCCAGCAGGATAAGTATATATCGTTTCATACTCTTTACGAATTATAGTGCAAATATAGGAATAAACGAAATAAATTGCTAACTTCGTGCGCATATTGTGATGAGTTATGGGAATTTTCGACATTATAGTAGCCATTTTGGCCCTTATTGCATTGGTTAATGGTTGGCGCAAAGGTTTGACTATTCAGGTGTGCAGTATTGTGGCTATTATTGGCGGAATATGGCTCGCTTCGAGCTTCGGGGCAGAGGTCGGAGCCTTGTTTGGCGTGGAGCCCCGTTACGCTAAGGCGGTGGGTTTTCTGACCATCTTTTTGGTGGTGCTTATCTTGTTGGCGGTGTTGTCGCGCATGGTCAAGAGGCTCTTCTCGTTTGTCGGGCTGGGTGTTTTGGATTCGCTCTTCGGGGCTCTGATTTCGGTGGCGAAGGTTGCTCTGGTTATGGGCATCCTCTGCTCGGCATTCGATTCGCTCAATGCCGAGGGTCGCTTTGTCGAGAAGAGCAAGCTCGATAAGACTATATTTTTCAGGCCCCTGTGTCGCACAATGGAGGTATTCGACCTCTTTGATGTCGAGGAGGCGGGCAAATCTTTGGAACAAACCATCAAGAAAACGGTAGATAACATAGATGTCTGATATGTTGCAAAAGGGTGTGGTGATATGTGCCACGGGTAGTTGGTATGATGTGTTGTCGGAGGGTGGCTCCGTCTGTAAATGCCGCATTAGGGGGCGTATGCGCCTGAAGGGTGTGCGCTCGACAAGCCCTGTGGTTGTCGGGGATGAGGTCCTCTTTACGGAGGATGGCGAGGATTTCGTTATCGAGGAGTTGTCGCCCCGCCGCAACTATATAATCCGCCGCGCTTCGAACCTCTCGAAGGAGTCGCATATCATCGCCTCAAATATCGACCGTGCGATGTTGGTTGTGACCCTCTCATCACCCCGCACGGCACCCGAGTTTGTCGACCGCTTTTTGATTACTTGCGAGGCGTACTCCATTCCGGCAACAATTCTTTTGGCTAAAATAGACCTTACGGCCGACAGGCGTGAGGAGGTGGAGGCGTTCCGTGCGACATACGAGAGTGCGGGTTATGAGGTTGTCGAAATTTCGGCACTGCACGGCACCGGTCTTGACCGTGTGCGCGAGTTGGTCGCCGGGCGGACAACCCTTGTTGCAGGTAACTCGGGAGTGGGTAAGTCGACCCTTATCGGAGCGTTGGAGCCGACCCTCGATGTGCGTACCGGCGAGATTTCGCAGAGCCACCACAAGGGTCGCCACACAACAACCTTCTCGACGATGTATCCCCTCACGGGCGGTGGCTCGATTATCGACACCCCGGGTGTCAAGGGCTTCGGCTTGATTGACATCGAGGATGCGGAACTGTGTCGCTACTTCCCCGATATGATGCGCTATGCCCCCGAGTGTCGCTACTATAACTGCACCCACGTTCACGAGCCCGATTGTGCTGTGGTGCGAGCGGTCGAGAAGGGCGAGATTGCCTACTCGCGCTACGAGAGTTATCTTAAAATTTTGGATGAAGATGAAAAATACCGAAAATAATAGCCGTTCTGTCGAGTGGTATCGTGAACGTATCGACTACCTGCGTGAGTTTATGCGTGAGGAGCGTTACGATACACTCTGTCGCTCGTTGGCTATGCGTACAAAGTATATGACCCTGATGGCGGAGAATACGTTTCATCCCCACAACGCCAGCGCATTGGTGCGCCACTGCGAGGCCTTTGGTGTGCAGACCATGCACACGGTCGAGACCTGTTGTAAGTTCGACCTGAGCGAGAACATTATGCGTGGAACGGATAAGTGGGTCGATATCGAGGGTCACGACTCTACGGCAGAGGCTTTGGCAGCCCTGCGCCGTGAGGGCTATCGCATTGTGGCGACCACGCCCCATCGTGAAAGTTGCACGCCCGAGAGTTTCGATGTGGCGAAGGGTAAATTCGTGTTGGTCTTCGGTACGGAGCATGCCGGCATCTCGGATGAGGTTATAGCCGAGGCGGATGAGTTTTTGAAGATTCCGATGTGCGGTATGGTCGAGAGTCTGAATGTGTCGGCATCGGCCGCAATTTTGGTCTATATGCTCTCGGAGCGTATGCGTCACGAGGTCGAGGGGTGGCAACTCTCTGACGAGGAGTATCACGAAATACTCTACCGCTGGTCACGCGAGAGTGTGCGCGATGACGAGAATGTCTTACGCCGCCGCTATGGCGATGATTTTTAATCTCTGAAAAATTCGAGTCTAAAATGGCAAACGAGATACTACGAAAGGCCTTTCTGGCGCATGTCGGCCAGACCTCGCCCTCGCCTATGATGATTGAGGTCGAGAGGGCCGAGGGTGTGTTCTTCTATACCCCCGAGGGGAAACCCTACTACGACCTTGTAGCCGGAGTGTCGGTCAGCAATGTGGGTCACGCCAATCCGGCCGTTGTGAAGGCGGTGCAGGAGCAGACCGCTAAGTATATGCACGTTATGGTCTATGGCGAGATGGTCGAGCGACCACAGGTGGAGTATGCTAAGCGCATTGCCGAGCTGCTGCCTGGCGATATCGACAGTGTCTACTTCCTCTCGACCGGAGCCGAGGCTGTCGAGGGTGCGCTCAAGCTCGCCAAACGCTACACTGCCCGCCGAGAGATTATCTCGATGCGCCGTGCTTATCATGGCTCTACGCATGGGGCGATGTCGCTGATGGGCTCGCCCGAGGGTGAGGAGTGGAAGGGAGCTTTTCGACCATTGATGCCCGATGTGCGCTCCATTGAGTTTAACGACTTTGAGCAACTTGCCCAGATTACCGAGCGCACGGCTTGTGTGATTGCCGAGCCGGTGCAGGGCGAGGCGGGTGTGCGACCACCGAAGGAGGGCTACTTGCAGGCTCTGCGCAAAAGGTGTGACCAGGTGGGGGCTCTGTTGATTTTTGATGAGATTCAGACCGGATTTGGTCGCACGGGAGCGATGTTTGCTTCGCTTAAGTATGGAGTTACGCCCGACATCGTATGTATGGCAAAGTCGCTGGGCGGAGGTATGCCACTCGGAGCCTTCGCTGCACGCCGAGATGTGATGAATACGCTGACTCACAACCCTGTACTCGGACACATCACAACCTTTGGCGGCCATCCCGTATGTTGTGCTGCGGGTCTTGCAGCCCTGAATTATATCGAGGAGAATAGCCTTGTCGAGCAGGTTGAGGCGAAGGGAGCCCTCTACGAAAAGCTGCTTGCCGACCACCTTGCAGTGAAGGAGATTCGCCGCAGTGGTCTGCTCTTGGCTGTGGAGCTCGGAAGTTCCGACCGTATGTTTAAGATGATGGAGCTCTTTGCCCAGAGGGGTATTATGAGCGACTGGTTCCTCTTCTGCGATACGGCATTCCGCATCTCGCCTCCGCTGGTTATCTCCGAGGAGGAGATTTGCGATAGTGTGCGTATTATCCGAGAGTGTCTTGACCAGATTTAGTTGTTAATAACACAACTTCCAATAAAATAAGGGTGTGTCTAAACGTATTAGACACACCCCTCTTGCTATTGAGCGTTGAATTACTCAGCCTTGCCGTCTGAGCCGAGTACCTCCTTAATCTTGTGGATGTACTGCTTCTTCATATTCTCGCGAGCAGGACCCAGGTACTTACGGGGATCGAACTCAGCGGGGCTGTTAGCAAATACCTCACGGATTGCTGCGGTCATAGCCAAACGCGAGTCAGAGTCGATGTTGATCTTGCAAACTGCCGACTTTGCTGCCTGACGCAACTGCTCCTCGGGAATACCTACAGCAGCCTTCAATGCGCCACCGTACTTGTTGATAGTCTCAACCTCCTCCTGGGGAACCGACGACGAACCGTGGAGAACGATGGGGAAGCCGGGGAGCTCCTTCTCGATCTCAGCGAGGATGTCGAATGCCAAGGGGGGAGGTACGAGGCGACCTGTCTGAGGATCTACGGTGCACTGCTCGGGAGTGAACTTGTAAGCGCCGTGCGAAGTACCGATTGAGATAGCCAACGAGTCAACGCCGGTCTTGGTTACGAAGTCAACAACCTCCTCAGGCTTAGTGTAGTGGCTCTCCTCAGCCGAAACCTCATCCTCAACACCTGCCAATACGCC
>JAGBTZ010000001.1 GCA_017631055.1 Alistipes sp.
GATCGAGGTTACGTTCGACATCGACGCTAACGGTATCCTCAACGTCTCGGCTAAGGATAAGGGCACAGGCAAGGAGCAGAAGATTCGCATCGAGGCTTCGTCGGGTCTGACCGAGCAGGAGATTCAGCGTATGCGTGACGAGGCTAAGGCTAACGAGGAGAAGGACCGCATCGAGAAGGAGCGCATCGAGAAGATTAACGCTGCCGATTCGAACATCTTCGCTACCGAGAAGCAGCTCAAGGAGTATGGCGACAAGCTCCCCGCAGACAAGAAGTCGGCAATCGAGGGTGCACTCGCTAAGCTCAAGGAGGCTCACAAGAGCGCTGACATCGCGGCTATCGACACTGCAATCGCAGAGCTCAACACTGCATGGCAGGCTGCATCTCAGGATATCTACGCTCAGCAGCAGGCACAGCAGGCTCAGGGCGCTCAAGGTGCACAGCAGAATGGCGGTGCACAGGGTGGCGCTCAGCAGGCTCAGCCCGAGGATGTAGAGTTCGAAGAGGTTAAGTAAAAATTATTTTAAGAGGCAACTACTGCGTTGCACTGCGATAACCCGACTCTCGGCATACTAAATGTATGTGGAGTGTCGGGTTTCACTGTCTATTTGTACAGATTACGATTTTTTTCTACATTTGCAGAAATAATATAGCGAACTATGGAATCTTTACGCGAATTATATAAGGTTGGCAGTGGCCCTTCGAGTAGCCACACCATGGGTCCCAAACTTGCGGCCGAGCAGTTTGCCGAGCGCACTGCGGGTGCCGAGGCTTACAGAGTAACACTCTACGGCTCACTGGCTGCCACAGGCAAAGGTCACCTCACACACAGCGCAATACTCTCGGTGCTCGAGCCGTTGGCTCCGACCGAGATCATTTGGCGTGCGGATGTGGTGCTTGACTTCCACCCCAACGGAATGTTATTCGAAGCATTCAAGGGCGGTGTAATCTTCGACAGTTGGACCATCTTCAGCGTTGGAGGCGGCTCGTTAGCAAATGAGCAGACCATTGATACAACACCGAAGAGCATCTATCCGCTGACCACCATTCAGCAGATCAAAGAGTGGTGCTACAACGAGGGCAAGACCTATTGGGAGTATGTCGAGGAGTGCGAAGGCAAGGAGATTTGGGATTTTCTGGACCACATCTGGAATGTGATGACCGAGTCGGTCGAGCGCGGACTCAACAACGATGGAGTTCTACCCGGAGGCCTTAAGGTGGCACGCAAGGCGAGTACCTACTACGTCAAGAGCAAGGGTTATGCCGGCTCGCTCAGCTCGCGTGCGAGAATCTACTCCTACGCATTGGCCGTAGCCGAGGAGAACGCCTCGGGTGGCACGGTGGTTACGGCTCCAACCTGTGGCTCATCTGGAGTACTGCCGGGAGTATTGTACCACCTGACAACCTCGCGTGAATTTATCCGCATCCGAGTATTAAGAGCCCTTGCCACAGCCGGACTTTTCGGCAATATCGTCAAGGCCAACTCCTCAATTTCGGGAGCCGAGGTTGGCTGTCAGGGCGAGATTGGAGTGGCGTGTGCTATGGCGGCAGCGGCTGCGTGCCAGCTTTTCGGCGGCACACCGGCTCAGATTGAATATGCAGCCGAAATGGGTCTGGAACACCACTTGGGACTCACCTGCGACCCCGTTTGCGGACTTGTCCAAGTTCCTTGCATCGAGCGCAATGCCATCGCTGCAGCCCGCGCACTCGATGCCAACACTTATGCCATACTCTCGGATGGCTCACACCTCGTATCGTTCGACAAGGTGGTCGAGGTTATGCACGAGACGGGTCACAACCTGCCGAGCCTCTATCGCGAAACTTCGCAGGGTGGTCTTGCCAAACGAGTGCCATTGAAGAAGAGTTTGGAGTTGTAAAATCGTAGGCTATAAGAGCAATCTAAGAGAGGTTATCCGACAATTATGTGAAGGATAACCTCTTTTGCATGGAGTTAAAGAGTTGCGGCACGACATCTCGTTTTGTTTATAAATCTTTAATAAGTAGTCGCCAACAATGGCTACATAGCTCCCAAAATTCACTACCTTTGCGCAGCAAAGGGCCTTAATCGGGCCCCAATAACAAGGACTCAATAACAAACAAAAATATAACACTATGCAAGCAATCGTTAAAACCAATTTCAATCTGCCGGGTCAGACCGGTCACTATGTGGGTAAGGTTCGTGATGTT
The DNA here is from genome assembly GCA_017631055.1 of Alistipes sp. Lineage (GTDB taxonomy): Bacteria > Bacteroidota > Bacteroidia > Bacteroidales > Rikenellaceae > Alistipes. Next base: position 2,187 of record JAGBTZ010000001.1, read on the forward strand.
TACAGCATCGAGGGTGACTATCTTGTGATGGTCGTTTCGGACCGCATCTCGGCATTCGATGTAGTACTGCCCGAGGGTATTCCTTTCAAGGGTCAGGTGCTCAACCAAATCGCTGCAAAGTTTCTTGATGCCACCACTGACATCCTCCCCAACTGGAAGATAGCCGTACCCGACCCGATGGTTACCGTTGGTCACAAGTGCGAGCCCTTCAAGGTTGAGATGGTTATCCGTGGCTACCTTTCGGGACACGCATGGCGAGAGTACAAGGCCGGCAAGCGCACAATCTGCGGAGTAGAGATGCCCGATGGTATGGTCGAGAATCAGCGCTTCCCCGAGCCTATCATCACCCCGACAACCAAGGCTGACGAGGGTCACGATGAGGATATTTCGAAGGAGGAGATTATCGCTCGCGGAATCGTGAGCCGTGAGGATTACGAGCAGTTGGAGGCTTACACACGCGCAATCTTCCAGCGCGGTACCGAGATTGCTGCCAAGATGGGCTTGATTTTGGTCGACACCAAGTATGAGTTCGGTAAGAAGAATGGCCAAATCTACCTTATGGACGAGATCCACACTCCCGACTCATCGCGTTACTTCTACGCTGAGGGTTATCAGGAGCGTTTGGCTGCAGGCGAGAAGCAGAAGCAACTCTCGAAGGAGTTTGTACGCGAGTGGCTTATGGCTAACGGATTCCAGGGACAGGAGGGTCAGCAGGTACCCGAGATGACTCCCGAAATCGTGGCAAGCATCACCGAGCGTTACATCGAACTCTTCGAGAATATCACCGGCGAGAAGTTCGTAAAGGCCGAGGGCGATGATGTTCTTGCCCGCATCGAGAAGAACGTGAGCGAGTGCCTTGCCAAGTTGTAGGGCTTCAGCCATTATTGAACAAGATAGGGTGTCCAATGTTTGTTGGACACCCTATCTTGTATCTGCGGGGGAGGTGGGTTTTCGGCAGTATCACCTACTCGCCGGGAGGGACTATCTTAAAGCCGAGTTTGGTTATCAACTTCAGCGTTCCGATAGCAGTATGACGGTCATACTCGCGCTCCTGCTCGGTCAGCTCTTCGTATTCGACAAGACAGGGGGTCAACCGCTTAGCATCATCCCTCTCGGTGCCATATCGCCACCCTTCGGCCAAGCGACCCTGAGCCCATACCTCATGAACATTCTTGGCAATAACCTCGACCAATCCATCAAGTTCCGAGGGCAGAACCACATCGGTCGTATCAATCGGAGAGGGGGTATATACTCTATTATCCATATCGCTTTACTTTGTAGGATTTGAAATTTTGTGAAGGCACTTCGGCAGCACTGCAACCAGGGCCTTATCGATGTCGGCAGAGCCATCATCAACCTGATGCAATCTCTCGTTAGAGCAGATATCGAGGTGGGCATACTCCGAGCCCTTGAGAGCATTCTTCTTGGCCTGCAACTCGTAGTAATCCTTCGCAAATCTATCCTCCACCCGACAGAGAGCCTGCTCCTCGGCACTTAATGGGCGGAAACCGAGCAAGAGTTGCTCCATATTCCAACGATTGTGCTCCACTCGTGCCAAGATATCCAGCTGCTCGGGGGTAAATTCGCCATAATTCTCCATCGAGATACCCACACATCTCAACTTCGACCACATAGAGTAGGCATTGTAGCGGTTAGACCACAATTTCGCAGACTTTGCTTTACCATTCGTATTAGAGCCGGCACCACCATTCGAAGGCATCATAACACCACGGCTCTGTTGCAGCGCCCTGAACTCCGCATCGTGTCGGTCGTAGGCACTGTTAATCTCCTGAGCAATGGTCGACACATATCCCATAGTTCGAAAATCGAAACTATGTGCCGCAATACCGAACGGCTTTAATTTGTGGCGGAAGAGAGGATTGCTTTGCGAAATTTCGCGGAGCATACTATCATTACAACGCTGATAGACAAGCACCTGACGAACCTTGTCATAAACTTCCGAAGGCATATAGAGTGCCGATGCTACAGCGCGATTAGGCTCGGGCAGGCAGACCGCGATGGTCACCTTACCACACGGATTGCTCACCGCATCCGACAGATATTTTCGCACCTCATCCGACTCGACAGAGCCATCAATAAACTCCCACTCCACATCGAGGAAGTCGCCGCCCAAATGTGCATACTTCTCTGCATCTGGCTTATGCCACGACTCATCCGCAGAGGGTACATATAACGGAACATTATCGACCTTGTTGCCCGAAGCATCAATCCCACTCTTGGCATAGCGCCAATGCGACAATTCGAACAGCCACTTGAAACGGCCCTTAAAGAACGAGAGCTCCTGCCCTACGTTCTTATCGATAAAGGTTATACGGGTACGCACGCCTCGGGGTTCGAAGTTGGGATAGTGCGCCAGATGAGCCGTCTCAACACCCAAAGCCACGCCCACGCGCGACATTCCAACGATGATTAGATGAACAAACGACTCCTCATCCTCCCTAATTCCACTCCAGCCCTCGAGCGGCTCGGGTTGGCAACCATCGCACTCCGATTGGCCATCCATTCCCGCAAGCAGACATTGAGCCTGCATCTCGTAGAGATTGAAAGGATAGAAGGCTATATTCGAGCCATCGACATCCGACACCTTCAGCGCAGCACAGGCTGTCTGATACTCGAACATCACATAGCATGCAATTTTGGCAGGGAGCTCTTTGCCTCGCTTAAACTCCTCACCGGAGCAGAGCAACGACACCACCTTCAAAGACTCCATATTGAGCGTATCGTGATTGGACTCCACATCATCGGTGCGAGCCTGCTCACCCACAATAAAGAGGTTGCGTGTCGACTCAAGTGCCAACTCGCCTACATCCTGCGCAGAGGTGCACTCTCCGTAGCGCAGTATCATACGGCGTTGCTCCTCGCAACTCAGCACCGAAGAGAGTTCGCGCCTTAAAGCCTCAACATCGCCCGAGGTCTGAATGACAATCCACGGCTTAAATCCACGGTTTGAGCCACCATTATCCCGCTGAACATCAAATAGTTGACGCACCAGACCCACCACTACATCACTACCACCGATAATGACATCGTGGGGCGTATGTTTCAGAAATTTATAGTACGAAATCTCGCCCTTGAGCCACTGCTCCTTGCGGCGGTCAATCCAACCCACAATCGAGGAGACAAGCAAGCCGTTGAGCAGAAAGACACCCAAGATAGCAATCAGTGCCACCACACCGCTATACATCGAAGAGGAGGCGTTGTGCTGATTTCCCGGGTCGACAAAGTGGTAATAGACACTCCACAACAACGACTGCTCGGGTTGGGGTTGCTCGCCAAAGAGGTTTCGTGCCGAAATCTCACAACCACACCAACCCAGAAGATAGAGCACGGCTGTCACAACAAAGGGCAGCAGCACAACCACGCACACCACCTTTCGTAAGAAGTGCCCGTTAATCAGGTGCCAGTCGAATGAGACACGTCTAAAGAGCCACAACCACGAGATGTAGAGGATGTAGGCAACACCGACAGCACCTATGCCGCCGATAACCCAGCCACGCTCGAGATGAGGTGCCTCGAAGAAGATTACCATAGCCGCAATGCAAACTGTGATAACCACCCAATCGATGTATCTGTTCAAGAATTTACGCATAGCGAAATAATCTGTCATACAACAACTACTACTACTCTACCCTCTCGAAGCCCTGCTTCTCGCCTCCCACAAAGCGGTAGAGGCGTACATCGCAATCCTGTCCCTGCTTGCTCTTGGTGCCGTATGCAGCGTAGAAATAGCCATCGCCAATGGCGCACAGACCCTTGGCTCCGATATCATCTCGCCAACCGTAAATTTCGGGATTTTGAGCATCCCGCACACCCCTTTCGAGCAACGACAAAACCTTACCCTTCTTCAGATACTCCACTCCCTGCAACCACTCCTTGCGCGGCGCCTTCGAACCATCAACAACAAATGTGGAGAAGTTGGCAAATTGCTCTTTCTTGCCCTTATAGACAGCCATAAACCAGAGATTTGACTCGGCATCATACTCCAAATTCTGAACACCATAAGTGGTATTACCGGTATACACAAAGTAATAACTTTCGGGCTTGGCAGGGCCGTTGCGGTGCATATTATCTTGCGAGAGCGGAGCCTCGTACTTCGCCCAATGGCGCGTATCGTACTGCAACAGGACCTGATAGTCGTTATCCGAACGCTCCTTGTCGCGATAAATTCCATAGGCAATGGTCAGCAATTTACGGCCCTCACTCTTGCCAAACTCGGGACCAAAGGTCAAACCATCGAAGCCACTACAACCAAAGCGATGGGGAGTGTTAGCACCCTTAGCAGTCGGCACCAAAGCCTTGTAATCGGCCAAGATGGTCGGCAGGAAGACCGTAGTCATAATGCCATCCTTCTCGGCACTCATCCCCTCGCGGGTAATCTTCTCGACATCAAAGATGGCAACATAGAAGCCATCCTGCAAAGTCTTGTCGGACTTCTCCTGACGCATAATTCCCTTACCGATAGCATCGTTCTTATACTCGAGCGAGCCATACAGGCGGCCATCCTCCTCATTGAAGTCGATACAACCCAAGTGGCCGAGCAGACCCGTAACCGTACCGATGACACGACCCTGCAAGTCAGTCTTGACAAGCATGGTGGTAAAGGAGTAGTAGACGTACTTGCGCTCACTATCGAGGGCAATACCCTGAACGTGCCCGGCACGCCACATACCGCCATAAATCGAGCGAGGCATATCCTTCGGAGCCGGAGTTTGAGCCATAAGCGACACACTACCCATAACAAGGGTGAGCATCAGAACGATAAGTTTCTTCATATTCGTAGTATTTTATTTGTTATTATCCGTTGAAGGGTGTTCGATATCGCATGCCGAGCAGTTGCCTCCACAACCCACTGAGGGGTCGTCCGAGCAGTCGGCTTGACCCATATCCTCACGGGTCTCTTGCACAGCACACTTGATACCGAGCTTTTGCATATTTTTATTGGTCGATATTTCGCTATCAATAAAGTGGCCTTTGAAGATAATGGTTATCGACATTCCGAGAACAAACAGAGCCACTGCGCCTATGGCGAAGAGTATTACGACTAACCAAGAGGGCATAATTATCACTTTTTGAGTTGAACTTTTGTTTTTCCGACTACAAATGTATACATTTGTGAGTTATTTTGCAAAAATATCGCCCGGACTATAGCCAAGGGATTTTGAAGTTGGCAGAAAAATCGGCATTAGCGGGCAGAATTTGAGAGTGAAGAGTTATGAAAATTGTACTATCGGGCGCAGGCGAAATGGGTAGCCACTTGGCGAAGATGCTTAGTGGTAACGGTCACGATATAACCGTCATCGACAAGGATGCCAAACTACTCACGGAGGTCAGCAGCTTGGCTGACGTAATCACGGTCGAGGGCGATGCCACAACCTTTGCGGTACTGCGCAAGGCTGCGGTACGCAAGTGCGACCTCTTTATTGCGGTAGACCATATCGAGAACGACAATGTCCTCTCGGCAATTATGGCCAAGCAGCTCGGTGCCAAGAAATCTATCGCCCGCATCGACAATAACGAATACCTCGAGCCCAACAACAAGGAGATGTTTATCAATATGGGCATCGACTACCTCTTCTACCCCGAGAAGGTGGCAGCCGGCGAGGTTATCAATCTGCTTGGCCACACCGCCACAACCGAGTATGTAGACTTCTCGAACGGCAAGCTCTCGTTGGTGGTATTCCGCCTGGAGGCAACCTCGCCGTTGGTTGGTCGCTCGCTGATAAGCCTTGCCGAGGAGGACTCGGTGCTCAGTTTCCGCACGGTGGCAATCTCGCGTGGAGGTCAGACCATCATCCCGACCGGAGCAGATGAGTTTATGGAGGATGACCTCGTCTACATCATCACACGCCAGGATTCGATGCACGAGGTGATGGCTCTATCGGGTCAAACCGATGTCAGAGTCCAAAATATGATGATTCTCGGAGGCTCCCGTATCGGAGTGCGTATCGCTTCGGAGTTGCAGGAGGAGATGAACATCAAACTTATCGACTACAATGCCGACAAGGCGTATCGCCTGGCAGAGTTGTTGGACAAGACCCTCATCATCAACGAGGATGGTCGCAACACCGAGGCGATGATGGAGGAGGGGCTTTCGAATATGGATGCATTCGTAGCAGTAACCGGTCGCAGCGAAACAAATATCCTGACCGCGATGCTCGCCAAGCGAATGGGTGTCAAGAAGGTCATTGCCGAGGTCGAAAACCTCAACTACATCAACCTTGCCGAGAGCATCGGTATCGACACCATCATCAACAAGAAGTTGGTTACCGCTTCGAATATCTTCCGTTTCACGATGTCGACCGATGTGCAGGCCATAAAGTGCCTCACAGGAAGCAATGCCGAGGTGTTGGAGTTTATCGTGAAACCCAACTCGCCCGCAACCAAGAGCCGTATCAAGGATATGGGTCTGCCAAAGGATGTCATCATCGGAGGTATCGTTCGTGGCGACAAGGTATTTATCGCAGTCGGCAACACCGAGATTAACGCCTATGACCGTGTAGTGGTATTCGCTATGCCATCGGCAATCGACAAAATTGGCTCGTATTTCAATTAGTAAAACACATAAAACCCGAACAAGAGATGTATATAGCAATTGCAGGCAACATCGGAAGTGGCAAAACAACCCTTACCGAAATGCTCACAAAACACTACGGAGCAAAGGCCTATTATGAGGACACGGATAATCCGTACATCGGCGATTTTTACGATGATATGAACCGTTGGGCCTTCCAGCTCCAGATCTATTTCCTTGGTGCACGAGTTCAGCAGACGCTCGATATGTTGGCTGATGGTGCCGAGAATATCTTTCAGGATCGTACAATCTACGAGGATGCCCACATCTTTGCCGGCAACCTCCACCAGATGGGATTGATGTCGGGTCGCGACTTCCAGACCTATATGAAGGTCTTCAACGTCTCGTCGAATATGATTCCCAAGCCCGACCTGCTTATCTACCTAAAAGCAAGCGTTCCGACACTGATTACACAAATTCAACGCCGAGGCCGTGAGTATGAGCAGAACATTGACGAGGCTTACCTCTCGCGCCTGAACGAGAAGTACAATCACTGGATTGACAACATCTACGAGGGTCGTGTGTTGGTTATCGACAAGGATAACGACGACTTTGTAGCCGACCCCGCAGTCTTCGAGCGCATCTGTGCCGAGTTGGAGAAGGTAAGAGCATCGTTGGGCAAATAGAGCAATTTCAGATGTCACTACCCGAGAAGTTCGTTGAGCGTGTATATCACGAGATGGGCACCGAGCAGGGCGAAGCGTTATGCAACTCGCTGCTTGGAGCCTCTCCTACGTCCATACGCCTAAATCCGCACAAGCCCTTCGCTCAACCCGAGGGGGTAAGCGTGCCGTGGAATAAGTATGGTCGTTACCTGGATGTACGCCCATCGTTCACGCTCGATGTGGGCTTCAATGCCGGAACTTATTACGTTCAGGAGGCGGGCTCGCAGTTTGTGGGGCACATTCTCGAGGGCCTGGATATCGAAGGAGCTCGTCTGCTCGATATGTGCGCTGCCCCGGGGGGCAAGAGCACTCTCTACTCCACGTTAGTCGGCAGCGAAGGGTTGGTCGTAGCGAACGAGATTGTCCGCAATCGAGCCGCAGTGTTGGCCGATAATGTGCGCAAGTGGGGATTGGGTAATGTTGTAGTCACCAACAACGAGCCACGTCATATCTCCACATTCGAGAGTTGGTTTGACGTTGTTGCGGTAGATGCCCCCTGTTCGGGTGAGGGTATGTTCCGCAAGGACGAGCAGGCTCGCTCGGAGTGGAGCGAAGGCAACGTGAAGATGTGCGCCACTCGCCAAGCCGAGATTTTGGATGAGGCGTGGAAGAGCCTCGCAGACGGAGGTTTGATGATTTACAGCACCTGCACATTCAACTCAGACGAGAACGAGGGGACATTGAGAGCCTTCTCGGAGCGTGTCGATGGCGAAGTTATGGAGGCTGAGGTGATAGAGTGTCCCGAGGAGTGGGGCGTGGTTTGCGGTCGCGAGGGAGTATGGCAGACATTCCGTTTCTACCCCCACCGCACCCAGAGCGAGGGTTTCTTTGCCGCTGTGGCTCGCAAAGCGACTGTGGGCAATCGCCCCGTAACACCCAAACCCCGCCGTAAAATTATGAACGACATCGGAGGCAAAGCCCGCGAAGAGTTGTCGCGATGGGTCAACCACCCCGAGAAGATGCGATTTGCAGAGGTTGTCGACACCTGCTACGGATACTACGCTGCGCGATACGAAGATGTAAAACAGCTTGCAGCCTCGCTCTCGGTGATATACTCGGGAGTGGCTATGGGTCGCATTTTCGGCTCGACACTCAAGCCCGATGCGGCGTTGGCTCTCTTTGCCGACCTGAGGCGAGATGCCGTAGCCCGCACCACGCTCCAAAAGGAGGAGGCGCTGCAATATCTGCGAAAAGCAGAGGTGGCGGCAGAGCACTTTGCGGAGGGAATGAACTTAGTCGAGAGTGAAGGTTGTGCCTTAGGCTTTGCCAAGCGCATTGGCAACCGATGCAATAACCTATTCCCCAACTCGTTAAGAATTTTGAAGAACTAAAAGTAAAACCATAATACTATGGCTGAAAAATTATACTACTCGATGAGCGAAGTTGCCGAGATGTTCGATGTCAATCAATCGCTCATACGCTACTGGGAGTCAAAGTTCGACTGCCTGCGCCCCAAGAAGAACAAGAAGGGTAACCGAATGTTCCGCCCTGAGGATATCGAGAATTTCAAGATGATTTACCACCTCGTCAAGGAGTGTGGAATGACTCTCGATGGAGCCAAGCGAGCAATGAAACAGCACGGTACCGAGGAGGTTTCGCGCAATGCCGAGTTGCTCGAGAGGTTGCAGTCGGTAAGGGCAATGCTGGTCGAGGTGCGCGACATCCTCAAGAATGGAGATAGCGGCACGCTTCTCGATGAGGAGTTGGCTGACGAGGTGGCTGTTGCAACCGGTCAAGCGAAAGCGAAGGAGAGCGAGGGCAATAACGAGACTCAGAAGAGCCCCGTGAAGGTCATTGAGCCCAAGCAACCCCGCCGCCGCAAGAAGAAGGAGGAGGAGCAGCGTCCGCTCTTCGCGTTTTACGAACAAACACTCTTTTAGTGATGACTATCCGAAATATCACAGAAGCCATTGAGGCTTTTGCACCGCTCTCGTTGCAGGAGTCTTACGACAACTCGGGATTGATTGTCGGTCGCCCGAGCGATGAGGTTCACAAGGCATTACTTGCCGTGGATGTCACAGACGAGGTGATGGATGAGGCCGAGCGTGAGGGATGCGATATAATCATCACCCACCACCCCATAATTTTCCACCCCCTCAAGCGACTGAACTCGGCAAACGCAGTCGAGCGATGCGTGGAGCGAGCCATCCGCCAAGGCATTGCACTCTACGCCTGTCACACCAATCTCGACAGCACCGTTAATGGAATGAGTTGGCGATTGGCTACGATGCTCGGAGTCGAAAATCTCGAGGTACTGCAGCCGACAACTGCGGGCGAACAATCGGGATTTGGAGTTATCGGCACACTCTCGGAGCCGATGCCCACCGAGGAGTTTCTGCAAAGGGTTGTGGAGGCAACCGGAGCCGAGGTTATGCGCCACAGCGATATCGCTACCCCGAGCGTTAGTCGAGTGGCAGTTTGCACCGGCTCGGGAGCATTCCTCATCGGCGAAGCTCGCAAGGCCGGAGCCGAGGTTTACGTCACTGCCGACCTCAAATATAACGACTTTATGACCCCCGATGGAGCCCTGACAGTGGCAGATATAGGACATTTTGAGAGCGAATATTGCGCAATTGAGATTTTATTTGATATTTTATCAAAAAATTTTCTTACCTTTGCGGTTCGCAAGAGTGAGTGCTCTCGCAATCCGATAAATTATTTGACAAAATAAATTTAACACAATATATGGCAACACAGAAAAAGACAGCAGAGGTTGATTACTCGATGCAGGAGAAGATTGTAGCACTTTACGAGTTGCAAAAGATTGATTCACAGATTGATGAAATCAACAAAATCAAGGGCGAACTCCCATTGGAGGTGCAGGATCTCGAGGATGAAATCGCAGGTTTGAACACCCGCATCATCAACATCGAAACCGAAATCGAGGAGCTCAACTCACTCTCGAAGCAGCGCAGCCGCGAGAAGGATCAGGCTCAAATGCTTATCGCAAAGTACAAGGAGCAGCAGAATAATGTTCGCAACAATCGCGAATTCGACGCCATCACCAAGGAGATCGAGTATCAGGAGCTCGAAATCGAACTCGCAGAGAAGCGCCTGAAGGAGTACAATGCCGGCATGAAGGTCAAGAAGGCTGCCCTGGCAGATGCACAGAGTGCAATGGCCGAGCGCAACATGGACCTCAACGCCAAGAAGGAGGAGCTCAACAGCATCGAGGCTGAGACAGCTGACCAGGTAGCTTCGCTCGAGAAGCAGGCCGAGGCTGCCAAGACCAAGATTGACGAGCGTCTGTTGACCGCCTACAACCGCATCCGCCGCAATGTTCACAATGGCTTGGGCGTGGTTACTATTAACCGTGATGCTTGTGGTGGTTGCTACAACCGCATTCCTCCCCAGCGTCAGTCGGACATCCGCCTGGGTAAGAAGCTTATCGTTTGTGAGTACTGCGGCCGTATCTTGGTCGGCGGTGACGAAGAGTAGTGCAGAAAAAATCCAAAATTAAGCCACCAGCAATGGTGGCTTTTTTTGGGGGGGGGTAGATGAGTTAGATAGGGACACTGGGGAGCGCAGTCTGCGACTGCTTATGTGGAGAGTGGGGATACTGGGGATTATGAGATTACTGAAGTTAGTGAGGTTGCTGAGAATTATGAGATTACTGGGGTTACTGGGGTTGCTGAAATTACGAGTTTGACGACAACTTTTTTGTTTGCGGGGCTTTGTGGTATCCGCAAGGATACTGCAAAATGGGATAAGTAGCCTGTTGGAAGCTTGCTTACAAAAAAAGGCTACTTATCTCGTTTTGTATTATTGTCGTA
>JAGBTZ010000042.1 GCA_017631055.1 Alistipes sp.
CTGCTTATGGGGAGAGTGGGGACACTGGGGATTATGAGATTACTGAAGTTAGTGAAGTTAGTGGGGTTACTGAGGATTACGAGTTAGACGACAATTTTTTTTGTTTTCGGGGGTTTGTGGTATCCGCAAGGATACTGCAAAATGGGATAAGTGACCTTGAGAGTTTACTCACAAAAGGTCACTTGTCGCATTTTGTACTATTGTCGTAGACAACCAAAGCCCCGCAACCTAAAACTTAAACTCTCACATTGTCAAGTTCCTCGAAACGCAGTTTCGATTAAAAGGTTTTGGTGCCGCTTTTTTCGAAAAGCGGCGGTCTTTCGAATCGCAAAAAAAAGCAAGAGTGCCGAAATTTTCGGCACTCTTGCTTTTGCTATTTTGGAGGCTGATTATTAAGCCTTCTTTGCGGTCTTCTTGCGTGCGGACTTTGCCTCCAAAGCCTTCTCGACCTCGATTTGGAAATCCGAGAGAACATTCATATAGTTGATGAATGCCTCGTATGCCGAGTCGTAGGGGTTGAAGTACGAGTGCACGTCACCATCCGAGAGCCACTTTGTTGCCATGTAGTAGAAGTGGTCAGATGTCTGCATAAAGTTCCATACATAGTCGAAGTCTGCATTCTTGAGGCTCTTGACCTTATCCTTCATAGCGTAGAGCTTCGAGAAGGCCTCATTCTGCAACTCATTACCGAGCCAAGCGGTGATATCGCGCTCCTCGTCAGCCCACGACATAACGTGCGGGCAGTGGAGTACCGATACGGGCTGGTGCTTTGCTGCGGCCTTCGATACGGTTTCGAACTCCATATCGCCGTGTGCCAATACAGCCTTGGGCAGTGCCTTCATAAAGTCGAGGATGCCGGTCGATGCCTTCTGGTGCTCACCGAAGGTCTCGTAGTCCATGAAGAGGTTGATAATCTCGCCATTCTCGGCAGCCAACCACGATGCGTACTTGTCGGCAGTGAGCGGATACTCAGCCCATCCCTGATTTGAGAAGCGGAAGGCGATGTCGTCCGAGAGCTTGTAGTTGCGCAACAACAGACGCAGCTTCTGATCCTCGGCATTGGCATATACGAAGTCGGGCGACTTCCAACCGAGGATGTGCTTTGCACCCTCTGCCAACATTGTCTTGAATCCCATCTCGGCAACCATCGCTCCGATAGCGTCCGAGTAGATGAGCTCCGTATTGCGGAAAGCGGTAGGCTTCTGGCCAAACTCCTTCTTAATCATCGCGCTGTGGAGCTTTACCTGCTCGGTGAAGTCCTCCTTCGAGGCGAGAGCTGCCAGCGAGTGTGAGTAGGTCTCGGCAAGGAACTCTACGCAGCCAGTCTCGGCCAAAGCCTTGAACGACTCGAGTACCTCGGGGGCGTATGCACGGAACTGCTCAACAACGGTGCCAGTGAGCGAGAACGAGCAGCGGAACTTACCCTTATTCTCCTTGATAAGCTTGAGCAGCAGTGCATTCATCGGGAGGTAGCACTGGCGAGCAATCTTCTGCATAATTGCTCGATTGGTCAAATCGTCAAGATAGTTGTGGTCTTTGCCCATGTTGAAGAAACGGTAGGTCTTCAATCGCCAGGGCTGATGTACCTGAAAATATAAGCAAATAGTTTTCATATTTTGAGTTTTTGTTATTTCGCGTTATCAATGACTTCTTGGTAAATCTTCTTGATTTTAGCTGCTGCATTGTTCCACTTGAGGTTGGTAACCTCCTCGAGACCCTTCTTGGCAAACATATTCGAGAGTGCGGGGTAGGTAATCAGACCATAGATGGCATCTGCCATAGCATCCACATCCCAATAGTCGACCTTCACTGCATAGTCCAGCACTTCGGCCACACCACTCTGCTTCGAGATGATTACCGGCACGTTCGAGCGCATAGCCTCCAGCGGTGAGATACCGAATGGCTCCGAAACCGAGGGCATAATATATACGTCCGAGAGTCGGAACATCTTGTGAACATCATCTCCGCGCAAGAAACCCGTGAAGTGGAAACGGTCGGCGATGCCGAGACGTGCCACACGGCGGATGACGTGGTTCATCATATCGCCCGAGCCGGCCATAACGAAGCGCACGTTAGGAACTCGCTTGAGCACCTTTGCTGCTGCCTCCACGAAGTAGTCGGGACCCTTCTGGTAGGTGATACGGCCAAGGAACGTCACAATCTTATCCTCGACACCACGCTCGAGAACTTCGTTCTCCTTACCCTCGAAGCGAACGGCATTGTGTACCGTCACTACGCGGTCAGCGGGGATGTTATACTTCTCGATGATGATGTTGCGAGTGAGGTTCGATACGGCGATAACGCAATCTGCGGCTGCCATACCTGCTCGCTCCATCTCGTATACGCGGGTGTCGATATTATCTACCGAACCGCGGTCGAACGAGGTTGCGTGCATGTGCACCACCAGTGGCTTGCCCGATACACGCTTTGCAGCGATACCGGCAAAGTAGGTGAGCCAGTCGTGTGCGTGAATTACATCGAACTGACCTTCGAGGTCCTTGGCTACCTGCGCAGCGATAATCGCATAGCGGGCAACCTCCTCCATAAGGTTGGCTCCATACTTACCCGAGAAGGTGTAGCGCTGGCTCCACAAATCCTTGGTCTCCCATGTTTTCTGACCACTCTTGACATACTCGTCATGGTAGGCGAGATACTCTTCGGGCGAGATGTAGGGGACCATGTTGGAGTCGATATGCACGAATGAAATTTTGTCGATGATATCCTCAACGCCTCCGTCTACGTTGCCGAAAACAGCCTCTACGTCACTCGCATTGACCACATCCACAAAGCGCTGGTCCTCATCGCCCGAAGCCTTGGGCATCACGAAGGTAACCTCCACATCGTTGCGAGCCAATCCGCGTGTCATTCCGTAGCACGCTGTGCCGAGACCTCCTGCAATGTGAGGAGGAAACTCCCAGCCGAACATTAAAACTCTCATCGCTTATTATTTTTTCTTGTTACTAACTTCTTTTTTGGTCGTCTTTGCGCTACTCTTTGCACTCTTGGTTGCAGTGGCGCTCTTTGTTGCACGACTCTTCTTGGGCTTTGCATTCTTGGCGAGCATCTCGCTAATCTGGAGCAGCGCACCAACGCTCAATGCCGAAGAGATTGCACCTCGGGGACCGAACGGCGGGTCAGCATCGAAGTACTCGCCAACCGAGCCGATACAGTAGGTCTGAATCTCCTCATTGAATCCATCGAGAATCTCTTGAGCCTTCTCGGTGAAACCCTCGCCACGCAGGCGGAAACCGCAACGAACGTAGAATACCAGTGGCCATACCCACACGGCTCCATTCATACGAACTCGATCCTGCTGCGACTGCTCGTCGTTGGCTGTGGTGTCGTAGAGTGGGTTGCGAGGCGAGAGTGTACGCAATCCTCGCGGTGTGAGCAGGTGCTGACGAACGGTGAGGGCTACGTTTACAATCTGCTCCTCGTTGAGCATCGAGTAGTCCAAACCGCAAGCGATAATCATATTCGAACGGATAGACGAATTCGACTCGTGCTCGTTTACATAGTCGTAAAGATACTCCTCATCGCTATACCAGAACTTCTCGAGGAACGAGGTCTGGGTCTTGATGGGCATTCCCTTCCACTCTGCAACGAACTCCTTGTCGCCATGCTTCTTGGCCAATGCGAGCGTGTAGCATACAGCATTGTACCACAGAGCCTGAATCTCGACTGCATAGCCCGAGCGAGGCAGTTGATCCTTGCCGTCAATGGTGGTATTCATCCAAGTCAAGGCAACATTCTCGGCTGCAGCCCAAACAAGTCCGTTCTCGTGCAACTGAACTCTGCCTCCGATACCTGAGCGATAGGCATCCAGGATAGACTTCATCACCTCGCCATAGCGGCTCCAAATCTCGGTCGAGCCGATATGCTTCTCGAGATTTTGCAGTGTCCAGAAGAACCACAGTGGAGCATCTGCCTCATTGAATGCCGATGCCGAGCCGGCGAAGTCACCATTGCGCATATCGCGAATCATCGTGTCGAGTACCTCGATGCAATCCTCCTTATAACCCTGCTCGAGGGTAAGACCCGGGAGCGAAATGAAGGTCGAGCGACCATCGACTCCCAACCACGGATAGCCGGCAATCACCTCGGTACGATTCTCAGGACGGCGCACCACGAATTGGCGAGCCGAGTGGTGCAGACAGCTCAGGAAGTCAATCTTATGGGTGCGGCGAGCAATCGAAGCCTCGTAGAACTCGCGGATGCTGGTGGTCGAGGGCATCTCTTCGGTCGATGCCGAGAAGATAATGCTCTCGCCCTTCTTAATCTTGAGTTCGAAATAGCCCGTAGTCATCAAATCCTCATAGCCGTTGTAGCCACGCTTAATCTCCTGCTGATACTCGAAATCGTAGTACCAATCGGGTGCGGGGATAAACTCCGCATCAGTGCGGTCGGTCTGAAGATAGAGCCACGGATAACTCTCATAGAGTCGGCACTTAACTCCGCACGGCACGGGATACGAACGACCGTTGGCATCCATATTGGCCTTGGTGAGCGCATGCTTGTCGCGGAAGGCGAAGAAGGGGCGCAGGCGCAGCGTAGTCTCCGAGTGTGCATCAAGCAACGTGTAGCGAATCATCAACTGTGTGCGCTTGTGAATCCACAACAACTCCTTCTGTAAAATCACACCTCCCACACGATAAGTGATCGTGGGGCAGGGGGTGTACTTGAAGTCGGTGATGTACTTGTGACCGCGCGGCTCGTAGACTCCGTTGAAGCGGTGGAGTGCGAGGTTGAACGACTGGTCATGCTGAACGATAGTCTCGTCAAGCGATGAGAGCAGAACGTGTGTGCGGTCGCTGTTGTCGATGGGTGCTACCATCAAGCCGTGATACTTGCGTGTATTACAGCAGACGATGGTCGTACTCATGTAGCCATTGCGACGGTCGGTAGCCAACATCTCGCGTTGCAGAGAGTATTCGAGGTTGCCGAGTTCGCCCTTGTCGAATGTAAGTGCTGACATATTTTTGAAATTTTGTTGTTTCTCCTTGTGAAATTATAAAAAAATCGGCGAAACGGCAAACATTTCGCCGATTTTTTATCGAACTAAGCCCATTTAACCAATGCAAAGTCCATACGGTGCGGCAATTTGGCGTTCTTGGGGAAGATTCGCAGTGCCACATCGAACATACCTGTATTCTCGGGAACGTAATCCAACGAGTAGGTTACAATCGAGCCGGTAGCGTTCACGGGCTGCAACTCGACCGAGGTCTGTACGTTGGCACCCTGTCCAAACTCAATCTGCTTTGCCACTACCAACTCCACGCCGATATCCGACTTTTGGAGGTTGGCAATATCGAGCGTAACCTCGAAGTGGTACGACTCACCGACCATGATTGCCTCGGTGTCGATGCAGGCACGCTTAACATCTACCAACTTCACGTTATCCCATGCAGCCGAAACCTTACGCTTCCAAGCGGCAATCTCGCGAGCCTCCTTGTAGTTCTCGGCAATGAGGACCTTCTTGCGGTCGGCCAACTTATTGTAGAAACGCTCCTCGTAGTCGATAAGCATACGGTTGGTAGTAAAGTTCGATGCAATATCAGCAATACAGCTCTTGACCGAAGCTACCCACTCGTGCGGGATGTTGTCCTTGCCACGGTTGTAATACTTAGGAACAATCTCCTCCTCGATAGTGTTGTAAATCATCTCGGCATCGAGCTCATCCTGGAAACGCTGGTCGGCGTAGGTGCGCTCCATAGGAAGCATCCAGCCGGCACCCTCCTTGTAGCCCTCAACCCACCAACCGTCGAGAACAGAGAACTGCATAACACCATTCATAACACACTTCTCGCCTGAAGTACCTGATGCCTCCAAAGGACGTGTAGGTGTGTTGAGCCATAC
>JAGBTZ010000002.1 GCA_017631055.1 Alistipes sp.
AAAGGTCTTATTCTTCTGCCATTCAATGCCATTCAGTGAGCCTTGGCGAACGCCTGCCATTCGTTGCCATTCAATGCCATTTACCCCAGTCTCCCCAGTTTCCCCAGTTTCCCCAGATCTTTGGGTTAGATGGGGATACTGAGGAGCGCAGTCTGTGACTGCTTATGGGGAGAGTGGGGATACTGGGGATTATGAGATTACTGAAGTTAGTGGGGTTACTGAGATTGCTGAGATTGCTGAGAATTACGAGTTTGACGACAATTTTTTTGTTTTCGGGGGTTTGTGGTATCCGCAAGGATACTGCAAAATGAGATAAGTGACCTTGGGAGTTTACTCACAAAAGGTCACTTGTCGCATTTTGTACTATTGTCGCAGACAACCAAAGCCTCGCAATCAAACCAATAAAACCGACAACCAACTCTCACGTTGTCAAGTTCCTCGAAACGCAGTTTCGACTAAAAGGTTTTGGGCACCTTTTTTCTAAAAGGTGCGAAGAAAAAGAAAGCGGCAGTCGCCAGAATGGCAAAGCTGTGAAGAAAAGATACGCATTACTTAATTCCCACTCGCCAGAGAATGCCGAGGATTGCTCGGCGGGCAAGTTGGGGTAGTGACACCCATATCCACGAGATGCAGCGCCAGCGTAGCGAGGAGCATGAGAGGGTGCGACCTGACATCTTTATAATGTCGCTGATGATGCCTACAACATCTTTGCGCCGGCACTGCTCCCAGATGCGGTAGTTACCATCGCCGGCGAGGGTGATTTTGTCGCCCTCGATGTGGCGTATGCGGTGCATAATATGGCGACCATGGTAGCGGAAGAGCACCACATCGCCTACTCGCAAGGAGTCTCGCTCGCGGTCGGTCAGGGGTGCGATTCGTATCTGGGTGCGGTCGCTGCGCATAAATGGGCGCATGCTGTAGCCTTTGACGCGGATGACTACGCTCTGACCCTCTGCGAGTAGCTCCTCGACTTGTGCAAAGAAGATGTCGTTGCTGATGGTTTTCATCGCCGTAGAGGGCTATTTGATGCCAAATACAGTGTTGTATGACAGTTGGGCTGCTGCTGCATCGGGCAAGCACTCTAAGTGGTATACCGGCACCTGAGCCAGCACCTCCGAAAGCGTTTCGCAGATGTTGTCCTGCAACTCGCTATCGTATGCGAATGAGGGCGGACAGGAGGGTAGCAAAGCTCCGAGGGCAGCAATTGTAGCCTGACGGCGCATAGAGTTGTGGGGCGCCTGACTGAGGCGTACTATGCCACGAATCGGGAAGCTCTTGTTGATATAGCAGGGGGTCTTGCCGCTCCAAGCCGAGCCGAAAACTGTGGGCACACCGTCTACGCAACGGATTATCGGACTGTCGTCATTGAGAAGCTTGGTACCCTCGATATTCTCGCGCCAGAGACGTGTGTGGGTGCTTTTTCCTGTGCCCGACTCTCCGAGGAACATCACCGCACCGCCATCCTTGACGATAACCGAAGAGTGGATGGCTATGGCGTGCAGTGGATTGATTGCGAGTCCGAACATTACCCACAAACCGAAGCGTAAGAGCGACGGATCGGGAGCGCCTTGCTCGGCAATGTTGCTCACAACCTTTGCTGAGCCGAACTCACGCACGAAGATAACTTTGTGACCATTGCCGTCATCTCCGTATGGCTGCATATAGAATAGATAGCCGTGGTCGTAGCGACAAAAGAAACAGTCGTGCTTGGCATCCTCAAACTCGAATTCGTGGAGTACTCGTAACTGGTAATCTTCGGTTGAGATGGGGACGTCCATATATAAATCCATAACCGGCTTTGCATCGGCATCGAAATCGACTACGAAAGGTTTGAATCCGCGAAGACCATTCTCTACAAGGTCGGCATAGGGACCGTTAATGCGCAGTCGGTAGTCTGCTATGATGTAATCTTTACTCATTGCTCTCGAGTGTTAATATCCGCTCGCAGTAGTCCAACGAACTCTCGCGGTGGGCTATTACGATTATTGTTAATTCTTTATTGTGTTTCGAAAGTTGTTCTATCGCCTTGTTGATATTCTGCTCGGTGTTATTATCGAGCGATGATGTAGCCTCATCAAAGAATAGCACCTCAGCCTCCTTGTAGAGGGCGCGGGCGATGCCTATGCGCTGACGCTGACCACCCGAAAGGCGATTTCCGCACTCACCGACAGGAGTATCAACACCTTGAGGTAGCGAGTCGATAAATTCTCGTAGGTCGGCCATCTCGATAGCACGCTCAAGACGTTCGTGGTCGATATCCTCGGGGGCAATGCCGAGAGCGATGTTTTCGAGCAAGGTGCCGTCAGTGAGAAATATGTTCTGCGAGACGTATCCGACAATGTTGAGCCACTGGCGACGATTCTCGGGGTAGAGCGGTTTGCCATCAATGTAGATGGCACCACCTGTGGGTCGTAAAAATCCGAGCATTAGATTGAATAGGGTAGTCTTGCCGGCTCCAGAGCGACCTCTGATACCGACACGCTCGCCCTTTCGCACGCTGAGCGAGAGTGAATTGATGACCTCCTGCTCGCCATCAGCGAATTGGAACGAGATGTTGTCGATTTGGATTTCGTGCTCAAAGACCATACGCTCGGTAGAGTCGTCTATCGAGATGTCGATATCGTCAATGTGGGCATCACTAATGATGTCGATGGCGAAACGGTTGTAGCGTAGCGAAGCCCAAGCGCTCATAATGTTGCGTACCGAAGGCATTAGGCGCAGAGCTGCCACAGCGAAGATTCCGAAGAGTATCTTGATATTTCCGCTCTCCAACCCCAAGTTGAGCAGTACCATTATTGCCAAACCGAAAGCCAGACCAATCTCGGTAAACATCTGGGGAAGAGTCGAGAGTGTGGCATTCTTCAATCGCACACTCACCACCTCGTGCATTGCCTTGTCGAAACGCTCCAGCATTGCGGGAAAGGCGTTGCAGACCTCGATGTCCGAATAGCCTCGGTAGGTGTCAATCACGTTGCGCATCTTGGTACGCTGGGCCTTGTTCTCGACATCGCCATAGTTGTTCAGTCGGTTGCGGACCATGCGGATATAGAGCCACGCTGCGGGTGCAAATATGAGAAGTATCAGTGCTGCAGCCGGAGCGTTGTAGCAAATCAGGGCGATAAACAGCATCATGAAGAGCATAATCTCGCTTGCAATCGAAGCCAACGGGCGCAAAATGCCAACCACAAATGTCAGGCAGACCACGTTCACGTTGCGAGCGAGCAGCGAAGAGTTGCTGCTCTTGATGAAGCCCAATCCTCGATTGTGATAGTCGATGTAGAGCCTGCGCGAGAGAAAGTTGTAGAGGTCGTAGATAAAGTTGCGCTCGGCCGTGTAAAGCCACAGATTTACTGCGCATTTGACGAGAATTACGCCCACAACTGCCACGCATACCGCCACAACAAACCACTCGTCCGAACTAAATCCGAGCCACTCGTAGATTCGGCTCAAGTGGCTACTCTGGTGGATTGAGTCAGTGTCGAGAATCAAGACAAGCACCGGCACAAGCATTGCCAAACCAACAAAGTTGAGCAACGCCCTTATCAGGATGGTTAGAGCCACCCAGATACTGCGCCCACGAAATGATTTTGGAATTATGTCTAAAATGCTACCTTTCATCCCCACAAAGTTAATGTTTTTTTTGAAAATTCACGGCTAAATCCCTATATTTGTAATGTCGTATAGTGCGAACATAATTTATTAACCTAAAAATAATAGTATGAAGTTACAAAAATTACTGTTGGGCCTTATGGCGTTGGTGCTTTTTGTGGGTTGTGATTGTGGCTGTAAGAAGGCTGCGACCGATAATCCTAAGGCTGACGAGAAGGCTGTTGTTGTTGCAGGTAATGCACGTTTTACGGTGCTGACCTCGCAACTTATCCGTATGGAGTGGGCAGAGGATGGCAAGTTTGAGGATAACGCAACCCTCACATTTGTCAATCGTAACCTTCCCGTGCCCGAATTTACAGTCGAGCAGAACGATGCAGAGTTGGTCATTAAGACTGCTGACGTTACGCTGACCTACGTTAAGGACGAGAAATTTTCGGCCGAGAATCTTAAGGCTGAGTTCTTGCTTAATGGCGAGAAGCAGACTTGGACTTATGGCGACGACGAGAGCGCAAACCTTATGGGTACAACCCGTACTCTCGACCAGTGTGATGGTTGGAAACTCGGTAAGGAGCCTATGGAGAAGGGTATCCTCTCGCGTGCAGGTTGGAGCATCGTGGATGATTCGGCAAATCACATCTTTGTTGATGTTGACTCGCATTGGGACAAGTGGGTTGAGTGCCGTCCCGAGGGTGATCGTCAGGATCTCTACCTCTT
>JAGBTZ010000043.1 GCA_017631055.1 Alistipes sp.
GGGCATGGTTATGAAGTGTGAGCCTGTATTCGAGCTTATCGAGAAGTTGCAGTCCGAGCGCGAGTATGACGAGATTATCTTTACCTCGCCCGACGGGATTACATACGACCAGCACGAGGCTAACCGTCTTTCGACTCTGGGAAATATCATCATCCTCTGCGGCCACTACAAGGGTATTGACTTCCGTATCCGCGAGCACCTTATCACTCGCGAGATCTCGATTGGCGACTATGTGCTGACGGGAGGCGAGTTGGCTGCAGCGATTATCACCGACTCGGTGGTGCGACTCATCCCTGGCGCTATTGGCGATGAGGAGTCTGCGCTGACGGATTGTTTCCAGGATGATCTGTTGGCTCCGCCCGTATATACCCGCCCCGCGGATTTTAGAGGTTGGAAGGTACCCGATGTGCTTCTCTCGGGTAACTTTGCCGAGATCGAGAAGTGGAAAGAGGCGCAGGCGTGGGAGCGAACCAAGCAACTGCGACCAGACCTATTGGAAATTCAAAATTCAGAATTCAAAATTCAAAATTGATTTTATATTTTGTTTGAGCCATGAAACAAGACAACATCGTTTTGGATAAGAGTTTCGAATTTGCCGTTCGAATTGTGAAGCTATACAAACATCTGCGTAAAACATTTGACGAGAGGACTTTATCTACACAGATATTGAAGAGCGGAACAAGTATTGGTGCAAATATCCGTGAGGCATTGCGTAGTTCTTCTCGAAAGGATTTTGTCGCGAAGATGAATATATCTCTTAAAGAGGTTTATGAAACAGAGTATTGGTTGGAGTTGTTGTATAAAACAGAATACCTTACCAAAGCTGAGTATGATAGCATCTTCCCGGAGTGTAGGGAGCTAACAAATATCCTTTCCAAGATTGTCTTAACAACAAAAGAGAGCATAAAGTAGTTATACATTCATCTTTCAAGTCAACATTATCCCAAACGATAATTTTGAATTTTGAATTGATATGAAATATTACATTATCGCCGGTGAGCCGTCGGGCGATCTTCACGGTTCGAATCTGATGCGAGGCATCTTGAAGGCTGACCCCGAGGCGCAGTTCCGCTTCTGGGGCGGTGACAAGATGTCCGAGGTCGGAGGGGTCGAGAATCTGGTCAAGCACTACAAGCAGACCTCGTTCTTCGGCTTTATGCAGGTGCTGCGTAATCTGCGCACCATCTTCTCGCAGATTGACGAGTGCAAGCGCGATATCGCTGATTTTCAGCCTGATGTGGTGGTACTTATCGACTATCCGGGCTTCAATATGAAGATTGCCAAGTGGGCGCACCAGGTGGGCTTGCAAGTGCATTACTACATCGCACCCAAGGCGTGGGCGTGGAAGGAGCGCAGAGTAAAGGCCCTGCGCAAGTATGTCGATAAGTTGCTCATCATCTTCCCGTTCGAGCAGGAGTGGTTTGGCCGTAGAGGGGTCAAAAATATCACCTTCTGCGGTAATCCGCTGATGGATGCTATCACCGAGCGCAAACCGACCCTTCCCTCGGGCGAGGAGTTCCGCGAGCGCAACGGCTTGGATGAGCGACCAATTGTTGCATTGGTTGCCGGCAGTCGAGTGAGCGAAATCAAGGATAATCTGCCCGAGATGGTGGCCCTCTCGAAGAGGATTCCCGATAGACAGTTTGTGGTTACGGGCGTGGAGTGGATTGCTCGCGAGGTTTACGATAAGATATTGAGTGGCAGCGATGTAAAAGTGGTCTACAACCAGACTTACGACACGCTGAATGTTGCCGAGGCGGCGGTTGTTACCTCGGGTACGGCTACGCTCGAAACGGCACTTATGGGTATCCCCGAGATGGTGTTGTATCACATCCCGAAGCTCTATGAGGTGTTGCGCCCGCTGGTGCTGAAGATTCCCTTTGTGTCGCTTGTGAATATCAACTTGGGTCGTGAGGCTGTGCGCGAGATTGTGGTTGCAAAGGTCAATCAGGATGAGGCAGAGCGAGAGTTGCGCTCAATCCTCAATGGTGGCTTAAAACGAGCAAAAATGCTTGCCGACTTTGATCAGCTGCGCACGATAATCGGCAACGAAGGTGCGAGCGAGAGATTTGCCGATTGCATCGTCAAAGCAATTCAAAATTCAAAATTCAAAATTGTTAACCCCTCAGTCCTGCGGACAGCTCCCCTACGACAGGGGAGCAGTTTAGAGAAAACCCAAAAACTCCTCCCCTATGGCAGGGGAGGTGGTCAAAGACCAGAGGGGTCGGAAAATAGATTAAAACTCACAATTGATGATTGTTGTTTCGGTTATATTTGGTGTTGTTTGGCTTGCGATAGCACTATTTATTCGCAAATACCCTGAAACAATGGCGGGGTATAACACGATGCCGAAGGCCGAGCGCGAGAAGATCGATATCGAGAAGATTGGTCGCCTGACATCGAATGCGATGTTCGTAGGGGTAGTTACTGCCATAATTGCGCCCCTTATGCCGACTCGAATATTGTGGGTGATAATGTTTGTGGGAATACCTACGGGGGCGCTTATTGCCACGGCGATATATGTTAATGTGAGAAAAAAGAAATTTTTGCGATAATGAAGATAATCTGTATAGGTCGCAACTATGCCGACCACGCAACCGAACTCAATGACGGAGCAGCCCTGCCCAAAGAGCCGCTCTTCTTCCTGAAGCCCGACACGGCTCTGCTGCGCAACAACGACCCCTTCTACATTCCGCGATTCTCGGAGAGGGTCGATTATGAGTGTGAGTTGGTGGTGAAGATTAACCGCGTGGGTAAGTGCATCGACCGCCGCTTTGCGCACCGCTACTACGACGAGGTGGGTCTGGGTATCGACTTCACGGCCCGCGACCTGCAACGCAAGGCTATCGCAGAGGGTCTGCCGTGGGAGGCCTCGAAGTGCTTTGACCACTCGGCTGCGCTCTCGCCCGAGTTTGTGCCGCTGTTGGAGGTGGGCGCAATCGACAACCTCCACTTTGACCTAAGGGTCAATGGCCAGGTGCGCCAGCAGGGCAACACTGCCGAGATGCTCTTCTCGGTCGATGAGATTATCAGCCACGTTTCGCAATATATGACACTCAAAATTGGCGACCTTATCTACACGGGTACGCCCTGTGGCGTAGGTCCTGTGGCGGTAGGCGACAACCTCGTTGCTACGCTCGAGGGCCACGAACTGCTCAATTTCGATATCCGCTAATAAAATCAGACTATAAATCCTCGAAAAGTATGCTTCTGCACGAAAAACTTGCCGACCGCCAACTGATTCTGGCCTCTGCTTCGCCACGCCGCCGCCAACTTATGGAGGATGCGGGTCTGAAATTTACACTCGCTCCGAAGTTTGAGTGCGACGAGAACTATCCCGACACTCTGCCCGCCGGGGAGGTCGCAGCATACCTCTCTACGCTCAAGAGCAACGCCTACCCCGAGCCGTTGAGAGAGGGGGATGTTCTTATCACGGCCGACACTACGGTTGTTATTGACGAGAGGGTCTTGGGCAAGCCTGCCGACCGCGCAGAGGCGATTGAGATGTTGCGTGCGATGTCGGGCCGAAGCCACAAAGTATATACGGGCGTAACACTGCGCTCGAGCGAAAAGATGCAGACCTTTGCAGTGGAGACCGATGTCTATTTCCGCACAATGGGCGAAGAGGAGATTGCCTACTACGTCGACAACTATCGCCCCTACGACAAGGCGGGCGCATACGGCATTCAGGAGTGGATAGGCTATGTCGCTATCGAGCGCATCGAGGGGTCATTCTTCAATGTTATGGGGCTGCCTGTGCAGCGACTCTATACCGAACTGCTCGCCTTTATCGGATAAATTTATTGCAAAAAGACCCCAAAATAGGCTCTGTGTCAAAAGTTGTCACAGAGCGCCCCTACTTTTGTCATCAAATAAAATTTAATAACCTAAATTTTCGGGGTATGGGGTTCGTAATCTATTTCGTAAGTTGTATTCTCTCTTTGGTGTTTAAGTTCTATTTCTGGGCTGCCGCGATAGCGATTATCGCTGTTGTATACTTATGCCGTTGGTTGTATAGGTTGACAACGCAAGAGATTGATGCTGACTCTAAAATCGAAGAAGAAGAGTTTGATGACGATGGTTCACATGGTTGTACAAGACACATTTCTTGTGTAAATTGTGATTTGATCGAGCAGTGCAAAGGTATCCCCTCGCCTCGAAAGAAGAAGCACGATGAATACGATGTGATAAGCGATTTTTTCATGTTTAATCACCTATTGGATTCAGATGATAAACATGACGAGAAAGAGCATCATGTGCACGATTCATTCAACTGCGACAATGCTTGGTGTGAGTGCCACGAAAACGATGGTTATTCGTGGTTTGATGAGAATGGTGAGGATAATGATGCGTGTTGGTAAAACATTCAAGTTCTATCACGCTATCAACCCTTAAAATAGCGAAATAATCCCCTCGGCAGCGTAGATTACGGCTATGTAGCGCACCGCCTTGCCGACCATCATCGCCAGGGTTGTAATCCACGCATTGCTACGCATCAATCCCAACACAACGGCTATCGCATCGCCAACGTAAGGCAGCGCCACAAAGAGAGCCATCACAGCCCCTCGACCACGCAGAAATGCTTTGGCCTTTTCGATGCGCTCGTGGCTTATGCGCAGATAACGCTCAATCCACTCGGTCTTGCCCAAACGACCTATATAGTAGCACGTTACGCCTCCGAGCGTATTGCCCGCTGTTGCCCAGACCACACACCACAGAGGCGAGAGTCCCGCCTGCGCCAAAGCGACCATAACAAGTTCGGAACTGAACGGCACAACACTGCCCGCCAAGAATGCCGAGAGAAAAATCCCGACATAACCCCAATCCATAAAAAACTCCATCAAGGACTCCATACTTCGTGTAATCTGCTTCAAATGACGGACAAAATTAAAAATTTTGTGCAAAATTCCCCGCCAAACGAAAATAATTTAGTAAGTTTGCGCAAATAAAATGCCTTAAACAACAATGATTAACACACTCAAATTCTATCAGGACTTCCCGAAAGAGGGTATCAAATTCGTGGATATTATTCCGCTATTGCAGGATAAAGCTGTCTATAAGCAACTTATCGACAAGCTGACACAGCTCACAACGGCTGCCAACGTGGCTGCTCCCGAGGCTCGTGGATTTTTGTTCGCTTCGCCTCTGTTGCTCACCAACGAAAAGGTGCAGAACATTATTCCCATTCGCAAGAGCGGCAAGCTCCCCTTCAACGAAGGCGACCTTATCGAGGTACGCATCGAGAAGGAGTATGGATTTGACACTCTCTTCTATCGCCGCAGCGATATTGCAGCCGGAGTGGCCGAGGGTGACGTTTTCGAGGTTACGCTCTTTGACGACGTTCTGGCTACGGGCGGAACAGCCGAGGGAGTTGCCCGCTCGATGGAGTCGATGCGCATTGTCGTTGATGGGAAGGAGTACGGAGTGAAGATTAAGGAGTTTATCTTCTTGGTACACCTCGAGGAGCTCGGTGGCAAGGCTCGCCTCGAAAGCATCGCTCCGGTACATACACTCATGGATATTTAAGCACGAAACGATATATGAAATTTACAGAGTATAAGGGTCTTGATCTACCCAAACTTGCAAGTGATGTCCTTGGCGAATGGGATACCAAGGATACCTTCCACAAGAGTATCACAACGCGCGAAGGTCATCCGACATTCGTATTCTACGAGGGACCTCCCTCGGCAAACGGAATGCCGGGCATTCACCACGTTATGGCGCGTACCATTAAGGATATTTTCTGCCGTTACAAAACCCAGCAGGGCTACCTCGTACACCGCAAGGCTGGATGGGATACTCACGGACTGCCCGTTGAGCTCGGTGTTGAGAAGGCTCTCGGCATCACCAAGGAGGATATCGGCAAGAAGATTACCGTCGAGGAGTACAACAAGGCTTGCCGTGCGGATGTGATGAAGTTTACGGGTGTTTGGGAGAACCTTACGCGCCGTATGGGCTACTGGGTAAATATGGACGACCCCTACATCACCTACGACAACAAGTATATCGAGACTCTGTGGTGGCTTCTCAAGCAGCTCTTTGACAAGGGTCTGCTCTATAAGGGTTACACCATTCAGCCATACTCGCCCGCAGCAGGTACGGGTCTTTCGACTCACGAGCTCAACCAGCCGGGTTGCTACCGTGATGTTAAGGATACCACTTGTACCGCACAGTTCAAGGTGGTACGCAATGCCGAGAGCGAGCACCTCTTTGAGGATGTGCAGGGCGAGCTCTACTTCCTGGCTTGGACAACCACTCCTTGGACTCTGCCCTCGAATACCGCACTCTGCGTTGGTCCGAAGATTGACTATGTGCGCGTGAAGTGCATCAACCCCTATACTGAGCAGCCGCAAACCGTAATCATCGCTCGTGACCTCGTACCTTCGATTTTCAACAAGAAGTTGGAGGGAACATATACGGTCGAGGAGGAGCGCACATATAAGGGCGCTGACCTCGCGGGTATCCACTATGAGCAACTTATCCCCTGGGTTAAGCCTGTGGAGGCTGACGAGAAGGGCAATTGGACTCCGGCAGCCGAGAAGGCATTCCGCGTAATTACGGGTGACTACGTTACCACCGAGGATGGTACCGGTATCGTTCACATCGCACCCACGTTTGGTGCTGACGATGCTTTCGTAGCTCGTGCTGCAGGCATCCCCTCGCTCTTTATGATTAACAAGCGTGGCGAGACCCGCCCGATGGTTGACTTCACGGGCAAGTTCTACCTGCTCGACGAATTGGACGAGAAGTTCGTTGCGGAGTGTGTCGATGTTGAGGCCTACAAGGATTACGCAGGCCGCTGGGTTAAGAATGCCTACGATCCGCAGTTTATGGTCGATGGTCGCTATGATGAGAAGGCGGCTGCAGCAGCCGAAAATCTCGACATCTATATCTCAATGATGCTCAAGGCCTCGAATCGTGCTTTCCGCATCGAGAAGCATACCCACAACTATCCCCACTGCTGGCGTACCGATAAGCCGGTGTTGTACTACCCGCTCGACTCGTGGTTTATCCGCACAACGGCACTCAAGGAGCGTATGATTGAGCTCAACAAGACCATCCGCTGGAAGCCCGAATCGACAGGCTCAGGCCGTTTCGGCAAGTGGTTGGAGAATCTCAACGATTGGAACCTCTCGCGTTCGCGCTTCTGGGGCACTCCGCTGCCCATCTGGGCTACCGAGGATCGCTCGGAGATGAAGTGTATCGGCTCTGTCGAGGAGCTTATGGGCGAGATTGAGCGCTCGATTGCTGCCGGCTTTATGAGCGAGAATCCCTACAAGAATTTCAAGGTGGGCGATATGTCGAAGGAGAACTACTCGACCGAGAATATCGACCTGCACAAGCCCTATGTTGATAATATCGTATTGGTTTCGTCAAAGGGCGAGCCTATGCACCGCGAGAGCGACCTGATTGACGTTTGGTTCGACTCGGGAGCAATGCCTTATGCGCAGCTGCACTACCCCTTCGAGAATGGCGGTGCCGATTTCCACGATGTCTACCCCGCAGACTTTATCGCTGAGGGTGTCGACCAGACTCGCGGTTGGTTCTTCACACTGCACGCTATTGCCACTATGCTCTTCGACTCGGTAGCATTCAAGAATATCATCTCGAATGGTCTGGTGCTCGACAAGAATGGCAACAAGATGTCGAAGCGCCTGGGCAATGCTGTTGATCCGTTCGAGGTACTCGACAAGTATGGAGCCGATGCCACTCGCTGGTATATGATTTCGAACTCGCAGCCGTGGGATAACCTCAAATTCGATATCGAGGGAGTGGATGAGGTGCGCCGTAAGTTCTTCGGCACACTCTACAACACCTACTCGTTCTTCGCTCTCTATGCCAATATCGATGGCTTCACCGGCTCGGAGGAGGAGATTCCCGTTGCGGATCGTCCCGAGATTGACCGCTGGATTATCTCGGAGCTCAACACCCTTATCAAGACCGTTACCGAGTCGCTCGAGGGCTACGACCCGACCCCCGCTGCTCGTGCAATTCAGGAGTTTGTGGGCGAGAATCTCTCGAACTGGTATGTTCGTCTTAACCGCAAGCGTTTCTGGGGCGGTGAGATGGATAACGATAAGTTGGCTGCATATCAGACCCTCTACACCTGCTTGGAGAGCGTTGCCAAGTTGTCGGCTCCGTTTGCTCCCTTCATTTCGGATCGCATCTTCTGCGACCTGAATGCTGTGAGCGGTCGCCACTCTGACGAGTCGGTACACCTCTCTGATTTCCCGAAGGCGGATGAGTCGCTTATCGACACCGAATTGCAGGAGATGATGTCGCTGGCTCAGCGCATATCTTCGATGGTGCTGGCTCTGCGCCGTAAGGTCAATATCAAGGTGCGTCAGCCGCTGACCAAGATTTTGGTGCCGGTATTGGACAAGGCGATGGCAAAGCATATCGAGGCAGTGAAGAGCCTTGTTATGGGCGAGGTCAATGTGAAGGATATCGAACTTATCGAGAAGACTACAGGCCTCATTACCAAGCGCATTAAGCCCAACTTCAAGACCCTCGGTCCGAAGTATGGCAAGTATATGAAGCAGATTGCTGCGCTGGTTGCAACCTTCTCGCAGGAGCAGATTGCCCAGGTCGAGAGCGGTGCTATTTCGCAGCTCGAAATCGAAGGCACACTGCTTGACGTTGCAGTTGAGGACTTCGACATCACCTCGGAGGATATGCCGGGCTGGTTGGTAGCCTCGGAGGGCAAGATGACCGTTGCACTCGATATCACCGTGACCGATGAGTTGCGCAAGGAGGGTGTGGCACGCGAATTGGTGAACCGCATCCAGAATATCCGCAAGGATTCGGGCTTGGAGGTTACCGACAAGATTTCGGTTGAAATCGAGGCTAAGGAGTTGGTTGACGGAGCCGTTGCCGAGTTTGGCGATTACATTGGCTCTCAGACACTTGCCCTCAGCGTTAAGTGTAGTGCCGAGCCGCAGGGCGAGTTCGTTGTCGAGAGCGATATCGACGAGGAGCCACTGCGCATTGCGATAACAAAAATGCACTAAAAGCGCATAAAATTTGGAGAGTAACGTATTTTTACTTACCTTTACATAAAGCAACAACTAAAAACTACAGATTTTATGGCAGAGGTTGAGAAAACAAGATACAGCGATGCAGAGTTGGAGGAGTTCCGTCAGGTAATTCTTCGCAAACTTGAGGCAGCTCGTGCCGACTATGAATTGTTGCGTGACACCATTACTCACGCAGCCGGCAACGACACTGAGGACACTTCGCCCACCTATAAGGTGCTCGAAGAGGGTGCAGCTACGCTCTCCAAGGAGGAGAATGGCCGTTTGGCTACTCACCAATTGAAATTTATCCGCAATCTCGAGATGGCTCTGGTGCGTATCGAGAATAAGACCTATGGTATCTGTAAGACTACTGGCAAACTGATTCCTAAGGAGCGCCTGATGAAGGTGCCTCACGCCACCGAGTGCATCGAGGCGAAGGAGGGTCGCTTGAAGTAGAACTATTTTATAAAGGTAGGGAGGGCATATCCGAAAGGGTGTGCCCTCTTGTGTTTTTTTGAGGGGGGGGGTAGCCTATGACAACGAATGACAGAATTTATTAGAAGAAAAATTAGAGAGTTTAAGGAGTTTAAGGTGTCTAAGGGATTTCACTAAACTCCTTAATAACCCTTAACAACCTTTCTTGAAAAAATCTCTTGGGGAAACTGGGGTTTCTGGGGCAATCGGGACAATCAGGGTAATTGGGGTAATTGGAAAATCCCCATTCTCCCCATAAGCTGTCGCAGACAACGCTCCCCATTCTCCCCATAAGCAGCCATCGGCTGCGCTCCCCATCTAACCCATCCAACCCATCCACCCCACATACTTTAGTGAGCAATCCGTACTCTCCGCCAGATGCAGAGCAACCGCCTGCGGCGGGTTGTGTTTGGGGCTGTGGCGTGGGCTTGCACACAGCCACAAGCACAAAACAAAACAGACGACTTGTAAGTCGTCTGCTCTGCATCATTTTGTGGGAGTTGACGGATTCGAACCGCCGACCCTCTGCTTGTAAGGCAGATGCTCTGAACCAGCTGAGCTAAACTCCCTAAATTGGTTGCTACCACTGCAACCTTGTGCCCAGGATAGGAGTCGAACCTACACGTCTCTCAACACTCGCACCTGAAACGAGCGCGTCTACCATTTCGCCACCTGGGCAACGATTGCGGTGCAAAGGTAATAAATTTTTACAACTTACAACCCCAAAGCCCGATTTTTTTGATTTTTACTCTAAAAATTCATTCTGACCCAGAATTTTCGTACCTTTATCCCGATAATAGAAAATCCTAAACCTGAATCCACATCAAACCCGCAGCAAAATTCAACTCAAGATGAAAAGGGATATCACTTCAATCATAACTGCTCTTCTTGCTATATTTTTGGCGAGTTGTACAAACTTTTCTCAAAACACATCTCCCAAAGAGATATCCATTCGAGGCTTTGCGCAGAAAGGGCAGTTGGTCAAAGGCTCCCAAATCACAGCTTTTGCGCTGACCGACAGGGGTGTTGCAACAGGCGACAGCTACCCGGCCAATATCTCTGACGACCTCGGCTCGTTTGCGCTTGATATCTCCACAGAAGCACCTCTGCTGGAGTTGCGAACCGAGGGGTACTACTTTAATGAGGTTACCGGCTCTATCTCGGAGGCCCCGATGTATCTTGAAGCCATAGCCCCTTCGGAGTCCTCTAATATGAATGTCAATCTATTGACAACCCTGGTCAAACCTCGAATTAAACACCTACTGGCAGATGGCATGGCGTATAACGAGGCTGTAGCCAAGGCGCAGCAGGAGTTATTACTCGCTTTGGGTGTAGAAGCCGACCTATTGCAAGACTTTAGTTCCGTTGACTTGATGGGCTCTGAAGAGGGCGATGCGGCACTGCTTGCGTATGCTTGTATAATCCAACAAGACCGCACCACAGGCGAGGTTGTTACATTGGTCCAAGCGGTTGCTTCAGAATTAGAGAATGAGGGGCAATTGTCGCAAAACACGGTCGAAACAATTATCGCCAACAGGGCTGCAGTCAAACCCTTTGCTGTGGCAAGAAACATCGCCCGGTTTTATACCGACAAGGGGATTGACCAAAAGACCTTATCCCCATTTTACAGATATATAGATGATAGGTATGATTCGGACTTTATAATCGACACATTCGAAGAGTCCACCACCCCATCCTTAGCACCCGACCTGAACTACTATGCCGTAGAGGCATCGTATGACATCATATCGACTTCCGATTTCGTTGTTGAGTGCGATGACGAGTTTGTTACAATCGAAAAGCGACACCTTCTCGGAGATTTCTACACGGTCTATATCCACGTTGCAGAGAACGAGGGGTCGGAAGTTCGCTCCACCGAGATTTTGTTTAAGAGCAAATCGGGAAACTTGTTGGCTAGCAAAAAGTTCTCACAAGGGGCAAATCTCCAGATTATCGAACTACAAATCGGAGAAGGGTCACGCACTGCATTAACCATCGAGGAGTTTAATCACCCCTCATTTGCGCCAAATGACCAGGTTGGAGTCAACGATATGGTTGTCGATATTGATGTTCAAAATCCCAACCTCGGCATTGTAAAACTCCCTCGCTCGAGCTCCTATTTCTTTAGTTTCCCGGCCGGCTGCATCGCCAAAGATGGGCATATTGCCAGGGTAGCGGTCAACATTCCTGCAGAGATCACAGCCTCGACCCCGATCCCCTACTATGCCGGGCTCGAGGAGTATGCCGGATTTTCTATCCCTAATCCCGCACAGGTAAAACTTAATCCTGCCGTTGCTTTGTTGGGATTCAGACCAAAAGGATTCGATCATGTGGCATATTTGATTATCTCGGGAAATGGCGCAGACGACTATATGTCAGGTGATTTCTCTTACGTCCCCGACAAAAACAGTCTGGCACATTTTCCCAACCTCAACCCCGAGGTCAAAAAGGGCAATGGCAAGAGTATGAAGCTTTCATACCAAGACTCGAATGGCGTATTTTGGGCAACATTACCCCCTATTGATTTTAATTCGGGACTTACACTCACGCTCTACAATAGCGGTGGTGAGGTGATAAAGAGTATCAAAATAGAGAATCCTTTGTCACTCAAGGCGGGAGCGCTGATGACCCTCACCATCAATAACAACTAACATCACTACCTGGATATGTCGCCCTCAACCTCACTCCGTTGTCCGATGGTGATTGCCGCAATACTTTTTATGGCGGGGATTGCGCTATTTGACGCGGTGGAGGTGCCGGCGTGGGCGTTGTGGGGCGGATTTATCTTATCGTTGCTCGGCGCAGCCATCTGGTTGCGTTCGCAAATCAGCAATATCTATATCGCCGTGGCGCTCATCCTCTTTGGAGGCGTGGTGGTATCATTGCGCAGTTTCAGGCCTCAGATACCAACCGCCAATCGAATCTATCTCACCCTTGAGGTTGATGATAACCCAGTGATACGCAAAGGTTTTGCCGTAATGCCGGCACACATCACCGAGTGGGATAACAAGGGCGAAATCCTACCCGCAGATGAGCGTATCAATCTCTATTTAGACACTCTTGTAAAGGCCAACTTCGGCACCCGTATCGAGGCTCTCGGGCGCATTGTCCCCTTTCCCGAGAAGTTCGGCTCCTACGGAGAGCTGATGACACGCCGAGGCTTTAGCGGAACGATTTTTCTGCGAGCCGATGATATTTTGGCGATGACCCACACCGAAAAACGAACACTCCACTCGGTGACTGCCGAGCGACTCGAGCGCCTCGGTTTGGCGGGCGATGCAGCAGCCATTGTCGGGGCTATGGCTGTGGGTAATCGCAAGGGGATGACCCCCGAGTTGCGCCAGGCCTACTCGCGAGCAGGTGCATCACACATCTTGGCCGTATCGGGTCTGCATGTGGGCATCGTTTTTATGCTCTGCAACATATTGTTGGCATGGCTGCCGCTGGTACGTCACGGTCAGATTATCCGAGCCGTAGCGGTGGTGGTACCGATATGGATCTATGCTGCGATGTGCGGATTTTCGCCCAGCGTGGTACGAGCAGCGGTGATGTTCACGGCACTGCAAGCCGCAGTGGCAACCTCCTCACGCTACGTTTCGCTCAATATATTGGCGGCTACGGCATTTGCAATGCTGGTTTATAGCCCCGACTACCTCTTCGACCTTAGCTTCCAACTCTCGTTTATCGCCGTGGCGGCAATAGTCGAGTGGGGAGTACCGCTAATGCGCTCTCTGCGCTCGGGCCGAAGGTGGTTAGATGCCCTCACTGCCACGATGGTTGTGGGAGCTGTGTCGGCAATCGCAACAATGCCCTTGGTGGCACACACCTTTGGCGTGGTATCGATAGTCGGCGTGCTGCTCAATCCGATAGTGATACTCTGCGCCTATGCCATAGTAATTGTAGCCATACTATGGATTGTGATGCCTATCGGATGGCTTGCAGGAGTCTTTGGAGCAGGGCTTTCGTGGGTCGGTGCGGGGCTCAACTTCGTGGTCGAGGGCATAGCCCTGAGGCCATGGTCGGCAGTCGAGATAGGGCTTTCGACCCGGGCCGTATGGTTGATTTATGGGGTTGCGATAGCAATAACTGCGGTTGCCCATCTCTTCGAAACGAAAAAATCGGTAAATTTGCCCCTATGATAACACTCGAACAATATCAGTTACTCTGCACCGAGGAGGTGCGAATGGCTATTGATGCAAATATCTCGCGCGATGCCCTTGAGGTGGCGCTCGATAAGCGCATAGCACACGCTGCCGAGGTCGCTACACAGGTTAAGTATCTGGGTCGTGCGCAGAAGAAACTGCCTTCGTACTACGAGGCACGTTGCATAATCCCCTCGCTCGCCTTCGAGCAGTCGTCGAGCGAAGAGTGCGCTGCCCACAAACCTCTCTCAGGGGGCTCGGTGCTCGATTTGACCTGCGGGCTTGGGGTCGATGCGCTCTATCTGTCCCGAAAATTCGAGCGCGTTGTCACCATCGAGCGCAACGAGGTCTTGGCAGAGGTTGCACGCGAAAATTTCCGCAGACTTGGAGCCGAAAATATCGAGGTCGTCTGCGCCGACTCTGCGGAGTTTGTTGCCACCTGCGACGACCACTTCGATTGGTGCTATGCCGACCCCGACCGCCGAGGTGCGAAGGGCGAAAAACTTGTACGGCTCGAAGATTGCTCTCCCGATATGGTTGCGCTGATGCCTCGCCTACGCTCGATTGCCGAGAGGGTCTGCATCAAGGCTTCACCGATGTTTGATGTGGAGGAGGCTCTGCGCCTGTTTGACGATTGCTCGGTAGAGGTTGTTTCGCTCGGTGACGAGTGCAAGGAGGTGCTTATCTACATAGGAGAAAAGGACCAGCGCCAAATAACTGCAACCGCTTTGGGCTTAGGTAGTTACACCAAGGACACCAACACCATCCCGGCCCCTCCGACACCCGAATTTCGAGGCGAGGAGTATCGTTGGTTGGTGCAGCCCGATGTTGCGTTGCAGAAGTGCCGATTGGCGAGGGCTCACCTTGCCGGCAAGGCCGATATTTGGAGCGAGAACGGCTATGGTTTTGCCACCGAGCGACCCGAGGGCGTAATCGGTCGCATATACGAAATAGAGCAAATCGAGCCCTTCGACCCCAAGCGCCTGAAGCGAGAGATGAAGGGGCAGAAACGACAGATTTTCAAGCGAGATTTTCCCATCTCGACCGAGCGCCTGACAGCGATGACGGGGCTCAAAGAGGGTGGCACCAAAAAGATTGCATTCACAACAATCGGCTCCAATTTTTTGTCGATCCGATTAAAATAACTACCTTTGGTAGTTCAAACACGGATTTGAGTTATGTCGGTAAAGGAGATTATAGAGTTTTTCACGGTCACAATCTTCCACAAGGAGTTCCGTTCCTCGTGGCTCAATTGGCTTGTGCGCCAGTATAAACTCTTCTTCTACACGGCTCGCGGATTGCAGGAGCATAGTACTTTGGTGCGTTGCGCTGCGCTCACATTCTATACGCTTATCTCGATTGTGCCTATCCTGGCGGTGGTCTTTGCCATTGTCAAGGGGTTTGGCATTATCGAAGATTTGATTGAAAACCTCTACTCGCTCTTCCCGAAAAATCCCGAGATTATCGACTACGTTGTCGAGTTTGCGAACAAGGCTCTCGAGAACACCAAGAGCGGCATCGTTGCTGCGGTCGGTATCATCACCCTCTTCTGGGCGGTGATTAGGGTCTTCGGCTCGATAGAGAGCGCCTTCAACAACATTTGGGAGGTCACCTCATCGCGCAGCATAGCTCGCAAGTACTCGGATTATATCGCAGTGATTGTCATCGCTCCGATTTTGTGGGCAGCGGCCAATGGTATCAACTCCTATGCCCAGGAGCTCTTCGGGGGAGTGGATGCAGCCTGGATTGGATGGGTATCGAAACTGATGTCGATAGTTGTGATGTGGGTGATGTTCTCATTCTTGTACTACGTCATCCCCAATACCACGGTGCGCATCGGCTCGGCAGTCATGGCCGGCATCGTTGCAGGTACGGCATTCATCCTCTTCCAGTGGGGATACTTCTACCTGCAGACATATATGACCTCATACAACGCCATCTACGGAAGTTTCGCGGCACTGCCACTTTTCCTTATGTGGGTGCAGTACTCGTGGATGATTCTCCTCTTTGGCGGCGAGTTGGCCTTTGCATACCAGAATATCGACAAGTTTGACGAGGAGCGCGAATCGCTACACATCAGTTACGACTCTCGCCGCAAGGTGCTACTCGGGGCGATGTTGGTTGTCGTGCGCCACTTTTCGGCAGGCAAGGGGGCCATTTCGCTCTCGGAGGTTAAGCATGCATTGAACCTACCCACCCGCATCGTCAACTCCGTGTTACGTTCGCTGGTTAAGGCGGGGCAACTTATCGAGTTGCCGGCCGAGAGTAAGGGTTTCGAGAACTCGTTTGTACCGGCAAAGGATGTGGCGACATATACGGTCTACAACATATTGGAGGCCATCGAGCAGAGCGGTAACACCTCTATTGACCTCCATTCAAGCAGTGAAATCGAGAGTGTCAGCCTGGAATTGGAGCGCATTAAGGCGGAGGCTCGCCATTCACAACAAAATCGGAAATTAGTCGAGATTAAAAACAGCGATAAGCAGTGAGAAGTGTAGTTATAATCGGAAGTGGCAATGTTGCCGAGGCCTTCGCAAGGGTGCTGCCCGAGCGAGGTTTCGAGGTACGACAGATTTTTGCCCGCAACCCCGAGCGAGGCAGAGCTGTGGCTCAACTTGCGCAGTGCGAGTGGAGCGACAATCCCGACCATATAGCCACCGCCGAACTCTATCTGGTGGCTGTTTCTGATTCGGCCATAACACCTCTGCTCTCGTCGTTGGTGTTGCCCGAGGGGGCCGTTGTCGCCCACACGGCTGGCTCGCAACCGCTCGAGGCGATACCCTCTGGTTTCCCCCGCCGAGCAGTCATCTACCCGCTGCAAACCTTTACCGCAGGGCGCGTGGTCGATTTCGGGGAGATTCCGCTCTTTATCGAGGCTTCGGACCAGGCTCTGCTTGCCGAGATTAGGGCGATTGCCGAGCAGTTGAGCGGAATGGTTATCGAGGCCGACTCGCAGATGCGTTCGCAGGCTCACATCTCGGGCGTTGTCGTTTGCAACTTCGTCAACCACCTCTACGCTGTGGGTGCGGAGCTGATGCGGAGTGCAGGGTTGCCCTTTGCGACTCTCTCCCCGCTGATTGCCGAGACGGCTCGCAAGGCTATCGAGAGTGGTAATCCGTCAGCGGTGCAGACCGGACCTGCGAGGAGGAACGACCGCACAACCATCGAGCGACACCTGCGGATGCTCGAACAAAACCCCGAGTTACAAGATATTTACGAAAAATTAAGCCAAAATATATGGAAAGAAACTTCAAAGAGAGATTAGCCGAGGTCGAGGCCTTTGTCTTCGATGTGGATGGCGTGATGACCGATGGCAGCATTATGCCGCTGCCTGATGGGGATTTTCTGCGCCGCTATAATGCCAAGGATGGCTATGCGCTGTCGTATGCTATCAAGCACGGATACAAGGTCTGCATCATCTCGGGCGGATTTGGGTCGTTGCTCGCCTCGCGTATGCAGCGATTGGGCGTAAAGCACATCTACACCAACTGTATGGATAAAATCAAGGCAATCCACGAGTTTGCCGAGTCGGAGGGGGTAAACCTCGAGAATACTATCTATGTCGGTGACGATATTCCCGACCTGGAGTGTATGCGACTGGTCGGCATTCCGGTATGCCCGGCAGATGCCGCTTCGGAGATTATCGAAGCATCGTGCTACGTTTCGCAGTTTGGCGGTGGCAAGGGATGTGTTCGTGATATCGTCGAGCAGGTGTTGCGCGCGCACGGAACGTGGGCTTTGGACTCGATGGGCACAATCAGCGACAACTCGGTAGCTTCGAGATAAACCTATAATTAAGAATTTTATGTCAGAGAATAAATTGCGTTTCGAAACGCTGCAAATACACGGTGGCTACCACCCCGACCAGACTGGGTCGCGCGGTGTGGCTATATATCCTACGGCTGCATACCACTTCCGTTCGTGCGACTATGCGGCTCGTTTGTTTGAGCTCAAAGAGTTAGGCAACATCTACACCCGCTTGCAAAATCCGACAACATCGGCTTACGAGGAGCGCATTGCAGCTCTCGAAGGTGGTGTGGGAGCATTGGCTCTCTCGTCGGGTATGTCGGCACAACTTATCGCTATCACTTCGTTGGCTGATGCAGGCGATAATATCGTAGCTTCACCCTACCTCTATGGCGGAACATTCAACCAATTCAAAATTTCGTTCCGCAAGCTCGGTATCGACTGCCGACTGGCAAAGGATGAGAGCGCCGAGGAGTTGGAAAAACTCATCGACGAGCGCACCAAGGCAATCTATGTCGAGTCGATGGGCAACCCTGGTTGCAACGTGCCCGACTTGGAGGCTATTGCCGAGTTGGCTCATCGTTACGATATCCCCTTCGTTGTGGATAATACGTTCGGCGCCGGTGGCTACCTCTGCCGACCGCTGGAGTGGGGTGCCGACATCGTTGTCGAGTCGGCTACGAAGTGGATTAACGGCCACGGTACGGCTATGGGTGGCGTGATTGTCGATGGCGGAACCTATAATTGGGGCAATGGCAAGTTCCCGGCACTCTGCGAGCCTTCGGAGGGTTATCACGGATTGAAGTTCTGGGAGACCTTCGGCAATATGGCCTATATCGTTAAGTGCCGTGTGGATGGTCTGCGCGACTTCGGTTGCTCACCCTCAGCATTCGACTCATACCTTATGCAGTTGGGATTGGAGACCCTCTCGTTGCGTGTGAAGCACTCGGTCGAGTCTACTCGCCGCTTGGCAGAGTATTTCCGCGAGCATCCGCTTGTAAAGCGAGTAAGTTATGTAGGCTTCGAGGATCACCCCTCGCACGAGTTGGCCAAGAAGTACTTCCGCCACGGAGCAGGTGCAGTGCTGACCGTTGAGTTGAAGGGCTCGCTCGAGACAACGGTGCGCTTCGTGGAGTCGCTCAAGTTGGTTGCCAATATGACAATGATTGGCGACTCGATAACCGTCATTACACACCCCGCATCGACAACCCACAAGCAGTTGAGCGATGAGGACTTGGCAGCGGTAGGCATCTCGCCCACCTTGCTTCGCCTGTCGGCCGGTTTGGAGAATGTCGAGGATTTGATTGATGATTTCGAGCAGGCATTTGCGGCTGCTCTCAATGAATAAGATGGCTGTACAATACGCATATTTCGACACTCCGTTGGAGTTGGAGAGTGGAGCAACACTCCCCGACCTGGCCATTGCCTACTCGACCTACGGCACCCTCTCGCCTGCGAAGGATAACGTCATTTGGGTCTGCCACGCCCTGACCGCCAATTCGGAGGTCGAGGAGTGGTGGGAGCACACGGTCGAGAAGGGTCGCTTCCTCGACCCCGAGCGATGGTTTGTGGTCTGCGCCAACTTCCTCGGCTCGCACTACGGAACAACGGGACCTCTGTCGGTCAACCCCACTACGGGCGAGAAGTGGTATGGCGACTTCCCCGAGATTACGGTGAGGGATATGGTCCACTGCCACCAACGCCTTGCCCAAAGATTGGGTATCGGTCAGGTCGAACTGCTCATAGGTAGCTCGATAGGTGGTTTTCAGTGTATGGAGTGGGTAGTGCAAGCCCCCGACTTTGCCAAGAGAGCTGCATTTATCGCCACTACGCCCTGCTCGAAGCCGTGGGCTGTGGCCTTCAACGAGTCGCAACGTATGGCTATCGAGGCCGACCAGACCTTTGGCGAACGCAGAGATGATGCAGGTGCTACGGGTATGGCCGCTGCGCGAAGTATTGCCCTTTTGAGCTATCGCGGAGGCATCGCCTACGACCGCACACAGCAAGACCCCGACAAGGAGAAGCTGCACGGCTATCGCGCAACAACCTATCAACAACATCAGGGCGAGAAACTGCGCCGTCGATTTAACGCCTACTCCTACTATCGCCTCTCGCAGGCGGTTGATTCGCACAACATTGCGCGTGGTCGCGGAACGCTTGAGGAGGTGTTGGGCGCAATAAAGTCAAAGGTCTTGGTGGTTGCAATCACCTCGGATATACTCTTCCCGCCCTCGGACCACGAGGTTATGGTGAGGAATATCCCCGATGTGGAGTACCATATCATCGACTCCGATTTCGGTCACGATGGTTTTCTGGTTGAGCACGAACAACTCAATACAATTATTACGAACTTTATGCATAGAGAATAGAATATGAACAGCAGAGGTGTACTTAACATAGGACTCTTTGGTTTTGGTACCGTGGGTCGCGGATTGTATGACGTACTCGAGGAGACTCGACTCAAGGAGGCTCGCATCAAACGTATTTGCGTGCGCGACATCACCAAGGAGCGTGGCGTGAAGGCCGATTTTACGGATAATCCTGACAAGATTTTCAACGACCCCGAGATAAACCTTGTCGTGGAGCTTATCGACAATGCCGAGGCTTCGTACCACATCGTGCGCCGAGCACTCGAGATGGGTATTCCTGTGGTTACGGGCAACAAGAAGATGCTCGCTTACCACCTCGAGGAGCTTATCGCCATCCAACGCGAGAAGCAGGTGCCGCTGCTCTATGATGCTTCGGCATGTGGCAGTATCCCCGTAATCCGTAACCTCGAGGAGTATTACGACAACGACCTGCTCGTCTCGGTAAAGGGTATCCTGAACGGCTCTTCGAACTTTATCCTCTCGAAGATTTTTAACGAGAATATGTCCTACCCCGCAGCCTTGAAGTTGGCGCAGGATTTGGGCTTTGCCGAGTCGGACCCCTCGCTCGATATTGATGGTTTCGATTCGCTCTTCAAGCTGATTATTATCACGATGCACGCCTTCGGCCGCTACGTCTCGCCCGAGAAGATATTTGTCTACGGCATCTCGCAGATGAGTGATGACGATATCCGCTTCGCCACCGAGAAGAAGCGCCGTATCAAGTTGGTGGCTCATGTCGAGAAGCTTCCCGATGGCAGGATGATTATGAGCGTTATGCCCCATCTCATCTCGCGCGACAAGTATATATATAGTGTTGAGGATGAGTTCAACGGAGTGGTTATCAAGGGTAAGTTCTACTATAAGCAGTTTATGTTCGGCCGAGGTGCGGGTGGTTATCCCACCGGCTCGGCAGTGTTGAGCGATATTATGGCTTGCCACTACAACTACAAGTATGAGTACAAGAAACTCAATGCCGAGGTTGTCCCCGAGTATACCGACGATTTCGTCTTCCGCATCTACCTGCGCTACTCGAGCCAGGAGGATTTGGCACTGTTCAACTTCCTGAAGATTCGCGAGAGTTACACCAGCGAGAGCTCTTCGTATGTTGTGGGTGATGTTCGCCTGAGCGACCTGTGTGCAATCAAAGATGAGATTCGCAAGCGCAACCTCTTTGTTGCGGCTTACCCCGAAGATTAAATATATTTTACCTAACCTCTATGAAACCTAATCTATTGTCAATGAAAAGGCTCTTTACGCTGGTGGCTCTAATGCCGATGTTTGCATTATCCATTGCGTGCGGAGAGGACCCCACGCCCAACAATAATGGAGATAACTCGGGCGAGGGCGATAAGCCCGGCACCGAAGGCGGCAACACCGAGAAGTATGAGGATATCAAGGTGGTGAACGGCAAAGTTCGCTTCTACCTCTCGGAGGCCGAGAATTCGACCCGTACCGCAACGGGTCTTTCCGCTCGCGATTGGGCGAAATCGAAGGTCGTGATGAACGGCAAGAACTACGAAATCTCG
This sequence comes from Alistipes sp., assembly GCA_017631055.1. Classification (GTDB taxonomy): domain Bacteria; phylum Bacteroidota; class Bacteroidia; order Bacteroidales; family Rikenellaceae; genus Alistipes. Next base: position 21,276 of record JAGBTZ010000043.1, read on the forward strand.
CTTACCGAGGGCGAGAACCCACGCCCCTATGTCGAGGTCGATGAGGCGAATAGTTACAGCGCCTCGTTGATAACCACCTCGTCGGGCAGATGGCACGGCAGCTCGACCTATTCCGACATCAAGCTGACCCACTCGCAGATTTACCACACATCCTCTTCGAACATTAAGTCGTTCCCGATGTATGGCTCCTACTCGAAGGAGAGTGGCAACAAGCTCATCTTCAACGATGGCTTTGCGATGGTTGTTGTCAAGCTCAAGGGCTCGGCTAAAATTTCGTCAGTGAAGGTCGAGAATCCGCAAGGCAAGGCTATTGCTGGTATCGCCACCTTTCTGCCTTCGAAGGGCTACTACTCGATAAAGAAGGGTCTGGACTTCGCTGTGTTGAACTGCACCAATAAGGGCAACTTCGTGACACTCTCCAATTCAAAGGAGACATATTTCCGCCTGATGATTGCCCCGGGCAACTATTCGGAGGGATTGAAGATTTCGATTTGCGATGCCGACCGTGGCGCAATGTTCACCACCACCGAGCCTCTTAATCTCTCAGCAGGTGATGTTCACACCATATCATCGGACTACACCCTTGACAAGGACTTGGTCTTCTACGAGGGCTTCGACAACTTTGTCTGGGGAGGTGATATTATGAAAGGCGAGGAGGGCTTTGGTTTCTCGCCCACTGCCGACAAGATGGAGATTGGCTCGGGTAGCGAACTTACCGGTTACGATGATGCCTTTGCAGAGGTTACGTTCGACAACCCGGGAACAGGTTTCATCCAGTCAAACACTTGGGACGATGTTTCGGGCAAGGGTGTCGAGGCTTCGCACCTGCTCTCCGAGAGTTATGTCAAGAGCCGCAACATCGGGGAGTTCCTCTATATGTTCCGTGCGCAGGAGCGACCCGGTTATATCGCCATTGGCGAGGGCAATGCAGCTCGCGGAATTATGTGCACCTCGACCGTCAAGAAGATGACCAACATTGGCGAGATGAAGGTGAGTTTGCGTGTGGCTGTTGAGGCCAACTTTACACACAATCTGGTTATAGACGTCGTTCACGGTGGTGCAATCAAGTCGGTGATGCTCAACGGCAACACATTGACACCAAGCGAAATAAACCAGAAAATTTCGGGCTCGGACTCCTCGTTCACACTGCCCAACAATCTGCTCAAGGTTCCATCTTCGGTGGCTGCAGCCAAGACGTGGCTCGATCTGGAGTTCATTATTGACGGTATTACTGATGGCTCGAAGTTCTATATCAGCACAGACTCAGCCTCAACCGGCGAGCACGGCATCTATGTTGACTACATCAAGGGTTATAAAGTCAGCGACTGGAACGACAGCAAGAATCTGCGTATACTCTACTGGAATATCCAGAACGGAATGATTGCCGACCAGCACAACAACTACGACAACTTCGTGAAGTGGGTCAAGAAGTGGGATCCCGATATCTGCGTTTGGTGCGAGTCGGAGACTATCTATAAGGATAAGACCGGATCGGGAACCAGCACCAAGTATCTGCCCGATGGTTGGGCACAGCTCTGCACACGCTATGGTCACACTTACGCTGCCGTAGGCGGTAACCGCGACAACTATCCGCAGACCATCACCGCGAAGTACCCCATCAAGACCATAAAGAGGATTACCGACACCGACAAGAGCGGTAAGCCCGTAGCGCACGGTGCAGGTCACTTCCAGATTGAAGTTCACGGCAAGAAGATTAACTTCGTGACACTGCACATGTGGCCGGCGGCTCACGCTTTTGGAGCAAGCAATACGACAACAAGTGCAGCAGCCAAGGAGGGCGACTACTATCGTCAATTCGAGATGCAGTATATCGTCGACCAGACTGTTAACAACCCTGCTCATGCAAGCGAGGAGTATTGGATTTTGTGTGGCGACACCAACTCATACTCTCGTATGGATGACTGGAGCACCAAGTATAGCGAGAAAGACCCGACAAAGTTGATTACGCACGATGTCATTCTCAACCAAACCTACCTCAAGGATGTCATCGCTCATCGCGACTGCTATGGCGAGAAGAACAACGCCATCTTGCGCTGCCGCATCGACTTTATCTACGCTTCGCCCAAGATGTTTGACCACATCACCAACTCCATAATGTTGATGGATAGTTGGTGTGGCCCCATCAAGAAGTGGGAGTACTACACCTCGTTCAGCGACCCCTCGGACCACACTCCGGTACTTGCCGACTTCAAATTTTAGAGGAGATAATAACCAATAAATAATCTATTTACTATGAAACTCAACTTTCAAACAATGAAAAGAACTGTAGCGGCATTGGCTCTAATTCCGATGTTGGCAATGTTTGTTGCTTGCGAGAATGGTTTTGACGAGAATGAGCAGAAACCCGACGAGGAGATCGTCAAGGAGTATGGCCCTTATGAGGATATCAAGGCTGTGAATGGCAAGGTGCGCTTCTATCTCTACGAGAAGGTAAACTCAACCCGCACAGCTACCAATATCTCGGCTCGAGATTGGAAAAAATCGCAGGTCCTCGTCAATGGCGAGAGCTATGATGTGGCGATGTCTGACGAAGAGACTCCCCGACCCTATATCGAGGTTACAAAGGCCGGCAGCTACAACGCAACGCTGGTAACCTCCACCTCGAATAAGTGGTATGGCAAATCGACTGTCGAGGATATTAAGTTGCCCCACTCCCAGATTTATCACACAGCCATTTCGGCCATCAAATCGTTCCCGATGTATGCCTCCTACTCGAAGAGTGTCGGCAATAAGCTCATCTTCAACGATGGCTTTGCGATGGTGGTACTCAAGCTAAGAGGCGAGGCCAAAATCTCGTCGGTGAAGATCGACAGCCCCACAGGTAAAGACCTTGCCGGTCACTCAAATTATAGCTCCACCACCGGTGCATTCAGCGTAGATAGGGGAATGGAGTTCGTAGCGCTGAACTGTACCAATAAGGGTGAATTTGTGCAGCTCTCCGACTCGAAGCTTACCAACTTCCGCCTGATGGTTGCCCCGGGCAACTACCCTATGGGTTTGAAGATTTCGATTTGCGACTCGGAGCACGGTGCAATGTTCATCACCACCGACCCCATCACACTCGCAGCCGGCGATGTTCACGCCATCTCCAAGAACTACCAGTGCGAGGAGGATCTGGTCTTCTACGAGGGCTTCGACAACTTCGTTTGGGGTGGCGATATTATGAAGGGAGAGATCGGAGTCGGATTCTCGCCCTCATCGGCAGCTGTGGGCGAGGATACGGGACTTACCCGTACAGGTTACGAGAGCGCCCTCTCGGAGGTTGCCTACAACACCCCCGGTAGCGGTCTTATCCAGCCCAATGTGTGGGAGGATGTCAACGGCAAGACGGTCAGTGAGGCCCACCAACTCTCGGAGAGCTACATCGCCAGCCGAAACATTGGCGAATGGTTCCACCTCTTCCGTGTTCAGGAGCACCCCGGCTACATCGTTTCGGGTACCAGCAGTGCTCGTGGCGTAGTGACCCTGCCCAACACGAAGGCGATGAAGGGAATTGGCGATGTAAAGGTTAAAGTGCGCTTCGCATTGGAGTCATCATTCAGGGGTCGCCTCGATTTCAACGCCTTGTATGGCGGAGTAATCAAGAGCGCCAAAATCAATGGCAAGAGTGTGACATTTACCTCGGGAAATAGCGGTCATAATGCGGCTACGGCAATCCTTTCGTTAGCCATCGACAACGCCTTCTATCGCCCGAGTTCGTCTACTTCCGAGAATATCTGGAACGACCTCGAGGTTGTTATCAGCGGAGCTACCGATGGCACAAGACTCGCTATCCAGAACACCGAGCTGGGTGGTAGCAATCTGCGCATCTTCATCGATAAATTCGAGGTGCGCAAGCTCAACGACTGGAAGGATAACAGCAATCTGCGTGTGATTTTGTTCAACATCCAGAACGGTATCATTGCCGACCAGCACAATAACTACGACAACTTCGTTGAGTGGGTCAAGAAGTACGACCCGGATATCTGCATCTGGACCGAGTCGGAGTCGATTTACAAGGACAAGACCGGCTCAAGTTCGGGTAATAGCAAGTACCTGCCCAACAATTGGGATAAGGTGGCAGCTCGTTATGGCCACAGCCACGTTGCTGTGGGCGGTAACCGCGACAACTACCCCCAGACCGTGACCGCAAAGTTCCCCATCCAGACTATCAAGGCCTTTACCAACACCGATGACGGAGGTCTGTATGACGCCAAGTATATCTCGCACGGTGCGGGTCACTTTACCGTTGATATCAACGGCAAGAAGATTAACATCGTGACTTGCCACATGTGGCCGCAGGCATACGCTCCGAACAGGAATACGCAGGCAAGTAGGGATGCCAATGAGGGTAACTACTTCCGTGAGTATGAGATGAAATACATCGTCAAGAATACGGTCAACAACAGCAAGTATGCCGGCGAGGAGTATTGGTTGCTGGGTGGCGATACCAACTCGCGCTCGCCACACGATAAGTGGTTCTATCCCGAGACAACACCCCCTACAGCATACCTGCCTCACGAGCACATCCTCGAGAAGACCAACCTCAAGGATGTTATTACGGACCGCTTGCCCAAGAACAATACCTACTTTATGACAACAACCTACGGCTCGGCCCGTATCGATATTTTGTATGCATCGCCCAAGATGTTCGATAAGATTACCAACTCGATAGTGTTGATGGATGACTGGTTAGATGTACTGGGACCGTGGGAGTACTATACTTCATTCCGCAATCCGTCTGACCACCGACCCGTGATTGTCGACTTCAATCTTTAGGAGTCAAAACCAGCGACAAACGGATATTGACAATGTCGTTTTAACTGCCGATTTGGTCGATTGACCGAATCGGCAGTTTTATTAAAAAGAGCCCCACACGCCATTGTGGCACGGATTTTGCTAATTTTCGACCCGATTGCAGGCATGAGCGCGATTTGGTAAAAACAAAAACTCTTCGTATCTTGCAATCGAAAACAAAAGTATTAACACATTAAAAACTCGTTGCCTATCGAAAAATTTATACTCTTTTAACATTGTTTTACTAAAAACGAAGAGTATGAACGTACAAGTATTAAGTGACCAAGGATTGCTTAATAGTTATCTTTCGGGCGACCAGAGTGCTATTTCACAACTTATCGAGCGTCACAGCCGTCGTGTCAGGGAGTATATCCGTATGATGGTTAAGGATAGTGACGTTGCCGATGATATCTTTCAGGAGACATTTATTAAAGCTGTCCGCGTTATTGACGAGGGCCGTTATACCGACAACGGCAGATTTCTCTCGTGGATACTGCGCATTGCCCACAACCAGGTTATCGACTACTTCCGCTCGCGCAAACAACAAAAGCATGTGAACGAGGCGGATGCCGGCTACAATGTGCTCGGCACACTGCGATTTGCAGAGCACACTGTCGAGGATGATATGGTTTCGGCACAAATTACGAGCGATGTGCGCCGACTGGTCGAGATGTTGCCCGAGGAGCAGCGCGAGGTAGTGATGTTGCGCTACTATTCGGGGCTGAGCTTCAAGGAGATAGCCGAGCAGACCAATGTCAGCATCAACACTGCATTGGGACGTATGCGCTATGCGCTTATCAATCTGCGCAAGATGATTAAGGATAATAATTTGAGTTTAAGTTAGATTTTTTGCGACCACAGGGCAATAATCCCGCAAGGTGCTACGTTTTCGAATTAGAAAACAACAAACACAAGTGCCTATGGGAGAATTTGACACCAATGATTTTTGTTCTGTAAGCGACGAAGAGTTGCTATTCTCACAAGTTATCTGCGGCGACCACGAACTGCTGTTTTTGGATGCCTGCCTTGGAGAGATTTTAAGAGGTTAATAAGTTAGGGTTAGGTAGAGCGGCTGTCCAACAATTGAGTTGCGACAGCCCTTTTTTTGCGGTTACAGGAGGAGTGTTAGCCATTGGCCATTGGCATTGAATGGTAGAATTGATATTAGGGAGATTAGAGAAATTAGGGAATTTAAGGGGGTAAGGGATTTCACTAAACTCACTAAACTCCTTAACTACCCTTAACAAACCATTCAAAAGCCTCCCACTCTATCAGCGACCCCACGACTCGCGGTCGAGGGTGCGATAGGTTATCGCCTCCGAGATGTGGGCCACCGAGATATTCTCCTCGCCCGCAAGGTCGGCAATCGTTCGGGCAACCTTAATTATGCGGTCGTGTGCTCGTGCCGAGAGGTTGAGTTGAGCCATAGCCCTCTCGAGCAGAGCTCGGGAGCGCTCGTCTAACGGACAGTAGTCGCGCAACATCTTCGAATTCATCATCGAATTGGTGTGGATACCAAGCCCACGAAAACGCTCGGACTGAATTTTACGGGCGCGGATAACTCTCTCGCGCACAGCCTCGCTCGACTCCTCCACTCGCTCGGATATCATCTCTGCAAGGGGCACAGGCGTAACCTCAATATGGAGATCTATGCGGTCGAGCAGCGGTCCCGAGATGCGTGACATATAGCGGTGCACCGCCGAGGGAGGACAGGTACACTCCTTGGTCGGGTGGTTGTAATATCCGCAAGGGCAGGGGTTCATCGAGGCCACCAACGAGAAGTTGGCAGGGTACTCGACACTATATCTCGCACGCGAAACGGTAATCTTCTTATCCTCGAGCGGTTGGCGCAGCACCTCAAGCACATTGCGCCCAAACTCGGGGAGCTCATCGAGGAAGAGTATTCCATTGTGAGATAGCGACACCTCGCCGGGCTGTGGCGATTGTCCACCACCGATAAGTGCCACCTGCGAAGTCAAGTGGTGCGGAGCACGGAAGGGTCTTTGAGTAAGCAAGCCCACCGAGGCGCCAAGTTTGCCCGCCACCGAGTGAATCTTCGTGGCCTCCAACGCCTCCTCGAGCGTCATCGGGGGCATAATCGAGGGCAGACGGCGAGCCAGCATAGTCTTACCCGAGCCCGGGGCTCCTATCATTATCACATTGTGACCACCAGCAGCTGCAATTTCGAGCGCACGCTTCACCTGAGCCTGACCCTTCACATCCGAGAAATCCTCGGCATAACGATTGAGGCACTCGACGCCCTCCACAACATCGGCATTCTCGGTGGGAGCTATCTCAATATCCCCATTCAGATAGCCGACAACCTCGCCAAGCGAGCGAACACCTATAATCTCAATACCACCAACAACGGCACCCTCGGCTGCATTCTCGAGTGGCAAAATCACACGCTTAAGACCCTCCTGGCGAGCCTTCACCACCAAGGGCAAGACTCCCTTCACGGCCTTGACCCCGCCATCGAGCGACAACTCGCCCGCAAACATTGTGGAGGGGAGCATCTGGTCGACAACCTGCGATGTCGCTGCCAAAATTCCGACCGCTATCGGGAGGTCGAAAGCCGCACCCTCCTTACGCAAATCGGCAGGTGCAAGGTTGACAACAATCTTCTTGGCAGTCATTCGCATACCCGAATTTTCGAATGCCGAGCGGATGCGCTGCTCGCTCTCCTTCACGGCATTGTCGGGCAGACCCACCAAGAAAAGACCAAGCCCGCTACCGGCGAGATTTACCTCAACGGTTACGGTCACGGCATCAATGCCAACAATGGCTCCGGCGTAGGTCTTGACAAACATTTATCGTATCAGGTTGCAAATTAACACTTTAGACGTGACTAAAAGGGTGCATCCTCAATGTTGACCGGCGCCCCGAAGTTGCCAAACTCATTGTTGGGCAGCGCTCCGAGCGCATCGCCACCGATAGCACCTCCCGTCACGCTCTCGCTGGCATAGTCCACATATTGCTGCTGACCCTGCGCCTCACCTCCGAGGGGCATATCTGCCGTATCGAGGTCGGCAAAGCGAGCCTGCTCCTTGAGGAATCGCAACTGCACATCGGTAACGGCTCCGTTACGGTGCTTGGCGAGGATAATCTCGGCAATACCGGCTGTGGGCAGTCCATCCTCGGTCTGCGTAAAGCCATAATACTCGGGGCGGTGGATAAATGCTACGATATCTGCATCCTGCTCGATTGCACCCGACTCACGAAGGTCCGAAAGCTGGGGTCGCTTCGAGCCTCCACGCGACTCGGTACTACGGTTGAGCTGCGAGAGGGCAATGATAGGCACATCCAACTCCTTGGCAATAGCCTTCAGAGTTCGCGAGATGAATGCCACCTCCTGCTCGCGGTTACCCTTCGAATCCTTGGTACCGGTCATCAGCTGGAGGTAGTCTATGATGATGATTTTGATGTCGTTATGAATCTTCAGACGGCGAGCCTTCGAACGGAATTCGAAGACCGACAATGCCGGGGTGTCATCGATGTAGAGAGGTGCTTTGCCCAACGGTTTAACCTTATTTTCGAGGTGGCGCCACTGCTCGGGCGTGAGGCGACCGCTTCGAATATCGGTACTGCTCAAACCGGTCTCGGCCACAACCAGACGCATCATCAACTGCGTAGCCGACATCTCGAGCGAGAAGAATGCCACACCTGTCTCGTGCTCAACAGCCATATTGCGAGCCATCGACAACACAAAAGCAGTCTTACCCATCGAAGGACGAGCCGCCACGATGATAAGGTCCGAGAGTTGCCAACCCAGAGTAATGCGGTCGAGCGACATAAATCCCGAGGGGACTCCGTTGAATGCTCCGGCACTCTTGCTCGCCTCCTCGATTTGGCGGATGGTACGTTTGAGGACATCCTCGGCATTCTGCACCGAGCGCTTGACGTGACCCTCGGCAACCTTGAAAATTTCGCTCTCGGCAAAACCGATAAGCTCCGTCACATCGGTCTCCTCGTCATACGAACGGCGCTGAATTTCGGTTGCCGAACGGATAAGTTCGCGCTGTACATACTTCTGAGCCACGATTTTGGCATGGAACTCCACGTTCGCAGCCGAGCCCACCTTGCGGGTGAGTTGTGCCAGATAGGTTGCACCTCCGACCTTGGTGAGTTGCTTCTTCGATTTGAGTTTCTCGGTCACCGTGAAGAGATCTATCGGCTTGAGTTCAGCCGAGAGCTCCTCGATGGCGCGATAAATCAGGCGATGCTCCTCGGTGTAGAAGGCTTCGGGGGTGATAAACTCCTGAACGGTGATAATAGAGTCGCGCTCGAGCATCAAAGCTCCCAGCACAGCCTCCTCCAATTCGACTGCCTGCGGTGGCACGGTCGCCACAACATCCGTAACGGTATCGTATGCTTCGCGGTTTCGCGATGATGGTTTGAAATCTTTTGCCATTGTCCTCTCTTGAATTTCGAACAACAAATGTATGCAAAGATTTGCGAACAAACAAACGCCCTCGGCTTCCGGTTGTTCACAACTCTGTTCAAAACCCTTTACCAAAGGTAATTATAGCCCCACAGAAGAGTCTCGGGCTGTTTTTGTGTGTTGAAAAGTATCGAAAAGTTTTAATCCTCAACCCTCCGCTATCGGTCAAAACCGAACTCCTTTTGAGATACCGAGAGTGTTGCCACACTCACCTTCACGCCTTCGCATACAGCAAAAATCGCTTCACAGCAGGCAATGACGGTTGCTCCGGTCGTGAAGACATCGTCTACCAGCAAAACGTGTCGTCCCGAGAGCAGTTCGGGCTTGCGCACCTCAAAAATTCCCTCGACATTGCCCCATCGCTCGTTGCGGCTATGGCGTGTCTGGCTCTCGTTATTGACCTTGCGCACCAGAGCATGGTGTTCGACCCCGACTCCCAACACCGAGGCGATGCCATCGGCGATATAGTCCGACTGATTATAACCTCGCTGCAGGCGTTTGCGCAGATGCAACGGCACCGGAACGACAATATCTACATCCTGATAATTACCACTTTGGAGCAACGTATGACCACACCACACACCCAATCGGTGGGCTTTGTTCCAACGACCACGATACTTGAAGTCGTGAACAATCCTACGCCAATCACTCTCGGCAACAAAGTAGAAGAGAGCCGAGGCGTGGGTTATGGGCACCAGTGCCGACAATCGCTCCTTCATCGGATTGTCGACCTGGGCAGCAAAGCCCGTCATCGGAATTCGGAAACGGCAAGCCGTACAGACGAACTCCTCGCCCTCGACAAGGAGATCCCCACAGACAGCACACTCCCGAGGAAAGAGCAGCGCCAAGATGTCGGAGATTATGTTACGAAGCATCGACATTGCAGATGGTTACGATATTGCGATACTCTTTGGGGCTCAGTACCTCCTTGAGCACCTCACGCAAAATCTGACGTGCTCGGGCAAACGAAGCACCGCTCTCGATTTTGAGCATAATCTCCACGATATGCTCGCCACGCACCCTATCCACGGGCGGAATTGTCGGGCCGAGGACTCTGCGCGAGAAGCGTTTGCGCAACTCTTCGGCCAACCCCTTCGCTGCGCGGTGCAAAATCTCGGCATTGCGGTAGCGCATAGTAATTGCGACTATTCGGGAGTATGGCGGATAGAAGAAAGAGTTTCGCTCGGCCGACTGCTCGCAAGCCATCGACTCATAATCGCCCCGAGCCACCTGGCGCAAAACGGGATGCTCGGGCTCGGCAGTCTGAATTACCACTTCGCCCCTCATTTCGCCTCTGCCACCTCTACCCGCAAACTGCATAATGGTCTGAAAGGCTCGCTCCGAGGCTCGGTAATCGGGGGCATTAAGCAGATTGTCGGCATTGAGCACACCCACCAGCGTAACTCTTGAGAAATCAAATCCTTTGGTTATTATCTGTGTACCGACCAGAATATCGGTTTCGCCACGCTCAAAGGCCTCGACTATGCGGTTGCAGGCGCTCTCAGAGGTAAGCGTATCGCGGTCGAGTCGAGCAACTCTTGCCTCGGGGAAGAGGGCAGCAATCTCCTGCTCGACCTTCTCCGTGCCGAAGCCCATAGGCATCACCTCGGCACTCTTGCAGGCCGGGCATCTTCGGGGCTGTGGCTCGTTGTATCCGCAATAGTGGCACGTCAATCGACCTCCGCCATGCAGCGTGAGCGACACGTTACAGTGTGGGCATCGCGCAGTCCAGCCACAACTCTCGCACGCCACAAAGGGCGACACTCCTCGTCGGTTTTGGAAGAGCAACACCTGCTCGCCTCGCTCCAATCGCTCCTCGATTTTGTCGAGCAGAACTTTATTGAAATGGGACTTACGCTCGCCACGCTTGGCGGCTCGTATCGTATCCGAAATAATCACCTCGGGCAGTTGTGCCCCGCCATAACGCTCAGACAGCACCACCTCTCGATATTTGCCCGTAGCGGCACGCACATAACTCTCAATCGAGGGCGTTGCGCTACCCAGCAAGACCTTTGCGCCATTGAGATATGCCAACATCACAGCCGCATCCCTACCCTGATAGCGGGGTGCCGGCTCGGTCTGCTTATAGCTCGAATCGTGCTCCTCGTCAACAATAATCAGTCGCAGATTGCATATCGGGAGAAAGAGTGCCGAGCGTGTTCCGAGCACCAACTCACCACCCTCGGAGCAACCCAAACGGTGAAAAATCTCGCTGCGGCGCAGATTTGTCAGCTTCGAGTGGTACGGTGTGACCCTCTCGCCAAAGACCCGCCTGATGCGGGCAAGAAGTTGAGAGGTCATCGCAATCTCGGGCACCAGATAGAGCACATCGCCCCCCTCGGCCAAGGTTTGGGCCGCCAGGTGCATATATATCTCGGTCTTACCCGAGCCCGTAACACCTCTCAATAGCACAGTCTGCACCTTGTCGAAATCGCTTATAATTTGCTCCAGCGCCCTACTCTGACTCTCCGAGAGGGTCGGCAAAACCGACACATCAACCTCGATGGCCGACGACTCCACCTCTCGCTCGACCACCTCGACCACGCCCTTCTTACGCAGGGCAACTATCGCTGCAGGGTCACACTCCGCACGGCGCACCTCGCCCCTCTGCTCGAGCAGGGCAAGCAACTCATACTGTCGCGGAGCACGGCGTTCCAACTTCGCCCGCTCATCCAAAGAGAGCGCTCCCAACAATCGCACAAAACTCTCTGTACGAGGCCGGAACTGCTCTCGGGCAAACTCCTCCTCATCCGCTCCCTTGGGTTTGATAAGAGCCGGCAGAGCCACTCGCATAACCTCACCCAGCGTACACATATAGTAGTCGGCAATCCACTCCCAGAACTTCATCTGTCGGGGCGAGAGCAGGGGTTGGTCATATAGTTTTTGAGAGATAGTTTTTATTCGCTTGGCATCGGGTCGAGAGTCGTGAATGCGCCACACGACACCCGTATAGACAGCCTTGACACCAAACTGCACCGCCACAGCATCGCCCTCCGATAGAGCACACCCCTCAGCGACCTCAAAAGTATAGGTCGGCTGATAGAGTGGTAACACTATATCGGCATAGAGAGGCATATTTTCGGTTTGTTGAGGTTTAGAGTGAGCCGCTATTGAGCGTTAATCAGACCTTATTCAAGGCATCGAAGCCCTTGCCATAGACACCCATCACCGAGCCAACCGAGATGAAGGCATAGGGGTCAACCGACTTGGCAATTTTGAGAATCATCGAGGTATCACGCTTACGGCAAACCACCATCACAATCTTCTTCTCCTCCTTCGAATACCAGCCCTGGGCATCGAGCAGCGTAGCACCACGATTGGCCTTGTAGAGCATTGCATCCGCCATAGCCTGATAGTCGTGGGTGACGATAAATATCTGGTTTGAGTTGTTGTTACCGGCCTGAATCATATCGACCGTGTAGCCAAAGACCGCCACAAAGACATATCCGTAGATTACGCCATCGATACCGAAGTCGCTCACAAAGAGAGCCGAGGCTATGATGATAAAGTCCGAGAATACCACGATACGGCCATAACTGATTTTGCGATACTTGTTGATAATCATCGCAACGATGTCGGTACCGCCGGTCGAGCCACCCTGACTAAAGCAGATTGCCACTCCGATACCCGCAAAGATACCTCCCATAATTGCCGAGAGCAGACGGTTGTTCAGGTTGAACAGATCGGCTCCACCCGGGATGAGCGTTTGCAGAGTACTCATCGCAACCGACAGAACTACAATGCAGTAGATAGTCTTGATGCCAAATCGCCAACCAACGACAAAGCCGGCAATAAGCAACAATAGAGCGTTGAGCAAAAAGAGAATCACACCCATCGACAAGCCTCCGTCAATGATGTGATATATCAGCAGGCTGACACCACTGGCGCCACCACCCATACAGTTTGCGGGCAGAATGCAGCCAATCCAACCAAATGCGTAGATAAACATACCGAGCGCCATCAAGAAGTACTCCTTCAGCCCGATTAAAATCTTGTGTCCGATAGACTCTCTCATCTTCTCATGCAATTAACTTGTTGCAAAGATAGTAATTTTGGCGTATCGTGATACACTCGGGGCAAAATTTATACCTCCAACCCCGATTTGCACTCGTTTGTTGCCAGTTTAAGGCTTGCTCCACCCCATCAAAACCTCGCTCGGAGGCGCTCGGCCGACAATCTCAATGCTCCGAATAACCATTATCGCTGCACAAATGATCATTTTTTGCAGATAATTTGACCTCTCTCATACTTTTTTATTAAATTTGCCGAATAAGAAACAACGTAAATCATAAATATATTCAGAAAATGGCAGAGTTTATCTATCAGGAACCGTTTCCTATCGAGGCAGATACCACCGAGTATCGCCTTTTGACCAAGGATTATGTGAAGGTCGTAGAGTGTGACGGCCGTCAGATTTTGAAGGTTGACCCGAAGGGTCTTGAGCTTCTGGCTAAGGAGGCTTACAGCGATGTATCGTTCTATCTGCGCGCTTCGCACCTCGAGAAGTTGAGCAACATCCTCAAGGACCCCGAAGCAACCGACAACGACAAGTTCGTGGCTTACACAATGTTGCTGAACCAGTGCGTGGCAGCCGAGGGCGAACTCCCGACCTGTCAGGATACCGGTACCGCTATCTGTATCGGTAAGAAGGGCGAGGATGTCTACACAGGTGCTGATGATGCAGAGTGCATCACTCGCGGTGTCTACGAGACCTACAAGGAGCGCAACCTCCGCTACTCGCAGGTTGTCCCCTTCACAATGTGTGACGAGAAGAACTCGGGTACCAACCTCCCCGCACAGATTGACCTCTACGCAACCCAGGGCAACGAGTACAAGTTCCTCTTTATGACCAAGGGTGGTGGCTCGGCCAACAAGACCTTCCTCTATCAGCAGACCAAGGCGCTCCTGAATGAGGAGTCGCTCACCAAGTTTATCACCGAGCATATCAAAGACCTCGGCACTTCGGCTTGTCCTCCCTACCACCTCGCAGTCTGCATCGGTGGTACATCGGCAGAGATGTGCTTGGCTACCGTTAAGAAGGCTTCGGCGGGTTATCTCGACCATCTGCCCACCTCGGGTAACGAGGGTGGCCGTTGTTTCCGCGACTTGGAGTGGGAGCAAAAGATTCTCGAAATCTGCCAGAAGAGCGGCGTAGGTGCGCAGTTCGGTGGCAAGTATCTTGTTCACGATGTTCGCGTTATCCGCGCTCCGCGTCACGCAGCTTCGTGTCCCGTAGCTATCGGTGTAAGTTGCTCGGCAGACCGCAACATCAAGGCAAAGATTACCCCCGAGGGTATCTTCCTCGAGCAGTTGGAGAAGAATCCGGCTCGTTTCTTGCCGGCAGAGGCTCCCGCAATGACTCCTGCAGTAGATATCGACCTGGATGAGGGCATGGACAAGGTGCGCGAGATTTTGACCAAGTACCCCATCAAGACTCGTCTGAATCTGAAGGGTACGCTTATCGTGGCTCGTGATATCGCTCACGCACAGATTAAGAAGATGCTCGACGAGGGTAAACCCATGCCCGAGTACTTCAAGAAGCACCCCGTATACTATGCCGGTCCTGCAAAGACTCCGGCAGGTATGGCTTCAGGCTCGTTTGGCCCGACAACCGCAGGTCGTATGGACCCCTACGTTGACCTCTTCCAGAAGAACGGAGGCTCGATGGTGATGGTTGCGAAGGGTAACCGCTCGCAGGAGGTTACCGATGCTTGCCAGGCAAATGGCGGCTTCTACCTCGGTTCGATTGGCGGTCCGGCTGCAGTCTTGGCAAAGAACTCGATTAAGTCTGTCGAGGTTGTCGACTTCCCCGAGTTGGGCATGGAGGCTGTTCGCAAGATTTATGTCGAGAATTTCCCCGCATTCATCATCGTAGATGATAAGGGTAACGATTTTTTTGCAGACTTTAAGCACTAAACGAGCAATCTCTTGCGTTAGATAAGCAAGATTTAGTTTGTGATGAAAAATATCTTCAGGAAGACAGTTCTGACAGTAGTGATGCTCCTTGTGGGCATCACTACGTTTGCAGCCGAGAGTGTATCATTCAAGGTCGATGCCCCGATGATAGTCTCGGTGGGAGAGGCTTTTCGTGTCGAGTTTGCGCTGAATGCCAAGCCCGACAAGGGGACTTTTGCCGCCCCGGCCTTCGAGGGTTTTGATGTCTTGGCGGGACCCGCCACATCGCAAGGCTCCTCGGTGCAGTGGATTAACGGCAATATGACCAAGAGCGTAAGTTATACGATAACCTACGTTCTGCTGCCACAGAGCAAGGGTACTTTCACGGTCAATGCCGCCACAATCGAGGTCGAAGGCAAGCGTTACTCGACCCAACAGACCCAAATCGAGGTCAAGGAGGGGGGCTCCCAGCAAGGCCTGTCGCAAGGCAACGAAGGTGGCAACAACATGGAGGCACAAGCCCAAGGGCAGATATCGAAAGATGATCTTCTGTTGCGACTAACCTTGTCACGCACAACGGTCTACAAGGGAGAGCCTATTCGTGCTGCGCTCAAACTCTACAACCGTGTAAGTCTGGCCGACTATAACATCTCGAAGATGCCTTCGTTCAACGGCTTTTGGACTCAGCAACTCGAGACTCAACGTGAGCCTTATCGCGAGACCTACGAGGGCAGAGTTTATGATGTCTATAACCTCATAGAGTATCTGCTCTACCCCCAGCAGTCGGGAACGCTGACAATCGACCCCATAGAACTTACGGCAGTGGTGCAGGTTATCGTTCAGGATAATTCGCACTACGACCCCTTCTTTGGCGGTGGTCGCGAGATATACAATGTCCGCCGCGAGCTCTCATCGCCACGCCTGACTGTCAACGTCAAAGAGTTGCCGGCCGGTGCACCCGATAGTTTTGCTGGCGCTGTGGGTAAGTTCCGCATGGAGGCAACACCCTCGGCCTTGCAACTCGCAGCCAACTCGGCATCTTCGTTCAACGTGCGCATCTCGGGCTCGGGAAATCTCGCCTTTGTGCAGGCTCCGACACTCACTCTGCCATCATCTTTCGAGCAGTATCAGGTCAAGAGCACCGAGTCGTTCAAGTACTCCGGCTCGGGAACTTCGGGCTATCGCAACTTCGAATATCCCTTCATTGCAAGGGCCGAGGGCGAGTATGCGGTGCAACCGGTGAAGTTCACCTACTTCGACCCCGAACACAAGGAGTACGTCACTCTCTCGGCTCCGGAGTTCAACTTCAACATCACTCCCGACACGAGCAGTGCCTCCTCTCCGCAGGTTGTGCAGGGCATCTCGAAGGAGGATGTACGACTGCTCGGGAACGATATCCGCTTTATCAAGCTCGGCAAGCCGGCATTGCGAGAGAGTGAGCCTCCCACACTATTCTCGACAACATACTTTGTAACAATACTCTGTATGATTTCGCTCGCATTGGGAGCATACACCTACATCAGCCACCGCCAGCGTGAGCGCAAAAACACTGTTTTGGTGCGTGGCAAGCGAGCCAACAAGGTTGCCGTTCAGCGTTTCCGCTCAGCCGAGAGATATATGCATGAGGATAACCGCCACGACTTCTACAAGGAGATGCTCAAGGCGTTGTGGGGCTATATGAGCGACAAGTTCAATATCCCCGTGGCAAACCTCACCAAGGAGTATGTGCGAGAGGCGTTGCAGAGGCGCGGCATATCGCCCGAGCAGGCCGAGCGCTACACCACGATAATCTCGCAGTGCGACGAGGCTCAGTATTCGCCCATGGCTTCGGCTCAGATGAATGAGGTCTACACCGAGGGTATCAACATCGTTTCACACATCGAGTCGCACATCAAAAAATAGGCTGATATGAAGAATTTTATGATACTATTGTTCAGCGTGCTCTGCACGTTATCGGTCTGGGCACAGGATGCAGACTCACTTGCAACCAAACCGCTCTCACAGGCTGAATTGGAGCCCTCCTACTCGCCCGAACAGGCGTGGAGCGCAGCCAATGAGGCCTACATTGCCGGAGATTTCGCCCGTGCTGAGGAGTTGTACTCTCGCATTGTGGCCGATGGCAAGTTGTCGTCAAAACTATACTTCAACCTCGCCAATGCCCTCTTTAAGCAGGATAAACTCGGCGAGGCGATACTCTACTACCATCGTGCATTGCGACTCGACCCGGGGGATGAGGATATACGCCACAATCTCTCCATTGCCGAGAGCCGCACCAAGGACCGCATAGAGCGTGTCCCGGAGTTCTTCCTCAAGACCTGGTTGCGCGAGGTGCGTATGTTGCTGAGTTGCCGCAGTTGGACCCTCGCCTCGTTGGTTGCGCTGGCGATTGCGTTGGCCCTCGGCCTACTGTTTGTTCTTGCCCAACGTCTACCCCTGCGCAAGGTGGGCTTCTACGGAATGTTGGTAGCCGCACTGCTCTTTTTCGCCACAACGTGGTTTGCCGCTGTGGAGCGCCGTGTGATACTCGACCGCGAACAGGCGGTGGTGATGACCTCGACCGCATCGGTCAAGAGTTCGCCCGACCGTTCGGCTTCGGACCTCTTCGTGCTGCACGAGGGTACAACACTGCGAGTGGTGGGAACACTTGACGACTGGAGCGAAGTGGTGATTGCCGATGGCAAGAAGGGCTGGCTCGAAAGTGCACGAATAGAACAAATTTAGCCCCTATCGACTATGTCAAGATTGTTGCAAGACGCTGTAAACGAGCTTTCGAAGCTCCCCGGAATTGGTCGCCGCACCGCACTCCGCCTCGCGATGCATCTGCTGAAGATGGAGCGCGAGAGTGTGTTGCAGATGACCGAGAGTTTGGCTCGTTTTCGCACCGATATACGCCACTGCGCACAGTGCAACAACCTCTCGGATGAGGATATTTGCCCCATTTGTGCCGATGCGGCTCGTGACCGCTCGACAATCTGCGTGGTCGAGCAGGTGGGTGATCTGCTCTCAATCGAGAACACACACCAATATCGCGGTCTTTACCACGTCTTGGGCGGAGTTATCTCGCCCATGCAGGGCATAGCCCCCTCGGATTTGAAGATAGACCTGCTGATTGAGAATATCGCACGCGGAGGTGTGCGCGAGGTGATACTCGCCATCTCGACCTCGGTCGAGGGCGAGACTACCCTCTTCTACATTATGAACCGACTCCGAGCCTTCCCCGATGTGAAGGTTACATCCATAGCCCGAGGCATAGGCTTTGGCGATGAGTTGGAGTATGTAGACGAACTGACAATCACACACGCACTTGCCAACCGCCGTGAGGTGGAGTAATACCCAAGATGTATGAATACCCGAATAACAAAACTCGTAGCACTATTATTGGCGACCTCGGCCATTGCCTGCTGTCCTTGTCGTTTCAGTCGCAAGAATGCCAAGCCATTGGTTGGCACCGAGTGGCATCTGGTGCAGTTGAGAGGTCAAGATATCGCCTTCTCTTCGGATAAGTTTACACTGCAATTTGCGGAGGATGGCTCACTTGCGGGCATCGGTGCTTGTAATCGCTTCACTGCGCCCTACTCTGTGACCGAAAAGCGAGGCATAGAGATTGGCACCATCGCCTCGACACGCAGACTCTGCCCCGATATTGAGGCCGAGCAGACTCTGTTCAAGGAGTTGGATGATGCGACATTTTACGAGATTGACGGGCCGATGCTCCTACTGCTCAACGATGGCGAAATCCGCGCCATATTCCAATCCCGGGAGTAAGTAGACTTAGGTGTGAAATACAAAAATATGGTGGCTAAAGTTTTAGCCACCATATTTTTTGTTGGAAGTTGTATAACAAGTGCTAATTTTAGGCTTGCGTAGCCCGAAAAAGCGTAGTTTACTTGGCGTAAATGAGCATTTTGAGGGCAAGCGTAACGACAAAGTAGCCTTGTTAGACGGCTTCTTTTTTATTGGTAATCCAACTACTACTTCATCGCATGGCGATAACCATCAATCTTATCCCACTCACCACGGGTAAAGTCGGGGAAAACCACCGGCATCGAGCCATTCTCGATTGAGGCAGCAGAGAGCTCGCCAATGCACGACCACTCGGCAGCATCATAGACATCCTGATCGAGTGGCAGACCATTCTGCAAGCAGTATATCAATCGCGAATCCATAATAAAGTCCATACCTCCGTGGCCGCCAACCTTCTTGGCACGCTCCATGAGTTCAATCTGGATTGGGTGGCGATACTTCTCGAGCAGGGCATCGCGCACATCATCAGGCACAAATTTGTGCGAGTCGAGGTTTTCGTGGTCGGGATTTCCGCTCACAGCCGCAGCCTCGGCAAAGAGGAAGCCCTGCACGGGATACTTATTGGCAAAACCCTTGGTACCGGTCAATTGATAGAGTCGGTTGTAGGGGCGCGGGGTGCAGACATTGTGCTGCAACGAGATAGTCTTGCCATTCTCGGTAGCAATCAATGTGCAGGTGTGGTCACCATTGGCAAACGTCTCGGCACCGAAGCTCTCCTTGGCAAGCGCAAGACCACACACCGACTTGGTGTCCATCGACACCAGACGGGTCATTCGGTCGCCACGGTGGATGTTGAGCAACTGAGAGATGGGGCCAAGGCCGTGCGTTGCGTAAACATCTCCACGATGAGCCTGATTGTACTTCAGACGCCAGTTGCCCTGATACTCGTGCCAGAACTTATCGAGGTTGTGGATATAGGCTCCCTCAACATGCAGCACCTCTCCGAAAAGACCCTGCTGTGCCATATTGAGAGTGGTGAGTTCGAAGTGGTCGTAGATGCAGTTTTCGAGCATCATACAGTGGCGACGAGTACGCTCCGAGGTGTCGACCAACTGCCAGCACTCGGCAACACTCATGGCAGCCGGAACCTCAACGGCAACGTGCTTGCCACACTCCATAGCGTAGACCGCCATCGGAGTATGCAACGCCCAGGGGGTAACCAGATAGACAAGGTCAATATCCTCTCTCTGGCACAACTCCTTCCAGCCCTCTTCGCCTGTGTAGGTTGCATCCTCGGCGATGCGGGCATGACCCAGCGACTCGAGGAGCTGCTGGCTGCTCTCGACATTCTCGGGCAGCAGATCGCAGAGTGCTGTAATCTGTGCTCCCTTGATATTGACAAAGCGCTTAAGTGCTCCGGGGCCACGCATACCAAGTCCCACAAAGCCGACACGCACAACCGGAATGGGCTCTGCCGCAAAACCTACCATAGAGTGCTGACCCTCGGCACGGGCGGGCTCATCGAACACAATCTGGTTGTCGACAATTTTATAGGGCTTGCCGTCATTGCAGCAGCAACCCGACAACAAAACTGCACCTACGAGTGCAAACAGAGTTGTGATACTCAACAATTTTAGTTTCATACGTTTCAAGGTTGTTTATAGTTTTATGCAAAGGTATTAAATTTTGTCTGAAATGGGTTATTTTTAGGTAGATTGTTAATAAATTATCGAAAAAGAGTGGGCCTTCGATGGATAGCGATTGAGTATTAGCACTAAATTTGCCTTCAGAAAAAGCAAATCCTCAAAAAGTGTAAAATTATGTCAGAGATGAAACAGGTCGGCATAGACCTCGAACTTGACGAGGTGACCGCACAAGGCCACTACTCTAATTTGGCGATTATTTCACATTCGGCCACGGAGTTTGTCGTGGATTTTGCAGCGATGTTGCCCGGTGTCCCCAAGGCAAAGGTCAAGAGTCGCATAATCCTCACCCCCGAGCACGCAAAACGACTCCTTATGTCGTTGCAGGATAATATCACCCGCTACGAGAGCAGTATGGGTCAAATCAAGTTCCGCCAACCGGAGCTTCAGGCCAATGGTTTCAATAAGATAGGCGAAGCATAATCCTACAATGCTTCTTGAACAAGTAGAGGGCCGGCTAAATTTCTTAGCCGGCCCTCATTTTATTCACTCTCCTACTCGCTATTTCAGAGTCATCTCGTCAAACAGATACGATGCGCCACCAATGCGGTCGATTACAAATAGCACATAACGTATGTCGACCGAGATATTACGGCAAATCGTGGGGTCGAACTCCACATCACTCATTGTCGAACGCCAAGTGCGGTCGAAGTTGATGCCGATAAGTTCGCCTCGGCCGTTGATGATTGGCGAGCCCGAGTTACCACCCGTAGTGTGGTTGGTAGCAAGGAAGCAGACCGGAACGCTCTTGCGACCATCAATCATCACTCCGTGACGACCATAATCCTTGCTCTGGTAGATGTCGCGCAGGCGTTGCGGCACATTGTAGTCGTAAATCTCGGGGTTATCCTTGGCAATGATGCCGTCAATGGTTGTCTGCGGAACATGCCACTCTCCATCGGCATACTCATAGCCCGCCACCGAGCCGTATGCCACACGCAGTGTGAGGTTGGCATCGGGGTAGAAACTACGCTTGCCGTCCCACTCCATCAGCGCCTTCAGATAGGGACGATACCAGCGTTGAATTTCGGCCAGATTGCTCAGATTGCGCACTCGGTACTGAGAGGGATACTCCTTGCGCACAATGGCATAAAACTCTGCTGCAGGGTCGCTCTTGTCGCACTGCGCAGCGGTAGCCGCCTCGCGGCAGAGGGAGTTGTTGTAGATGTGGTCGATATAGGCATCGGTCGAGCCAAATTGGGCAACCTTAACCTCCAAAGCCTCGGGGAGCTTACCCTCGGGCATAAGTCTTACGAACTCCGCAAGCATAGCCTTCGCCAGCGCGCGGTCGACCTCCAGGTTGAAATCTTTGTGAAGTTGCACCACGCTCTTGCCCGCAGCCGCCATAGCCGCCATTTTGGGCAACTCGAGAGTCATCACAGTTTCGGCATAGAGTTCACCTATATAATAAGGTCCGCGATTGCGGTTATAGGCAGCCTTCATCGAGTCGAGCAGATGGCAGTACTCGGGTCGCGAAGCAGCCCAAGAGGCAAACTCCTGCTCGTAGCGAAGCTTCTTTTCGAGCGTGCCGAGTCGCTTGATACCCAACACCTCGCCTTGCCACTTCTTCCACGCATTGGCTATCGAGGCGTGCTTGGCAGCATACTGGATACGAATCTTGGGGTCGCTCTCCTGTGCCTTGGTGATAATGTCAAGGCGCTTGGTGCGCAGGGCAATCTTCATCGGGTCGGAGATGTTGTAGATGTAGTCCACGGCATCCGAAATCACATACTCCTGGGTGTTGCCCGGGAAGCCGTAAATCATCGTAAAGTCACCCTCCTTGACACCCTTGGTCGAGATGGGGAAGTGGCGTTTGGGGCGGTAGGGCTTATTTTGTGGCGAGTAGTCGGCAGGCTCATTGTCGGCTCCGGCATAGATGCGGAATACCGAGAAGTCGCCCGTGTGGCGAGGCCAAATCCAGTTGTCGGTATCGCCACCGAACTTACCGATTGCCGAGGGAGGCGTGCCGACAAGGCGCACATCCGTAAAGCGGCGATAGACAAAGAGGAACTTCTGATTGCCGTAGTACATATTCTCGATTTGGGCATAGAAGCCCTTGCCCTCCTTGCATGCCGCAGCGATAATCTCCTTCTCGCTTTGGCCGGTGGCTATGCGGTCGGTAACATCCTCCATTCGCACCAAGAACGACACCTCCAAACCCTCACACGGCAACTCGCCCTGGCGCGACTGCGCCCAAAATCCGTATGTCAGATAGTCGTGTTCGAGGGAGGAGAGTGCCTGAATGGCACCGTAACCGCAGTGGTGGTTGGTCAGCAGCAAGCCCTCGGGCGAGATAAGTTCACCCGTACAACCACGACCAAAGAGCACCACAGCATCCTTGAGCGAAGCTCGGTTGATATCATAGATATCCTTCTCGGTCAGGCGGAAACCTTTGGAGCGCATATCCTTGATGCGTGACGATATAAGGCTCGGGAGCCACATTCCCTCATCGGCCGAAGCCGTGAAGATAAAACTGCACAGAAGCAGTGTCAAAAGCACTTTGCGTTTCATTATTGTTCTCGTTAGTTTGTTCTAACACAAAGGTAGTGAAATTCACAATTCGCAATCCACAATTCGCAATTATTTTCCATTTTTTAGTTCGTTTTACTATCTTTGTTGTATGGAACTGACATTTTTGGGTACAGGAACTTCGCAAGGTGTGCCGGTGATAGGTTGCCGATGCGAGGTGTGTCGCTCGGAGGATGAGCGCGATAGGCGACTGCGCACCTCGGCAATGGTCGAGGTTGAGGGGGTGCGTATCGTTATCGATGCCGGTCCCGACTTCCGCCAGCAGATGTTGCGCGAAGGGGTCAGGCGGATAGATGCCATACTGCTCACACACGGACACACCGACCACGTTGCGGGGTTAGACGATGTGCGAGCCTTCAACTTTGTCGACTACCCCGAAATCCACAGAGTAGATATCTTCGCTGCCCCCTACACTACGCAGACCGTGCTGAAGGTCTACGACTACGCCTTTGCCGAGAACAAGTATCGCGGAGTCCCCGAGATTGACCTCCACACGATAGATTTGAGCCGCCCGTTCGAGGTTGGCGGGGTCGAAATTCTCCCGATTGCGGGCCGCCACTCACGATTTGATGTTACGGGCTATCGCATCGGCAAGCTCGGCTATCTGACCGATTTCAAGGAGATTGCCGAGTCGGAGGTCGAGAAGTTGAAGGGGGTCGAAGTTTTGGTGGTAAACGCCTTGCGTTTTGAGCCCCACGACTCGCACTTTTGCGTTGCAGAGGCACTCGGGCTTATCGAGAAGATTGCCCCTCGCAGAGCATATCTGACCCACATGTCGCACGAAATAGGACTCTACGACAAGGCTTCGAGCCGACTGCCCGAGGGGGTCGAGTTTGCCTATGACGGATTGAAAATTCACATTGAATAATTGGTTATGAAAACTCTCAAAGATAAGGTCGTAATCATCACCGGAGCATCGTCAGGCATTGGCGAAGCGATGGCAAAATGTTATGCCGAGGCGGGTGCAAAGGTTGTACTCGGAGCCCGCAGCGAGGAGAAACTCAAGGCTCTGACCGAGGCAATTTGCGCCAAGGGCGGCCAGGCTGCATACTGCGCAGTGGATGTCGTCAACGAGCAAGAGTGCAAAGCACTTATAGAGAAGGCCGTTGAAGCATTCGGCAGAATTGATATCCTGATTTGCAATGCAGGAATCTCGATGAGAGCAATTTTTGACGATGTCGATTTAGGTGTATTGCACCGCCTGATGGATGTCAATTTTTGGGGCACGGTCAACTGTTCAAAGTATGCGCTACCCTATCTGCAAGCATCGAGGGGCTCGCTTGTCGGCATCTCATCGGTGGCAGGAGTGCACGGATTGCCCGGGCGCACCGGCTACTCGGCATCGAAGTATGCGATGACCGGATTTCTCGAGACCGTGCGCATCGAAAACCTCAAGAAGGGTCTGCACGTCATGGTTGCCTGCCCGGGATTTACCGCCTCGAATGTTCGTTTCTCGGCTTTGGTAGCCGATGGCTCACAGCAGGGCACAACCCCGCGCGAGGAGTCGAAGATGATGACTCCCGAGCAGGTTGCCCTCATTGTTGCCAAGGGTATTCGCAAGCGTAAGCGATTGTGTCTTATGGAGATTGAGGGCAGAGCCACCCATTTCGTCAAGAAGTTCGCTCCGGCACTCCTCGACCGCATCTTCTATTGGGTGATGGCCAAAGAGCCCGACAGCCCATTCAAATAATCGGTCAAAAATGCTCGCTGTTAGCGAAAAAAGATTAAATTTGCACCATATCAGAAATTAGGTTAATGAATTCTCGCAGGTTGATAGCCGTTCTCTCTTCAGTTTTGCTACTCTCGTTGGGGTGGCTGGGCTTTAGTGGCTTCACTTCGCTGGCGGGACTTGCTCCTCTGCTGTGGCTTAGCGACTCTTACGGCGATACGCGCCGCGATTGGTGGAGGCTCTTCGGCTGGTCGCTGCTGACATTCGTGCTATGGAACGTGGCTACGGTTTGGTGGATATGGAACGCTACGCCTGTTGGCCCCATTGCCGCCACGGTGGTTTCGACCACGCTCAATATGCTCGCCTTTATGCTCTACCACACGGTGTCGAAAAAGGCTCCCCGAGCATTGGCCTACACACTGCTTGTTGCGGGATGGATTACAACCGAATTTTGGTACACCTGGGGCGAGATTTCATTCCCCTGGCTCATCCTCGGCAATGGGTTTTCCGAATCGCCGTGGGCAGTGCAGTGGTATGAATATACGGGCGTGTTCGGAGGCTCGTTGTGGGTACTGCTGACCAACATCCTCCTCTACGAAACCTTCAAGAAGCGTAGTCGCAAATATGGCATAGCAACCGTAGTTATGGCGGTTGTGCCGGTAGCGATTTCGCTCTGCATCTATGCGACCTATACTCCTTCGGAGCGCACGGCAAAGATTGCGGTGGTGCAACCCAATGTCGATTGTTACGATAAGTTCCACAGCAGTTCGGAGTGGCAGGAGCGCAATATGCTCGAATTATTGAACGAAGTGCCTGAGGGGGTCGATTTTATCGCTCTGCCCGAGACAACCCTGCCCGACTACATCTACGAGCCCGGCGTTGAGCAGACCGAGATTATCGACACAATTGCCGGAGTGCTGCAAGCCAAGAATCCCGAGGCTGTAGTCATCACCGGAGCGAGCACCTGGCTCGACTATCGTGCCGGAATGCAGAGCCGCACGGCCCGCAAACGTGGCAACGAATACTACGATATCTTCAATTCGGCACTCGAAATCACACCCAAAGGCGAGGTCGACATCTACCACAAGTCACGTTTGGTTATAGGTGTCGAGAAGATGCCTCTGCCGTGGCTCTTCAAGATGCTCGAATTCTTGGTTATCGACCTTGGTGGTACGGTTGGCCAGTTGGGTGTCGGAGTAGAGCCTAAGGTCTTCGATAATGGCGACAAGCGGGTTGGCCCTGCAATCTGCTACGAGGCTGTCTATGGCGACTTCTATGGTGGCTTTGCCCGCAAGGGAGCCGAGGCTATGGCAGTCATATCGAATGATGGCTGGTGGGGCAACACCCCGGGACATAAACGACTCTTCGCCTTCTGCCGACTGCGAGCAATCGAGCATCGCCGAGCCATTGCCCGTAGCGCCAATACGGGCGTGTCGGGATTTATCTCGGAGCGAGGTGATGATGGCGAGCGCCTCGAGTGGGAGGAGCGCGGAGTGCTGACCGCAGATGTAACTCTGAACAATAAAACGACACTCTACACCCGCTATGGCGATTACATCGGTCGCCTGGCACGATATGTGGCGATGTTGTGCGTACTATACTTCGTAGCCTACCGCGTTCGCCGCAAAAACTATCTTGTAAAATAAAACCCTCACGATATGAATTACACCCAAACCCTCGAGTTTCTCTTCTCGTCAATGCCCACATTCCAGGAGAAGGGCGCAACCGCCTACAAGCCCGGATTGGAGCGTGTGACGGCATTCTGTCGCCATCTGGGCAATCCGCAACGCAACTACTTTACGATTCACGTTGCCGGCACCAACGGCAAGGGCTCGGTATCGCACATGCTCGCCTCGATACTCCAGCAGGCGGGCTACCGCACAGGATTGTTCACATCGCCCCACCTGAGCGACTTCAGGGAGCGCATCAAGGTCGATGGCGAGATGATTTCGAAGCAGAAGGTGGTAAACTTTGTCGACAAGCACCACGACAAGATGGTCGAACTCGACCTCTCGTTCTTCGAGATGACGGCAGCGTTGGCCTTCGACTACTTTGCACAAAGCGACTGCGAGGTTGTGGTTGTCGAGACCGGTTTGGGTGGTCGTTTGGATGCTACGAACATTATTCTGCCGGCGGTGAGTGTGGTGACCAACGTAGGCTTGGAGCACACCGACCTGCTGGGCGACACACTGCCAAAAATTGCTGCCGAGAAGGCCGGCATCATCAAGAAGAGCATTCCGCTCGTGCTCGGAGAGGCCAACGATGAGTATAACTCCGTATTCGAGGAGGTGGCCTCAGCCAACAAGTCGAGAGTAATTTATGCCGAGCAGACCTTCCGCATCGAGAATCATAGCCACGATGGCGATAAGCAGTGCATCGAGGTTGCTCGTGTGCGTGACGGATACAAATATAGCTTCACGCTCGACCTGGATGGCGACTATCAGCAGCACAACGTGCTGACCGCATGCACCGTTGCCGACTATCTGCACGAGGAGACTCCGCTGACAATCAGCCGCCGTGCCTTCATTACGGGTGTCAATAACGTGGCCGGCGACACCTCGCTTCGGGGTCGTTGGCAGACACTCCAGACCGAGCCGCACATTATCTGCGACACCGGTCACAATGCTCATGGTTTGCACTACGTTACCGAGCAGTTGAAGGGTTTGAAGTGCGATAAATTATATTGTGTACTCGGCTTTGTGAAGGATAAGGATATAGAGGCAATCCTGCCGCTCTTCCCCACCGATGCCCACTACATCTTCACACAGGCCGGCATCGAGCGAGCCCTGGATGCCGAAACACTCGCATCGAAGGCCGCAGAGCACGGGCTTCACGGAGAGGTTGTCAGCGAGGTGGCGAAGGCTCTCGCCCGCGCCAAAGAGCTCGCCACGGCAAACGATGTAATCTTCGTTGGAGGCAGCACCTTCGTAGTTGCAGAGGTACTCTAATCAAGGTATATATCAAAACAGAGCCGTCACAACCTTTGGATGTGACGGCTCTGTTGTTGTATCCAATAGACTACGTCAGACTCTGCATCTCGATAAGCTTGGCGTAGATACCATTCTTGGCTATAAGCTCGGCATGAGTGCCCTGCTCGGCAATGCGACCTCCATCGATGACGATAATTTTGTCGGCATTGTGGATGGTGCTCAAGCGATGAGCAATAACCACCGAGGTACGACCCTTCAAGAGCGAGGTCAAAGCCTCCTGCACCAACTTCTCGCTCTCGGTATCGAGTGCCGAGGTTGCCTCATCCAAAATCAGCAACTCGGGATTTTTCAATATAGCACGGGCAATACTCAACCTCTGACGCTGACCACCCGAGAGCTTTGCTCCACGGTCACCGATATTGGTCTGGTAACCCTCGGGGCTCTCCATAATAAAGTTGTGGGCGTTGGCAATCTTCGCCGCCTCGACAATCTCCTCGTGCGAGGCTCCGGCACGACCCAGAGCGATGTTGCTCTCGATGGTGTCGTTGAAGAGGATGGTCTCCTGCGCCACCACGCTCATCGCTCCACGCAGACTCTCCTGCTTGTAGTCGCGGATACTGCGACCATCGATAAGGATGTCGCCCGAGGTTGCATCATAGAAGCGGGGCACAAGCTCGCTCAACGTAGACTTTCCACCACCCGAGGGGCCCACCAATGCTACGGTTTCGCCCTTGCGAATCTCGAACGAGATGCCATCGATAACCTCGCGCGTGCCGTCATACGAGAAGTGCACATTGCGGAACTCGACCTTCTCCTTCAGCCCCTCAAACTCCACAGCATCAGCCTTGTCGGTAATCTCGGGCTTGGCATCGATGATTGCGAAGATACGCTCACCGGCGGCCACACCCTGGTTGATATTGGCAAATTGGTCGATAAACGAGCGCACGGGGCGAGTAATCTGCGAGAAGGCTGCGATGAAGGCTATAAATCCGGCTGCACTCATCGATCCCTTCATCACCAGTGAGCCTCCGAAGACCAAAATCACAGCCACTGCCGTAATGCCGAGGTATTCGCTCATAGGCGAAGCCAGCTGCTGACGGCGAGCCATCCAGAGCGAGAGCGACTTGATTTCGGCACTCAGGGCGTGGAACTTCTCCTTGATATACTCGGTTGCCGTATAGGTCTTGATAATCTTCACTCCCGAGAGCGACTCGTCGAGAACGCTCACCAACTCGCCCATCTTCTTCTGGGTCTTGCTTGCCGGATGACGCAACTTCTTAACAATGCTACCGATAATCAGACCCACCACCGGCAGGAACAACACCGAGAAGAGTGCCAGCTCCCACGATATGTTGAGCATCAGCACCAAGTAGCCGATGATGAGGAACGGCTCGCGGAAGGCAACTTGCAAGGTGTTGGTGATGCAGAACTGCACAACCGACACATCCGAAGTGATACGCGAGATAATGTCGCCCTTACGCTGATCGCTGAAGTAGCCGACATTCATACCGATAATGTTGTCGAACATCTGGTTGCGCATCTGCTGAATGGTATTGGCACGCATCGACTCCACGGTGTAGCCACTCAAGTAGCGGAAGAGGTTGCTCAGCAAGTTCATCACAATCAACACCGCAGCCAACAGTGCCAAGATGTAGGTCATCTTGAACTCCTCGCCAAAGAGCATCGTATAGCCATAGGCCAACAGTTCGTTGAGTGCCGCCTCATTAAACCCGATGGCGGGCATCGTGTAGACCGGGCGGAAGACAAACCCCTCCGAGAACATTGCGTTCAGGATGGGGATAATCATCGCATAGTTGAAGGTGTTGAACAGCGCATGCAGAGCCGCATAGAAGAAGTAGGGCACTGCATATCTACCGATAGGCTTGGCAAAACCAAGCAGGCGCATATAGATTTTAATCATCTCTCTTTTCCGTTATATTGGGTCTGCAAAGGTATTGAAAAATCACCATTTGCACACATTTTAATCCTTTTTGGACAGACCTCCCTCCTCAACGAACTCTTTCACCGAGGCGATATAGTGGGCAATGGTCTCCTCCATCGACACAAACGACTTACCGCCGGCAGCGTTCTTGTGTCCGCCACCATTGAAGTATCGATTTGCAAACTCATTGACATCGACATTACCTCTCGAGCGCAACGACACACGAATAAAGTCGTGGTGCTCAATAAATATGGCCGACATCTTCATCTTCTTGACCGTCAGCGGATAATTCACAAAGCCCTCCGAATCACCCTGTTGGAACCAG
The DNA here is from genome assembly GCA_017631055.1 of Alistipes sp. GTDB lineage: Bacteria > Bacteroidota > Bacteroidia > Bacteroidales > Rikenellaceae > Alistipes. Next base: position 51,251 of record JAGBTZ010000043.1, read on the forward strand.
AAGCGGCGCATCTCCTCCTCCGTAAGCGACATATATGCCACCGTACCCTTGTGCAGGGTCTTCATCTTGCGGTTGATGACATAGCCAAACAGGCGTGCACGACTCTCGGTGAAGGAGTTATAGACATTGTTGTAAATCTGCGGAATGTTGATTCCCGTCTCCGACAAATCTGCCACCGCACGGAACAATTCGGGCGTGAGGAACGAGAACGAGAAGTTGCCCGTATCGGTCATCATTCCCACATAGAGCTGCTCGGCCATTGTGGGCGTTATGGCCTCCTTGCCAAAGAGTTCGACAATGATGCAGTAGACCAAAAATGCCGTACTCGACGATTCGGGATGCGAGAACATCACATCGAAGGTGGGGTCGGGATTCAGATGGTGATCCACCAGCACTCGCTTCGCTGCTGTGTTCGAAGCGATAACCTCACCCAACTCATCGAGGCGCGAGAGCATACTCATATCGGCACATATAATCACCTCCGCATCGCGAACAGCCTCAATAGCCGCATCGCGGTCCGATTTGAAAATCAACAGATGCTTGATATTCGGAATCCAATCCAAATAGTAAGGGAACCTATTGGGGACTATACATGTCACATCGTGACCTTGCGCCACCAGCGCCTCGCGCAGGGCGAGTGATGAGCCTATGGCATCGCCATCCGGATTGGTATGCGACACCACAACTACACGGAGCGGAGCGCCACACAGCAACTCCCTCGCCGCCTTCAAATTATCTTGTGAAAGATTCATACGTTGCAAATATAGTAAGAAAATAGGGAATGGCAAAATACCACTCCCTATTTAACTATTTACGATACAGACAACAGGCGAGATTACTCCTCCTCTGCCAACATCCAAGCATTCTGGCGGAGGATGTTGCTCTTACGCTCGGGCGAAGCCAAACGAGTGGCAACCTTCGGCATACTGCCCTCCGAAGGCATTGCAAGACGCTTCACACTCGACTGTGCCGAGAACTCCTTGGTCAAGAGGTCGTTCAAAGCCACCGAGAAGAAGTCTGCCAAGATAGCTTGAGTCTCACCCGGACGGTCACCCTTCACATCAACTGTGAATGTACCCCAATCCACGGGAGGCATACCATCCCAATCCGATTTCTTACAGTGAATATCGGGCGTAAAGCCGTTATCGTAGTCAGACTCTCCGTTGCAGTTATACGACTGGAAGGTGATAGGAGCGAAGATGTAGTGATTGCCATCAATCGGGCTACCGCTCGACTGTGTATTGAATACCTCCATACCCACATTCTTACCGTTGGTGGTTTGACCAACCAGAGTAACCTTCATGCCGATACCGCGCAGTGCGTTAATCAACATCTCGCTCGAAGAGGCGGTATCGAAGGTACCGATAACGTAGACCTCCTTGAGAGGGAAGTTGTAAGCCGAAGCGGCACTCTTGTCGAACAAATCAGCCTTGTAAGTGGTGTAATCGTTCCTATCTCGACCCTGCTCAGCCATACGCTCATCGTTGAAGCGGTGATACATAAAGACTTGAGGATTACCACCCTTGAGAGCCTTGTTTCCAGCAATCAAGCTCGAGAGATAGCAGCACGATGATACATTACCACCACCATTGTAACGAAGGTCGAGGATAAGGTACTCGATAGGCTTTTGGTTCTCGGTCGAGGCCTGTGTAAAGAGGTCAAATGCCTTCTTAATCTCATCATCAAATGCCGCCTCAAAGATGTTGTAGACCATATAGGCGATATTAACCTGCTTGTTTTCGTTTTGAGTCGATTTGAAGGTGAATACATCGTAATAAATCACCGGATTCTCACAATACGAAGCCGCTGTCATAGTCACCTGACGGGGAGCGGTCAAAGCAAATGTCGTCCAGTTGAACTCCTGAACCTCCATATTGCAAACGGTTCCCACAGGCACCTCATAGATAAAGGTGTCGATAAGATAATCTACCCAGTTGTTTTCATTGAGGGCTACACCATTGATTTTGGCAATAAAATCACCTCGCTTCAAACCTGCCTTCGCTGCCGGAGAGTCGGGATAGACATACTCAACAGCCAAATGGATTGCACCAGCATCAAACTGAATACCATACACCGAAGCACCATAACCCTGATAGAAGGCCTTCTCGGCACGAGTTACGCTATTAGCAGAGGGGGTCGTGCGCTGGATGTACGAATAGTAAACCCAGTAGGGAGCACCGCTCGCCGGAGAGTAGAGGTAGCCATCCATAGTGTTGGTATTGATAGAGCGCAGTGCGCTATCGAGGAAGTCGTCATAAGCCTGATCCCACTTCGGAGCGCCCTTGTCACGCAAATCCTTGTTCCAGAGATAGTATTTGTCGAGTAATGCCCAAGTGTAATTCTTGTTAACATTTGCATCAGTACCCTTAGCACTAATCGACAACTGCGTAAAGCGGCAGAGGGTAATCTGCTCAGCCACGCCTGCAACCTTGACGGTAAGAGTCAGGTTACGCGAATATGCTGTAGCATTCTCGGTAAAATCCAACACGATATCGTGAGTTCCGGCCTCACCGCTCGCACCCGAAGAGATGGTTGCAATTCGGGTCTGCGACACCTTTGCCTCCCAAGCTGCATCGGCAGTGATGGTGATGGTTACCTGCTGAGCCTCACCCTTAATCTCCATCTTATCCTCACAACTCTTGTAGGTGATGCCTGTCGGCTTGTTGTCGTCAATTTCGTCTCCACCATTGGTACAAGCTGCCAGCACGAATGCCAGACCACACAAAGCCAATTTGAACAGATTTTTCATTTTCTCTTAGTTTTTTAATTTTAGTTAGCGCGCAAAGATAACGCTTTACAATTGATTTTTAGTCTTTTTTGTCGAAAAATATTTACACCACTCCGAAATTCCGCACTCCACACACTTCGGCGAGCGGGCCGTGCAGACATATCGCCCATGCAAAATCAACCAGTGGTGAGCGATAGGCAAGAGGTGCGAAGGGATATTCTTTTCGAGTTGCAATTCGGTCTGCAGCGGGGTTTTGGCGTTGCGCGTAAGGCCTATGCGAGCCGACACCCTGAAGACGTGCGTATCGACCGGCATAACCTCCTTTTGCCACAGCACCGCCCCCACAACATTGGCCGTCTTGCGACCTACGCCCGGCAGTCGTTGCAGCTGCTCACGGTCGCTGGGCACCTCGCCCCCGAACTCCTCGACCAACATCCTCGACATCGCCGCCAGGTGCTTGGCCTTGTTGTTGGGATAGGAGATGCTCTTAATGTAGCCATAAATCTCCTCAACCGATGCCTCGGCCATCGCCTCGGCTGTCGGGTAGGCTTCGAATAGTGCCGGAGTGGTCATATTAACCCTCTTGTCGGTGCATTGAGCCGAGAGTACCACCGCCACCAACAACTCGAACGGCGTGCGAAAGTCGAGCTCACTCTCCGCCACAGGCATACTCTCTTGGAAGTAGGCTATAATTGCCTCGTAACGCTCTTTCAGACGCATAATCCTCTACAATTTCGTAAGTTTTGCGAACTTGGCCAGCAGAGTCTTCTCGCCATAACCTCCACCAAACTCCACGATAAGTTTATGGTCGGTGGCGAGTGCCTCGATGTGACGTATCACTCCGGCACCGAACTTCGGGTGTTCGACCCTCTCGCCCACGGCATAACTACACGGCACGGCTGCCTTCGGCGGGGTTGCCCCCTCCTCCACCTTGCGCGAGATGCCCAATCGGCGCATACCATCGGTCGAGGTGCGCACCGGCTCGACAATTGCAGGGTTGGGGCGTGAAGGCTTAGCGGGCTCTTGTGGCTTATTTTTGAATCGGTAGTCAAATCGCTTGCGCAACTCCTCGACAGCGGTACGACCCTCGCTATTGACACGATTGCCGGACTCGTTGAACGACTGCATGGGGCGAGAGTTGCGCTTAATCTCGAAGTCGGCCTCGATGTAAGCCTCATCAATCTCCGAGAGGAAACGGCTCTGTTGCGAGAACTCCATATTTCCCCACTTGAAGCGCATCTCGGCATAGGAGAGCATAGCCTCGCATTTGGCTCGGGTCAGCGCCACATAGAACAATCTGCGCTCCTCCTCCAGACCATCGGGGGTCTCCATCGCCCGCTGCGAGGGGAAGAGATTCTCCTCCAAGCCCACAATGTAGACAAACTCATACTCAAGACCTTTGGCCGAGTGAACGGTCATCAGCGTAACTTTGTGCTGCTCCTGCTCATCCTCGTTGTCCATGTCGGTCATCAGCATCACGCTCTGCAACCACTCTTCGATGGTTGCCACCTCCGACTCCTCACGCTCGCCGTTACGAATCTCGGCCTCGCGCTGCTCGTTGAAGAGCTGCATTGTATTGAGCAACTCCTCGATATTGTCGACTGCACTCTGCGCCTCGGGGGTGTTCTCGACACGATAGGCGGCAAGTATTCCCGAGCGGGTCGCCACCTCCTCGCCAAACTCATAAAGACCCTTATCGGTACGCGCCAACGACAGCGAGCGAATAAGTTCGACAAACTCGGCAACCTTGCGCACAATGGCACGAGTAACAGTGTCGGTAACAGGCTCTGCCACAAGCGTATCGACCGCCTCCCACATCGACACTCCGCGTTGGCGGGCTATAGCTTCGATGCGTTGCACGGTGGTATCGCCAATACCTCGGGCGGGATAGTTCACAATTCGCTTGAAGGCCTCATCATCGCGCGGGTTGATAATCAGGCGGATATAGCCCAGCATATCCTTCACCTCCTTGTGGTCGTAGAAGGAGTTACCCTTATAGATGCGGTAGGGAATACCTCGGCGGCGCAATGCATCCTCGAAGGCTTTGGATTGGTTGTTGGTGCGGTAGAGGATTGCCACCTCATTCCAGTCGGTGCCGTTCTGGCGCACCTTGTCGCGCATATCATTCACAACAAGTTCGGCCTCCTCGCGGTCGGTATAGGCACGGAACAGGCGCACCGGAGCACCCTTCGCACCCTCCGAGAAGCACTTCTTCTCCATTTGGCGGGAGTTGTGCTTGATGACCGAGTTGGCAGCCTCGACAATGGTCTGTGTCGAGCGATAGTTCTGCTCGAGTTTGAAGACCTTGGCTGCGGGGTAATCACGCTTGAAGCTCAAGATATTCTCGATTTTCGCTCCGCGGAACGAATAGATTGACTGAGCATCATCACCCACCACGCAGACCCTCGAGTGGAGTTGCGACAGGCGGCGGATGATGACATATTGTGCAAAGTTGGTATCCTGATACTCATCGACCAGAACATATTGGAACAACTCCTGGTACTTTGCCAGCACATCAGGGCAATCCTTCAGCAAGATGTTGGTTTGCAGCAACAAATCATCGAAATCCATCGCTCCGTTCTGCTTGCAGCGGGCACAGTAGATGTTGTAGATGTTGCCGAACTCGGGGATCTGCTTTTGGCGATCTTCGGCTCCGTATGAGGGGTTTGCGATATAGGCTCCCGGGGTTACCAAACAGTTCTTGGCATACGAGATACGCGAAGCGAGCAGGTTGGGTTTATACTTATCCTCATCGAGGTTGAGCTCCTTGACGACGGTTTTGAGCAGATTTTTCACATCCGTAGGCTCATAAATCGTAAAGCTCTCGGGGAAGCCTATGCGCTCGGCATTTTCACGCAGTATTCGCGCAAAAACGGAGTGGAACGTACCCATACGCAGATAGCGGCTGCGAGGGCCAATCATAGCCTCGATGCGGGTACGCATCTGCTCGGCAGCCTTGTTGGTAAAAGTCAGTGCCAGAATGTTGTGAGGTGCCACTCCCTGCTCTATCATGTAGGCTATGCGCGAGGTCAGCACTCGGGTTTTACCCGAGCCGGCACCGGCAACAATAAGCGAGGGCGAGTCGTAGTTCACGACCGCATCACGTTGTGCGGGGTTGAGTCCCTGTAAAATTTGCGATTCCATCATACGCCACAAAAGTACTAACATTTCGCTTGGTGGCGAAACTTTTTCTCTCGTTTTTTACAATATCGCCACCCCACACCTCTCTGCAATGGATGAGAATAGCGAAAATTTGGAACTTTTGACGAAAATTTATTAAATTCGCAACATATTTGCGCTTTTTGCGTTAAGGATATACCATTGAAACAAACACACACCACAATATGAGTGAAGTAGTAAACATCAAAGAACTCAACGAGCGTATCGAGCGCGAAAGCCTCTTTGTCGATACGCTGCGTAATGAAATGTCGAAGGTTATAGTTGGCCAGACCCACTTGGTCGACACGCTGCTTATCGGTCTGCTCTCGAATGGACACATTCTGCTGGAGGGCGTTCCCGGATTGGCTAAAACCCTCGCAATCACAACCCTCGCTAAGGCCGTAGATGCCGATTTCTCGCGCATACAGTTTACCCCTGACTTGCTTCCGGCGGACTTGGTGGGTACGCTTATCTATTCGCAAAAGAGCGAGGATTTCACCGTTAAGAAGGGCCCCGTATTCGCAAACTTCGTGTTGGCTGACGAGATTAACCGCTCGCCTGCAAAGGTGCAGTCGGCACTGCTCGAGGCGATGCAGGAGCGACAGGTGACACTCGGCGACAGCACCTACAAACTGCCCGAGCCATTCCTCGTGTTGGCAACCCAGAACCCCTTGGAGCAGGAGGGTACCTATCCGCTACCCGAGGCTCAGGTCGACCGTTTTATGCTCAAGGCAAAGATTACCTACCCCAAGAAGCAGGAGGAGCGTGAGATTGTGCGCATGAATCTCTCGGGTGCAGGTATGCCCGAGGTACAGAAGGTCATCACACCCGAGGATATTGTCAAGGCTCGCAAGGTTGTCGAGGAGGTCTATATGGACGAGAAGATTGAGAAGTACATCATCGACATCATCTTCGCCACTCGCGAGCCGGCAGAGTACAACCTCGAGCGTCTGCGCCCGCTTATCGCCTATGGAGGCTCGCCCCGTGCAAGTATCTCGTTGGCGAAGGCTGCACGAGCATACGCCTTCATCCGCCGCAGAGGATATGTTATCCCCGAGGATGTGCGTGCCGTATGTCACGATGTACTGCGCCACCGCATCGGTCTGACCTACGAGGCCGAGGCCGAGAATATCTCGACCGAGGAGATTATTACCGACATTCTGAACAACGTAATCGTTCCTTAGCGGCAACCGATGCAACAGAACGAAAACGATATCCTCAAGCGTGTCCGCAAAATCGAGATTAAGACGCGCGGATTGTCGAACGAGATCTTCGCAGGAAAGTATCATACGGCATTCCGAGGTCGCGGTATGTCCTTTGCCGAGGTGAGGGAGTATCGCCCGGGTGACGATGTGCGAGATATCGACTGGAACGTGACGGCTCGTTCTCGCAAACCCCACATCAAGGTCTACGAGGAGGAGCGCGAGTTGACGATGATGCTTGTGGTCGATGTCAGCGGCTCACGCCTATTCGGCTCGGAGGAGCGCACCAAGAAGAATATCATCACCGAGATTGCCGCTGTGCTCGCCTTCTCGGCAGCGCAGAACAACGATAAGGTGGGTTGCATCTTCTTCTCGGACAAGGTCGAGAAGTTTATCCCGCCCAAGAAGGGCAAGAGCCATGTGCTGATGATTATCCGCGAACTTATCGGCTTCGAGCCCGAATCGCAGCGCACACGCCTCTCGGAGCCTATTCGTTTCCTTACGAGTGTCAACAAGAAGCGATGCACGACCTTCGTGCTCTCGGACTTTATGGACCCGGCAAGCGACCGCGAGGAGTTGAACGATGCACTGAAGATTGCCGGAGGCAAGCACGATATTGTCGCCATCCGTGTCACCGACCCCCGCGAGGCGGAGTTGCCCGATGTGGGAATTATCGAGTTGCAGGATGCCGAGACGGGGCGCAAGGAGTGGGTCGATACCTCTTCGGCTCGCATCAGAGAGCACTATGCCGAAGCGTGGCGCAACCACAGTGAGGCAATACTCTCCATGCTGAAACATAACCGCATAGACACTGCATCGATTTCGACCGGCAGCGACTATGTGGCCGAACTGATAAAACTTTTCAAACAGCGATGAAGTTTTTGCGATATATAACAATCTGCGTGTCGGCTTTGTGTGTGTCGGCTTTGGCGTTTGGAGCGACCGATACTCCACGCATCACCTCCCGCATCGAGCCCGATAGCATTATGATTGGCGACCGCTTTACATATATCATAGATGTCGAGAAGGATATGGTGCAGGAGATTGCCTTTCCCGAGTTCGAGGCCGACCCGAAGGGCGGTATCGAGCTTGTCGAGAGCCATCCCGTGGACACCATCTCGCGCGAAGGGCGCCGCCTGCATCTGCGCAAACGCTACACAATGGCAGCCTTCGAGGAGGGTCGTATCGCTATGGGCACCGCTAAGGTACTCTATGCCGACAAGAACATTATCGACACCCTCTCGAGCAACGATGAGGCGATACTCAATGTCGGCACATTCCAAATAGACTCCACCTCACACGCCATATTCGACATCAAGCCCCAAAAGACACTGAAGTTCAAGTTCCGCGAAATCAGCGACTATCTGTTGTGGGCACTGCTGGCAGCGGTGATTTTGGCGGCAGCAATTTATGGCTTGGTGCGCTGGCTCCACTCGCGAGGCAAGACAATCAAGAGCCTCTTCACCCCCGCACCCCCCGAGCCGGCACACATAGTGGCTATTCGTGCGCTCGAGGAGTTACACAACCGCAAACTTTGGCAGAATAACCTCCACAAGGAGTACTATTCGGGGCTGTCGGATATCCTGCGCACATACCTGGCTGGTCGTTACGAAGTGGGAGCTATGGAGATGACTACCGATGAGATTGCCGAGGCTGTGCGCGAGGTCGAGATGCCGACAAAGTGTTCGGTCGACCTGATGAGCGTGTTGCGTGATGCCGACCTTGCCAAGTTCGCCAAGTTCGAGCCCGATGCCGAGCAGAACGAGAGCGCATACTCGAAGGCTTACTACTTTGTCGAGGAGACCAAACCTGTTGAGCCAACCACCGAAGAGGAGGATGTACAGGCGGTGATAAACAAAATAAAATAGCGGTGCAGATATGAGTAAGAAGTTGATATTCACAGCAGTTTTGGCTCTGGCGGCATCGTTTGTTATGGCTCAGAATATGCCCGAGCGAGGATTGGTGCGCAAGGGTAATCGCCAGTTTGGTCGCGAGCGTTATGAGGCGAGTGTCGATAGTTACACTCGTGCATTGGAGGCGGTGCCCAACTGCTTCGAGGCGGGCTACAACCTCTCGAATGCTCTCTTCCGTTCGGAGCGATACGACAAGGCCGAGCAGACTCTCAAGGGTTTTGTGACCGACTCGACCCGCACCGACAAGGAGCGTGCCGAGGCTTACTACAACCTCGGCAACACCCAATTTATGCAGCAGAAGTTGCAGGAGGCGCTGGAGAGTTACCGCAACTCATTAAGGCTCAACCCTGAGGACATGGAGGCGAAGTACAACTACGCCTACACCAAGAAGATGCTCGAGCAGCAACAGCAGCAAGAGCAGCAAAATCAGGACAACAAGGAGCAAAACCAAGATAATCAGCAACAAAACAACCAAAACCAGAACGACCAAAACCAGCAGGATAACCAAGACCAAAACAAGGATAACCAACAACAAGACGACCAAAATCAAAACCCCGACCAGGACCAGAACGGCAAGCCCGACAAGGAGGAGCAGGGCGAGGGTCAGCAGCAGCCCCAGGGCGGAATCTCGCCCCAGGAGCGTGAGGCTATGTTGGAGGCTATCCAGGCTCAAGAGGATAAGACCCAGGAGAAGGTCAAGGAGAAGCAGGGAGTGGTTGTGTTTGGAAATAAAAATTGGTAGAAGATGGAGTTCGCTTTCCCACATATATTATGGTTGCTCACCGCACTGGTGCCGATGACGGCTTACTACATCTGGCGCACGATGCAGGGCGGCGCAACAATCCGCATATCGAGCGTCTCGGGAGTGCACAACGCTCCCAAGACAGTACGCTACTACTTGCGCCATATGCCCTTTGTATTGCGTTGCACTGCAGTGGCTCTGCTTATCGTTGCCGTAGCGCGACCGCAGTCTGCCGAGCATAACACCAAGACCAATGCCGAGGGTATAGACATCGTCTTGGCGATAGATGTCTCGACCTCGATGTTGGCTCAAGATTTCAAGCCCGACCGCATCACCGCAGCCAAGGAGGTTGCAGCCTCGTTTGTGGCAGACCGCCCCACCGACCGCATAGGATTGGTTGTCTTTGCGGGCGAGTCGCTCACGCAGAGCCCCCTGACCACCGACCAGAGCACCCTGCAGACAATGCTGGCTCGCATCCGAAGCGGAGTTATCGAGGATGGTACGGCGATAGGCAACGGCTTGGCAACATCGATAAACCGACTGCGCGAGAGCGATGCCAAGAGTAAGGTCATAATCCTGCTCACGGATGGAGTGAACAACCGCGGACAGATCTCGCCCCTCACCGCTGCCCAGATTGCCAAGGAGTATGGCATCCGTGTCTACACCATAGGTGTCGGCACTCGCGGACAGGCCCCCTATCCCGCAACGGATATGTTTGGTAACCAGACGGTTGTAATGGCCGATGTTGAGATTGACGAGGAGGTGCTCACCTCGATTGCCGAGCAGACCGGAGGTCAATACTTCCGTGCCGTAGACAAGCAGAAACTCGCTGCTATCTACGACCAAATCAACTCCCTCGAGAAGAGTAAGGTCGAAGTGTCGCACCACACGACTCTGCACGAGGAGTTCCTGCCCTTCGCACTGGCAGCCATAGCAGCCCTGGTGTTGGAATTTTTGATGAGATACTTAGTACTTAAACGAATACCGTAAGCGATATGTTCCGATTTGCAAACCCCGAATTATTATACTTGCTGGCATTAGTGCCGGTGGCAATTCTCGGCTACATATTGGCAGTTGTGAGCCGCCGCAGGGCATTGGCTCGATTTGGAAACGCTGTCACCGTGCGCGAACTGACTTCGGGCGTGTCGTATGCCCGCAACCATCTGAAATTTTCAATCTTTGTTGTGGCGCTTACGCTGGTCGTCTTTGCTGCGGCACGACCCCAATTCGGCTCCAAGTTGCGCGAGGAGAAGAGCGAGGGTGTCGAGATAATGATTGCAGTCGATGTGTCGAACTCGATGCTGGCCGAGGATTTTGAGCCGAGCCGCCTCGAACGTACCAAATATGCCATAGACAAGCTCTTCGAGGGGCTCAACCAGGAGCGTGTGGGTGTGATTGTCTTTGCCGGCGAGGCGAAAGTTCAGCTGCCGATAACCTCCGACTACCGTATGGCACAGGCATTTGCCAAGCGCATATCGCCCAACCTCGTATCGGAGCAGGGAACATCCATAGGCAAGGCCCTCTCGATGGCAATGCTCTCATTCGCACAGGATGGCGACCGCAGCCGTGCTGTGATTCTTATTACCGATGGAGAGACCCACGACTCCAACGCCCTCGATGTGGCAAAACAGGCTGCCGAGCAGGGTGTGAAAATCTTTACTATCGGTATCGGAACTCCCGAGGGCGCACCAATCCGCATAGATGGCGACTTTATCCGCGACCCGAAGGGCGAAATGGTCGTGTCGAAACTCAACGAATCGATGCTCGAGCAGATCGCTTCAATAACTGACGGAGCCTATGTCCGCGCCTCGAAACAATCTATCGGCCTTGCGGAGATAGTACAGAAAATCAACGAGTTGGAGAAAGGCGAGATGACCACCCTTCGCTTCGAAGAGTATAACGAACAATTCCACTACCTGCTATGGATTGCCCTGGCACTGCTGCTGGTGGAGTTCCTGCTCCTCGATAGGAAAAATCCACTCCTCTCGCGATTTAATATCTTCGAGAAATAACCCCCTCCCTCCCACTTTTGCTCCTTTTTATTTGCCCGCTTTTTGAAAAAAGCAGGGCGTGCAAAAACTTTCGTCTTCGCACCTTTTAGAAAAAGTGCCTTTGCCAGTTTGCCATTCGGGCAACTGCCGCTTTTCGAAAAAAGCGGCACCAAAACCTTTTAATCGAAACTACGTTTCGAGGAACTTGACGATGTGAGAGTTTAAGTTTTAGGTTGCGGGGCTTTGGTTGTCTACGACAATAATCAAAACGGGAGAAGTAGCCTTTTGTGAGTAAACTCCCAAGGTCACTTATCCCATTTTGCAGTATCCTTGCGGATACCACAAAGTCCCGAAAACAAAAAAAATGTTCTCAACTAACTCATAATCCCCAGTGTCCCCACTCTCCACATAAGCAGTCGCAGACTGCGCTCCCCAGTGTCCCCATCTAACCCAGAGAACTGGGGTAACTGGGGAGAACTGGGGAAAAGCCAATGGCTAATGGCTAACGGCTAATGGCCAAAGATTTGGCGGTAAATTTTGTGGCAAATAGTCAAAACAGACTCTTTTTTAGGGGTGAAGGTGATATTTTTTTGGATTTACAGAAAAATATCGCTATTTTTGTGCCAATTGGAAAATAATGAACTTAAAATGCCGAAGTTGTATGACGAGGTAAACTTGCAGAGAAAACCCCATTGGCTGAAGATCAAGCTTCACGACACCGCCACCTATGCGGAGGTTGACCGAATTGTAAAACGCCACTCGCTACACACCATTTGCAGTAGCGGAATGTGCCCAAACAAGTCGGAGTGCTGGAGCAAGAGAACAGCTACATTTATGATTTTGGGGGATATCTGTACTCGCAGTTGCCGCTTTTGTGCGACAAAGTCGGGCAGGCCATTGGCTCCCGATGCGGACGAGCCGCAACATATAGCCGAGAGTGTTGCTTTGATGCAACTTCGACACGTTGTCGTAACTTCTGTTACTCGCGACGATTTGCCCGATGGGGGTGCTGCGCATTGGGCGCAGACCGTCGAGGCTATCCGAGCGAAGAATCCTAACGCAACAATTGAGCTCCTTATTCCCGATTTGGATGCCCGCCCCGAACTTTTGGATGTGGTGTTGGCATCGAAGCCCGACATTGTTGGGCACAACATCGAAACCGTCCAGCGACTTACGCCGCTTGTGCGCTTGAGAGCAAAGTATGCTACGAGTTTGGCTGCGCTAAGACACCTTGCCCAGCAGGGTGCTGTGACCAAGAGCGGTATTATGGTCGGTTTGGGCGAGAGCGATGATGAGGTGTTGCAGACTCTGCGCGACTTGCGTGATGCGGGCGTGAAGATTGTGACCCTCGGTCAGTACCTTCGACCGACTTTGGAGCACTATCCCGTTGCGGAATACATCACTCCCGAGAAATTCGATTGGTACAAGCAACAGGCTCTTGAGATGGGCTTCTCCTACTGTGCGAGTGCACCTCTGGTGCGTTCTTCGTACTTGGCAGAGGAGGCTTTGGAGAGCGTTAATGGCGTAAAATAGCCATCGGGGAATTTGCCGCTTTGAGCCACATGTTGGGCGAAGAGTGTCGGTAACCAAACCGATGGGCAAAAGGAATAAAACGTGTTTGCTTGGTACAAAGACCTTGGTCGTATGGACTACTTGCAGTGCTGGGATTTACAGCGCTCGCTCTTTGACGCTCTTATCGAGCGCAAGTCCAAGGTACGCTCAGGTGCTGCCGAGAATGATGAGAGCATTGGCACGGTGCTGATAGTCGAACACCCTGCGGTCTACACCCTCGGCAAGAATGGCAAGGAGAGCAACCTGCTGCTGGGCGAGGAGTACCTGCGCAGTATTGGCGCCGACTTTTACCGCATCGACCGCGGAGGAGATGTAACCTTTCATGGCGAGGGTCAGATTGTGGGCTACCCCATTCTCGACATCGAGCGTTTGGGCATAGGCTTGCGCGACTATATCGATGCCATCGAGCAGAGCGTCATCGACACTGTGGCCCACTACGGCATCGAGGCCGGTCGTCTGGCCGGGGCCTCGGGCGTATGGCTTGGGAGTGCCGAGGAGCGAAATTTGCGTAAAATTTGCGCAATAGGAGTGCGCGCTTCACGTTTTGTTACCATGCACGGATTTGCGCTCAACGTGGCGACAGATCTGCGCTACTTCAACCATATAAACCCCTGCGGATTTACCGACAAGGGGGTGACCTCGATGGAGCTCGAGTTGGGCTCGGCTCCCGATATTGAAGAGGTCAAAGGGTTGGTTATTAACAATTTAAGCAAAAATTTGAATGTTAAAATATATAAAAATTAAAGATTATGCCCATAAACAAAAGATGGGTGGTCAAACCGCAGGGCGAGACCCGGGCAGTGGAGAGCCTCTCTGCTGCATTGGGTATTGCACCCGTGTTGGCTAACCTACTGGTACAAAGAGGCATAGACACCGTAGAAAAGGCAGACAGATTCTTCCATCCGAGTCTTACGCATCTGCACGACCCGTTCCTGATGAAGGATATGGACAAGGCAGTAGCCCGCGTTGAGCAGGCTGTGCGCAATGGCGAGAAGATTATGGTCTATGGCGACTATGATGTAGATGGCACGACCGCTGTGGCGTTGGTATACAAATTCCTGCGCCAGATAGGTCACACCAATCTGCTCTTCTACATCCCCGACCGTTATACCGAAGGTTATGGTATCTCGGTGAAGGGTATCGACTTTGCAGCCCGCAAGGGTGTGAGCCTTGTGATTACTGTGGATTGCGGTATCAAGGCCACCGAGAAGGTTGTCTATGCGAAGCAGAAAGGCGTAGATTTCATCATCTGCGACCATCACCTCCCCGCCGACGAGATTCCTCGTGCGGTGGCTGTCCTCGACCCCAAGCGTCCCGATTGTCACTATCCGTTTGACGAGCTGTCGGGATGCGGCGTTGGTTTCAAACTTGTGCAGGCGTATGCCCAGAAGAACGGCATCCCCTTCGAGCAAATTACACATCTGCTCGACCTGTTGGTGGTAAGTATCGCCAGCGACATCGTGCCGTTGAGCGACGAGAACCGAGTTTTGGCACACTACGGATTGCAGAAACTCAACTCTTCGCCCTCGGAGGGCTTGTCCTCCATTATCAAGATTTGCGGACTGGATAGCCACACCATCTCGATTGACGACATCGTCTTCAAGATTGGCCCCCGCATCAACGCTGCGGGCCGTATGCGTATGGACCAGAACGATGAGAACGCAGCCCCCTCGGGCGGACACGCTGCTGTGAGCCTGCTGATTGAGGGTGATGCCAAGATGGCAATCGAGCTGGGTAACGACGTCGACTCGTTCAACCAAGACCGCAAGAATATCGACCGCAAGGTTACGCTCGAGGCTCACAACTACATCGAGAGCAACCCCGAACTTAAGGCGAGAAAGAGTACGGTCATCTACAATCCCAAGTGGATGAAGGGTATCGTGGGCATCGTGGCATCGCGCCTTATCGAGACCTACTATCGCCCGACAGTGGTGCTGACGATGAGCAACGGACTGGTTACCGGCTCGGCGCGCTCGATTCAGGGCTTTGACCTCTATCAGGCTGTGGAGTCGTGCTCGGATTTGCTCGAGAACTTCGGCGGACACATGTACGCAGCGGGCCTCACGATGAAACCCGAGAATGTCGAGGAGTTCACTCGCCGCTTCAACGACTATGTCGAGAAGAATATCGACCCGCAGACTCTGGTTCCGCAGGTGGATATCGACTCGCCTCTCCTCTTCTCGGATATCACACCCGAGTTCAACCGCCAACTCAACCGTTTCCAGCCCTTCGGCCCGGGTAACTCGGCACCGGTATTTGCTACCTATGCCGTGAGCAACCAGGGAGATGCCAAGTTGGTGGGAGCCGATATGGAGCATTTGCGTATGGACCTCGTGCAGCGCGAGAAACCCTATACCTCGATTCCGACCATAGCATTCCAGCAGCCTACGCATTACGATTGGGTGCGTTCGGGCAAGCCGATAGATGTCTGCTACCAGATTGTCGAGAATCACTACCGAGGCACTGTTTCGACCCAGTTGCGCATCAAGGATATCAAACCTGTAATGAAGTAAACCGATGGAGAAGAATTATAAACGCGAAGATGTCTACTCGCCCGAGGCTATCGAGGAGTTGAAGGTTCACTACCGCGAAATTCTGCGCTTGCTGGGCGAGGACCCCGAGCGTGAGGGTCTGCTCAAGACCCCCGAGCGTGTAGCAAAGGCGATGTCGTTCATCACCAAGGGCTACACCGAGGATCCTATCGAGATTCTCAAGTCGGCACTCTTCAAGGAGGAGTATAAGCAGATGGTCTTGGTTAAGGATATCGAGTTGTACTCGATTTGTGAGCACCACATGCTCCCCTTCTATGGCAAGGCACACGTTGCGTATATTCCCAACGGTCAGATTACGGGTCTGTCGAAGATTGCTCGCGTGGTGGAGTGTTTTGCTCGTCGCCTGCAGGTGCAGGAGCGACTGACTGTGCAGATTCGTGACAGCATCCAGGAGGCACTCAACCCGATGGGTGTTGCGGTGGTAATCGAGGCAAGCCATATGTGTATGCAGATGCGAGGTGTCGAGAAGCAGAGCTCGGCAACCACAACATCGGCATTCACCGGCATCTTCCTCTCGGATCCGCGTACCCGTGAGGAGTTTATGACGCTGATTAGTAATAAGTATAGATAAACGGCACACTCGCTCTATCGCTGCCTGCTCTAAGCAGGGGGAGGAAAGTCCGAGCAACATAGAGCACCGTTCAGGTTAACGGCCTGATGTCCGTGAGGGCATAGTAGCGTAACAGAAAATAACCGCCCCA
>JAGBTZ010000044.1 GCA_017631055.1 Alistipes sp.
CTTAAAACGTGTATCCTTGAAGTTGGGTAGCCCCTTGAAGTAGTTCGACAAGTGGCGGCGCATCTCGAGAATTCCGACCCTCTCGCCCTTGATTTCGATAGATTTTGCAAGGTGTTCCTTGGCGATAGCAACACGTTCGATAACAGAGGGTTGTGGTAGTACCTCGCCCGTCTGGAGATAGTGCTTGACCTCGCGGAAAATCCAGGGACGGCCGTAGGTTGCACGACCTATCATCACACCATCCACACCATAGCGGTCGAACATCTCGCGAGCCTTTGCTCCCGAGTCAACATCGCCATTGCCGATGATGGGGATATGGATTGCGGGGTTATTCTTGACCTTGCCGATAAGCGACCAATCTGCCTCGCCACGGTAGAGTTGTGCGCGGGTGCGCCCGTGAATCGTGAGGGCAGCGATGCCGACATCCTGCAAGCGCAGGGCAATCTCCTCGATATTCTTCGACTCCTCGTCCCAGCCAAGGCGGGTTTTGACTGTCACGGGCTTCTTTACGGCATTGACAATCTGGCGCGTCATCTCGACCATAAGAGGCACATCGCGCATCATTCCCGAGCCGGCACCTCGGCCCGCAATCTTCTTCATCGGGCAGCCGAAGTTGATGTCGATAATGTCGGGATTGGCACTCTCGGCTATGCGGGCAGCCTCGACCATCGGCTCGATAAGGTGACCGTAGATTTGGATGCCCACAGGGCGCTCGGCATCGTCGATGTTGAGCTTTGCACGCGACTTCCACGCATCGCGAATTAGTCCGTCTGAGGAGATAAACTCGGTGTAGACCACATCGGCACCGAACTTTTTGCACATATATCTGAATGAAGGGTCGGTAACATCCTCCATCGGTGCGAGAAACAGCGGCTCGTGTCCAAGTTCTATATCGGCAATCTTCATAATTTTTGCTCTTTGGGTTGCAAAGATACTATTTTTGTCTAAATCGACGAATGGCCTCGTATGCAGCCTCGTGACATTTTGCTCGGGGATTTTGCTCCGAGAAGGCTTTGTTGTCGCGCGAGGGGTGTATGCGGTTTGTGAGGAAGATAAAAATCAACTCCTCCTTGGGATCGGCCCAAATCATTGTGCCGGTAAATCCCGAGTGCCCATAACTGCGCTTCGAGACCGAGGGGGCGTAGTAGTAAGGCCTGTTATCGAGCTTCGCCGTGCGGCGTTTGTCGCTGAAGCGGCGGCGATCGAAGCCCAAGCCTCGGTAGTTGTTGTTGCGAGGATATTGACACGAGGTCCACTCGCGAATGCTCTTCTGCTTGAGGTAGCGTTTGCCGTTGTAGAGGCCTCCGTTGAGCAGCATCTGCAGTATCGGAGCAAGGCTCTCGGCATTGGCGAAAAGTCCCGCATTGCCCGACACTCCACCCAACGATGCAGCTGCCTCATCGTGTACAAATCCGTGTACCAGACCTTTGCGGAAGAAGTTGTCTACCTCGGTGGGGACAATCTCCTCGCGCGAGAAGCAGTGCAGAGGGTTGTATGTTGCCCTCTCGATGCCGAGTGGGCGGTAGAACTCCCCGTAGAGGAACTCTTCGTAGTTGCGACCCGTGATGCGCTCGATAAGGGTGGGGTAGCAGTGGAACGATGTGCAGGCATATCGCAACTTCTTGGTACTTAAAGGCAAGTCGACAATCTGCCGAAACATCATCGCGTGGGTATCCTTGCAAGCATAGAGGCTGTCGCAAACCCGGTAGGGGAACGCCTCGCTCGAGAAACGGCTGAACATATCGGAACGCAACGTGCGACCCTTCTCGAAGAACATACGCCCGAAACTTAAATTTCGTATACCGCTCTGATGTGCAAGCAGTTCGCGCAGAGTGCATTGCTCCTTGTCGGTGCCACGAAACTCCTCGAAGTAGAGCGACAGGGGCTTGTCGAGCGAGAGTTGACCCTGCTCGACGAGGCGCATCAGGGCTATTGTCGAGGCCAATACCTTGGTGCAGGATGCCATATCGTATAGGTGTTGATTTTCAACCGCTTGCGTCTGCTCGTAGGTATGATGGCCGTAACTCTTGCTGAAGACAATTTTACCCTTTCGTGCTACTAAAATCTGACATCCGGGGAAACACCTCTCGGCTATGGAGTGGGTGGCTATGGAGTCAATCGTGCGGGTGAGGTATTCGC
Organism: Alistipes sp.; assembly: GCA_017631055.1. Classification (GTDB taxonomy): domain Bacteria; phylum Bacteroidota; class Bacteroidia; order Bacteroidales; family Rikenellaceae; genus Alistipes. The sequence continues at coordinate 2,140 of JAGBTZ010000044.1, forward strand.
CATTCATACCTACGCTCTCGGGCGTGGCGTGGGTGAGTGGAGCCTCGCCCTTGCGAGCCGATGCCGAGAGAGTTATAAGTAGGGTAGCGGCAAAGATTATCAGGCGTTTCATTGATTGCTAACTTTTATTATGCACAAAGGTACAATATAATTGAGATTATCCCAAAATAAATGTTTTTGCAATGCCCACTGATTTGACAAAATGCATCGGTACTTTGTTTTGCTTTTTGGAAATAAGTTTTTAACTTTGTAATAACAAATATAAAAATCACATTGCCTATGAAGTATCGCGTATAATTTGATACACACATTTTAGACATATTGAAAAAGCGTTTTAGTTTTATTCTGTCATTCAGAAAGTTTGGCGACTTAGTGGGATTCGGCAGGGATATTGCGAAAATGCTCGCACTTTACGGTGCGGGCTTTTAGGTATTCTGCCGATGGGTTACGCCAAACACCTCTGAATGAGAATACACCGAAGGTCCCGCGCTTTTTTTGTGCGTGTTTCGACAAGGACTACATAAATATATTGTAAACCCAATAAAATAGAATAGCTATGAGTGATTCGAAATTATGTAAAGTGTGTGGTTGTGTTCTCTATGATCAAACCAAGGATTTGTGTGATGCTTGTTCAAAGGATGTTGATGCAAAATTGTTAGATAAGCCCTCAACTCACTCTAATTTAAATGTGAATACAGATTCTTCACAAGCATTAAATACTCTCAATACAATAATGAAAGCAATCGCCATTATATTGCTTGTTGCAGGCGGTATAATGATGTTATTAGGACTTGATGACTTGGATTATCATCCGACAATGTTTTTGTGTGGATTCTCTATTGCATTTTCATCAATTACTATTTTTATCATTAGACCTATTCTTGTAGGACTTCAAAGGATTACTGAGGCTTCTGAATATATCAAAGCTGATATTAAGAAGAGATACGATATTAAGGATTAGTTTTTTTTGAGGGTAGTACTAATCTACCCCCCCCATAATAATTTAACATAATATACATATTGCGTCAGTAGGGGTAGTGCGGTAATAGGAGAGGGTTGCAATATCGCAACCCTCTCAAAAACATATTTGTCACACTGTTGATAGCCAATAGCTAATGGCTAATGGCAACCCCTTACTCCTCGATGCGTTCGAGTTTCACGGTAAAGTGGCGCATAAGCTCGGTCTCCCAGACGATGCGGACTCCGCGTGTAATCTCGTTGCGGCGGTCAAAGACATTCTTCAAAGCCACAGCGATAACGTCCATGTGGTTGTTGGTGTAGACACGGCGTGCAACGCACAGGCGCAACAAATCAAGACCTCCGAAGCGATTCTCGCGAGTCACGGGGTCGCGGTCGGCCAGGATGTAGCCAATCTCGCAGCCACGAATGCCGGCCTCGAGATACAACTCTACGGTCAGGGTCTGCGCCGGGAACTCCTCCTTGGGTACCTTGGTGAGGATCTTCGAAGCATCAACAAAGATTGCGTGACCACCCGCAGGGCGCTGATACGGGATACCGAACTCGTCAAGACGAGCTGCAAGGTATTGCACCTGGCGGATGCGGGTCTCGAGGTTGTCGAACTCGGTATTTTCATCCAAACCTACTGCCAGGGCCTCCATATCGCGACCATTCATACCGCCATAAGTGAGGTAACCCTCGTAAGGGATGCAGAAACGCTTTGCACCCTCGTACCAATCCTCGTGGCGTGTAGCGATGAAGCCACCCATATTGACGATACCATCCTTCTTTGCCGACATAGTCATACC
>JAGBTZ010000045.1 GCA_017631055.1 Alistipes sp.
AAATTCAAAATTCAAAATTCAAAATTATTGCTAACTTTGTAAGCAAATCAAACTAAAACAACTGAAAATGAAAAGACTTTTTTTGACGATTTGTGCTGTGGTGTCGGCCGTTGCAGCGATGGCCGGAGGTCGCCTTGAGAAGGGCTCGGTGAAGAGCGCAATTCTCGGTGTCGAGAAACCTTATGCAGTCTACTTGCCCGAGGGGTATGACACTTCGAGCGAGAGTTACCCCGTGCTCTATCTTCTGCACGGCGCAACCGATACCTTTATGGCGTGGCCCGAGAGAGGTGATATGCAGCGAATTGCTGACGAAACGCTTGCCGAAGGAGGTGTCCGTAAGATGATTATTGTGATGCCCGATGCGAGCGGAGTAGGCGAGCGCAATGCCGGAGAGAAGATGGGCTATTTCAACGTCAAGGGGTGGGCTTATGAGGACTTCTTCTTTGGGGAGTTTTTGCCCCATATCGACCAAACCTACCGCACAATTGCCTCGAAGGAGGGTCGTGCGATTTCGGGCTTGTCGATGGGCGGTGGCGGTGCTACGGTCTACGCTCAACATCACCCCGAACTCTTCCAGGCGAGTTACTCGACCAGCGGACTGCTCGACCTCTACGACCGACTTGTGCAGAAGCCTCGCCCCTACTATGGTATCACTTGGCTCTGGTCGGTGGAGCAGACCTCTCCGGTGGACTTCTTGCGCCGAGCAACTCCCGAGCAGATTGCATCTCTTCGCACGGTGCGCTGGATGCTCGATTGTGGCGATGATGACCGCCTGGTTAAGACCAATGTGGACTACTTTATCGAGATGAAACGAGTTGATGTCCCCGTTGAGTTCCGCATCCGTGACGGCAAGCACAACTGGGCTTTCTGGCAGGAGTCGTTGCCTCAAATTTTGAGATTTTCGTTTCCGAAATCTCAAGAGCGGGCAGAGTAACTATATAACTATATCTCAATTAAAACGCCACCTCCGTTGCAGAGGTGGCGTTTTGTTGTTTATCGTACAATCTTGTGCGTTCCCGCTGTGTACTCTTGCGGCTCTTCGCCTTGGAGGGTCACCGTGGCGGTGGAGCCTTCGGGGATGGTGAACTCCCAAATCCACTGCTCGCCCTCATATCGCCAAGCGCTCTTGATTACGCCTGCAGCCGAGTTGTATTCGGCAGTGATATGGCCCAATCGCTTGTCGGGGATGGGGCTCATGATGATATGCTTAAATCCGGGGGCTGCAGGGTCGGATGAGATACCTGCCACCGTCTCCCATATCCACTCGCAGACACAACCATAAGCGTAGTGATTGAAGCTGTTCATCGACTTGGGACCCATGCCGTGCTCGAAGGTGTAACTGTTCCAGCGCTCCCAAATGGTGGTAGCTCCGTTGTCGACCGAATAGAGCCAACTCGGATTTTTGCGCTGGAAGAGGAGCTCGTATGCCACATCCACCATTCCGTTCTCGGTCAGTGTGGGCATCAGGATTGAGGTGCCGAGGAAGCCTGTTTGGAGGCAGTTGCCGTGCTCCTCGAAGTTCTTGCGCAGACGTGCAATCATCGCCTCCTTGGCCTTACCCTCGACAATGCCGACTCTCAAAGCAAAAAGAGCAGGGGTCTGCATCGTGTTGAGAATAGGGGTCTTGAATGTGCCGTCAGCGTTGAGGAACTTGCTCTTGATGTATCGCTTGGCAGTTGCCTCCATCTTGCGATAGGGCGCAGCATCGTGGCCTGTGGCGGTCGCCATATCTGCCATCATTGCGGCATCCATAGCCCAATAGGCTCCGCTGAGGAAGTTCCAGTAGTCGATAGCCTCGGGCATAAGTTTCTTGGAGCCGGGAATGCGATATTGTTTATCGTGGCTCTCCAGCGGCTCGTAACTTACCCAATCGGCATATTGACGGTTGCCATTCTCATCCTTGAGGGTGGTGTGGTCGTATTTTGTCTCGTTGACGTGAGTCATAAAGCGATTCATCGACTCCCAATTCTCGGTGATAATCTGGGTGTCGCCAAACTGCTTCCAGACAATCCACGGAACGATAACGCCTGCATCCGCCCAGCCAAGGCGCATCTTCGAGTCGCCGTACTGGGCATCGGGGGCCACTGCGGGATAGGCTCCGGTTTCGGTCTGGCTGTCGCGCATGTCGCCCATCCACTTGTGGAGGAATGTGCGTGTGTTGGCGAAGAATGAGCCGGTCTCGGCAAAGACCTGAGTGTCGGCTGTCCAACCGAGTCGCTCGTTGCGCTGCGGGCAGTCGGTCGGTACCGAGAGGTAGTTCGAAAGTTGTCCCCACCAAGTGTTGGAAATCAGTTTGTTTACCAACTCGTTGCCGGTGGTAATCGTTCCGCTCTCGAGGCTCTTTGCAATAGAGGTTACGGGGATAGATTTGATACTCTTGAAGGTTACCTTATCGGTTGCGGTTATCGAGATGTAGCGGTAACCGAAGAATGTGCATTGGGGGTAGTACGAAGTGTAGCCGCACTTGTCGGCAAAGGTGTAGACCAGGCGCATACCATCATTCGGAACGCGGAGGTTTGTGCGGTGAACGCTACCCTCAGGGCCATCCATACCGCGACTCTCGGCACCATTGCCGTCGTTGAGAATCTCGGCGGGCAGACAGGTCAGTACGGTACCCTCTTTTGCCTTGAAGTTAAAGGCGGGAACGGCTGCTGCGTTTTGGCCGAAATCGACCACAAGAGTCTCGCCCGGATTAAGGGTTACCTTGCTCTCGGCGTCATACTCGCGAACAACGACAACCTTACCGAACTCCTTCTCTTTTGCTCCCTCAATGCCATTCCAGACGTAGGCTTTGACTGGCGAGAGGGTCAAATCGTGACGCAGATAGACCTCCGCACCGTTCGAGGGGAGAATCTTGCCGGCAAACTCGAAATTCTCCTCAGGAGTAGCAAGTTTTTCGGGAGTAGCAAATCCCGGCTTTATACGGGCATCATACTCCTCGCCATCGAATATTGCAGCGTGTGTAACGGGACCTGTAATACCTGCTACCCAATTGTCGAGATTGGTGCCATAGAGTTTGGTCGAGCCATCGGCGAAAGTCAGCTCCAAAACGGCACGGAATGCACACTTTTTACCATACATTCCTTCGTAGTTGTTGGGAGTTACAATCTTGTCGGCCCACCAACCCGGCGTAACCTGTGCCGAGAGGGTATTCTCGGCATTGGCAGCGCAATTAAAAGCCTCGGTTACATCGTAGGTGAATGAGTGCTTGGTCTTGGCACGATGGGTAAATCCGGGCTTGAGAACCTCCTCGCCCACTAATTTGCCATTGACATATATTTCGTAGACACCCAGCGCGGTGGTCATCCACTTTGCCGAGGTTACGGTCTGCTCGTTCTTTACGGTCGAGAGGAACCAATTTGCTCCATCTGCTGCGCGAGCGAGTTTTTTGCCGGTTGCAACGGGTGCATCTACTGCCGAAATCCACTGCGAGTTGCTCCATGCACCGCAATCCAGTGCATCTGTGCGAGAGCCGACACGCTCGGGCATCTGCGCAGTTGTGCAACTTGCGAGGAGGAGTGCCACCATCGCAAGGTTTGTCAAAAATAGTTTTTTCATCTTCATAAAGGTTTTTTATTGTTAAGTTTTGTATTGCTTATTGGTGTATGTTAAGTCGAAAAACGGTAGTCGGGACCTCCTCAAATCCGACCTTGCGGTAGAGTGCTCGTGCCACTTCGCGTGAGGGGCGGGATGTGAGGTTTACACTGTCGGCACCCTTCGCCTTTGCCATCTCGATAGCACGCTCTACAAGGGCTCTGCCAATGCCCTGCCCGCGGTGCTCGGAGTCGGTAATAACATCTTCAATCCACGCCTTGCAATAGGTTGGTATATCGAAGAATACGAGTGTAAGCACTCCGGCGATTGTGCCCTCTTCGGTAGTGGCAGCAAGGAGGTGTGTGGTGGGCGATTGCACGATACGCTGCAGTCGCTCGGCAGTAGGGATTGGAGCACTCTCCGAGAGTTGGGGAGCGAGCCTTTCGAAGGCGAGAAGCAGCTCTTTGCTATAATGTTCGATTTCGGTAATTTTGATACTCATATCTCTTTGAGGTCTCTTGATTGTTCGGGTTCTGTTTACAAAGATAGCAAAAAAAGAGGGTATTCCAAAAATCTTGGAAACCCTCTTGCTTTGCGGTGGTTTTAGTTAAAATCCCCACTCGGCCGGATTGAACGTCTGCTTGACCTCGTTGGGTATCTCGGGGAAGAAACTGAATTCGTTGCCGGTCAGGCGTTCTATCTCGGCCACTGAGCGCATGTGAGCCTTGCTTAGAGAGGGAGTTGCCGAGCCGGTCTGCTCATCGACATCGGTGTTCGAGAACCAGAAACCGACCGCCTTCAACTCGCTTGCCGAACACTCCTGTATAGCCTTGCCCGTAGAGCCACTCTTGGTGCGAAGAACGATTTTGTAGAAGTGGGTCGGAACTACGCACTGCTTGCAGATTGATGAGAGGTAGTACATGTTGCCATCGGTAGCCTTTGTATTCTCGTTTGCGAAGTGTGCTCCCGAGATGCAGTAGAGCGTGTCGGCACAGATGTAACTATCCTGAATCTTTCGCTCGGCAGCACCCCACAACATCTGGAAGGCGCAATCGGCACCCTCGTTGACGGCAGATTTGGAGCGTTGCGCAGCGATATTGCTTGAGTAGAAGGTCTGCACGTTCAACTCTGCAGGGTTGTTCCTGTCGCCACAACCGCGATAACTTGATGCTAACATGTGGCCTCGGCCCCATTGGTAGAAATCGGAGTAGTTGGCATCAAAGTAGGTGCGCAGAGAGCAGATGTTGCCGTCAATGGGGTAGATGATTGCCGACTGCTCGTTGGTCAGATAGGGGTCGCAAGCCCACGGGTCGCTTGCCGGGCGTGTCTTTCCACCCTCCTCATATACTGCGTGTTGCGGGTGGGCTATCCAGATGGGCGAGTGACGGCGCACATCGTAGCAGTATGAGAAGTTGCGTACCCGCTTGTTGCTCTTGACGCTATTGCTCCAGTGGGTGTGGTAGAGGTACTCTGTCTTGGAGTTCTTCTTCGTAGGCATTTCCGCCCAATTGTAGTTGGCCTTGGTGCCTATCACGATGCTCTGGCCACCCGATGAGAGCGAGAGCCTGAGGTCGTCAATGTTGTAGCCGTAACTTGCGTTTGCATCGGTCGGCTCGAAGCGGAAGCTCAACTTCTCGACACTGCGCGAGAGAGAGAATGAAGCCCCTGCCAATGCCCAGGAGTTGTAGGCGGGTGAGGCTGTGTACTCCAATCTCTGCCACGAGGAGTCATCGCCCTTGACCCAAAGGTTGCACTGCGAAGCCTTGAATGCAGCGCCAAATGTGAGCGTGAAATTCTTTTCGCCATTGGTGGCGATGTTCTCCACTTCGATAAAGTTTTTGCTGCTGCCCGAGGGCTCGTAGATGCGGATGTAGCTGTTGCCCGAAGCCCCCTCGTATCTGTTTGCTGAGCCGTAATTATCGTTGCGCAACTTTGCGTATGCCGAGTTGTAGGTTACGCCGGCAGCACCCTCTCCTGTCGGGTTTTGCCAAGCGGTGCTGTTGTTGGCCCAGTCGGTGTAGGAGGGTGAGCCATCGAGATTGTCGTAGTAGAGCATCTTGCCGGTCGGGAGTGTTACTTCGTTGCCATCTCCCGGGGTGTCTCCTCCGCTGCTGCCATCGTTGGGCGAGATGGTGACCTTGCCGACAAGGGCAGGGTTGCTCGGCGTGCGGATAACGATTGTCTGTGGCGAGGTGGCTGTCATGTCGAGAATGGTTACCGTTGTTGTGCCCTTGACTCCCATTTTGTCCGATAGTGAAACTTTGTTGGAAATGGCCGTTACGACCCAATCTCCATCTGTATCTACTGTGAAAAAGTTGTTGCCGGATGGGCTGAATGTGACTTCGGTGGGGGTTACCGTGAGGTAGGTAGCCACCGCCTTGTCGTCGTTGTCGAAAAGCGAACACGAGGTGCTCAAAAGTGCAATAAACACCACGCAAATTTTGGAAATGAATTTCATAATAAAAATAGTTTGATTACAACAAATTTATCCGATATGTCGGTGAGATGCCCACCATAGCGTAAACTCTTGTTATCATTGAGTAAAAAGCCGGTAAAAGCCATCGATAATGACTGAAATTGCTATAATTCGGAAGGAAAAATCCTCTTTTTTCAAAATTTTTATCAATTTTTGCTTTTCTCCTATTTCTTTCGCTTTTTAGTCGCTTTTGGGTTGAAAATATATGTTGAAAATCAATGTGTTATGATATTGATGATAGTTTGTGTTTATTATTTTGAAAATTGAATAAGAAAAAAGAATGGGCAAAAAGCCGAAAAGGGCGTAAATCGTTGAAAAATCAAGCAAAATCGAACGAAAAAAGTGCATATATATATTGTGGAATCAAAAAAATGTGTACCTTTGCAGTCCGATTGGAAGATTAAAAACGAAATTTTGGGGTCGAAACCCCGTGAGTATTAACAATTAAAGGATAAAAAACGTTAAAATGCCAACTATTCAACAGTTAGTAAGAAACGGTCGAGCAAAGATGGAGGACAAGAGTAAGTCTCCAGCGCTCGCAGCGTGTCCTCAGCGCCGTGGCGTTTGTACCCGTGTGTACACAACGACACCGAAGAAGCCTAACTCGGCTATGCGTAAGGTTGCGCGTGTAAGATTGACCAATGGCAAGGAGGTCAACGCCTACATCCCCGGAGAAGGCCACAACTTGCAGGAGCACTCAATTGTATTGGTTCGTGGTGGTCGTGTTAAGGACCTCCCGGGTGTACGTTACCACCTCGTTCGTGGTGCACTCGACTCGGCAGGTGTAGACGGTCGTCGTCAGCGTCGTTCGAAGTACGGTGCTAAGCGTCCCAAGGCAGGTAAGAAGTAATTAAAAACAGTTAAACAAGGAAAAGTAAAATGAGAAAAGCAAAGCCAAAGAAGCGAATTCTACTTCCGGATCCGAAGTTCAATGACGTGGAAGTAACACGTTTTGTGAACAATCTTATGCTGGATGGTAAGAAGAGTATTGCCTACGCAATTTTCTATGACTCGTTGGAGTTGGTAGGCAAGAAGATGAAGGATGCTGATAAATCTCCGCTGGAAATCTGGAAACAGGCCCTTGAGAATATCACACCCCAAGTCGAAGTTAAGTCGAAGCGTATCGGTGGTGCGACCTTCCAGGTTCCTATGGAGGTTAGACCGGAGCGCAAAGTTTCGATTTCTATGAAAAACCTTATCCTTTACTCACGTAAGCGCTCGGGTAAGTCAATGGCAGAAAAGCTCTCAGGAGAGATAGTTGATGCCTACAACCAGATGGGTGCAGCCTTCAAGCGTAAGGAGGAGATGCACCGTATGGCAGAGGCCAACAAAGCATTTGCACACTTCAGATTCTAAAAACAGGTACGTCAAATGGCAAGAGATCTTAAATACACTCGTAACATCGGTATCATGGCTCACATCGATGCCGGTAAGACTACTACCTCGGAGCGTATTCTGTTCTACACGGGTAAGACTCACAAGATTGGTGAGACCCACGAGGGTGCTGCAACCATGGACTGGATGGTTCAGGAGCAGGAGCGCGGTATCACGATTACATCGGCTGCTACCACCGCTTTCTGGAACTACAAGGATCACCAGTACCAGATCAACCTGATCGATACCCCGGGACACGTTGACTTTACCGTTGAGGTAGAGCGTTCGTTGCGTGTTCTTGACGGTGCCGTTGCAACTTTCTGCGCCGTAGGTGGTGTAGAGCCGCAGTCGGAGACCGTATGGCGTCAGGCTGATAAGTACAATGTTCCCCGTATCGGTTACGTTAACAAGATGGACCGTACCGGTGCCGATTTCCTCGCAGTTTGCTCGCAGATTAAGGAGCACTTCGGTGCAACTGCTCTGCCGGTAGTTCTGCCCATCGGTGTAGAGGACAAGTTTGAGGGTCTGATTGACCTTATATATAATAATGCGATCTACTACTACGACGACAAGACCGTTCGCGATAACTTCGAGTTGCGCGAGATTCCCGAGAACATGAAGGCAGAGGCTGCTGAGTGGCGTGCAAAGCTCATCGAGGAGGTTGCTGCTACTGATGACGCTCTGATGGAGAAGTTCTTCGAGGATCCCGATTCGATTACCGCTGACGAGCTTATCGCTGCAATCCGCACCGCTACTATGAATATGTCGCTCGTGCCGATGCTCTGCGGTTCGTCGTTCCACAACAAGGGTGTGCAGAAGTTGCTCGACTACATCATGGCATTCCTCCCCTCGCCGCTGGATGTTCCCGCAGTTGAGGGTATGAATCCCAAGACCGAGGAGAATGAGGTTCGTCACGCTGACGTGAACGATCCGTTCTGTGGTCTGGCATTTAAGATTGCAACTGACCCCTTCGTAGGTCGTTTGGCATTCGTTCGTGTATATTCGGGTGCTTTGGATGCAGGTTCTTACGTTTTGAATGCTCGTAGCGGTAAGCGTGAGCGTATCAGCCGTATCTACCAGATGCACGCTAACAAGCAGAATCCTTTGGAGCGCGTTGAGGCAGGTGATATCTGCGCAGCAGTAGGTTTCAAGGAGATTCGTACCGGTGATACTCTGACTGCAGAGAACGCTCCGCTCGTACTCGAGCAGATGACCTTCCCCGAGCCGGTTATCGGTTTGGCTGTTGAGCCTAAGACTCAGAAGGATCTCGATAAGCTCGGCATCGCACTTGCGAAGTTGGCAGAGGAGGATCCTACCTTCACCGTTCGTACCGATGAGGAGAGTGGTCAGACCATTATCTCGGGTATGGGTGAGTTGCACCTCGATATCATCGTTGACCGTCTTCGCCGTGAGTTCGGTGTAGAGATCAACCAGGGTGCTCCGCAGGTTAACTACAAGGAGGCTCTTACTACCACAGTTCAGCACCGTGAGGTATTCAAGAAGCAGACCGGTGGTCGTGGTAAGTTTGCTGATATCATCTTCGAGATTGGCCCCGCAGAGGAGGGTAAGGTTGGTCTTACTTTCGTTGACGAGGTTAAGGGCGGTAACGTACCTAAGGAGTTTATCCCCGCAGTTCAGAAGGGCTTTGAGTCGGCAATGGCTAACGGTGCGTTGGCAGGTTACACCATCGACTCGATGAAGGTTACCTTGAAGGATGGTTCGTTCCACCCCGTTGACTCGGATCAGCTCTCGTTCGAAATCTGTGCTCGCAACGGTTTCCGTCAGGCAGCACCTAAGGCTGGCTCGGTAATTATGGAGCCCGTGATGTCGGTAGAGGTTGTTACTCCCGAGGAGAATATGGGTGATATCATCGGTGACCTTAACAAGCGTCGTGGCCAGATCCAGGGTATGGAGTCGAAGGGTACAGCTCGTGTCGTTAAGGCAAAGGTGCCCCTCTCGGAGATGTTCGGTTATGTAACCGTACTTCGTACCATCTCGTCGGGTCGTGCAACATCATCGATGGAGTTCTCGCACTTCGAGGAGGTTCCTGCTAACTTGGCAAAGGATATCATCGAGAAGTCGGCCGGTAAACGTAAGGATTTAGAATAATACAAAGAAACGATATGAATCAGAAAATTAGAATTAAGCTTAAGTCTTTCGACCACAACTTGGTTGATAAGTCGGCAGAGAAGATCGTTAAGACCGTAAGAAGCACCGATGCAATGGTTAGCGGTCCGGTACCCCTGCCCACGAAGAAGCAGATTTTCACTGTAAACCGCTCGACCTTCGTTAACAAGAAGGCACGCGAGCAGTTCCAGCTCTGCACCTTCAAGCGCATTATCGACATCTACTCTTCGACTCCGAAGACTATCGATGCCCTGATGAAACTCGAGCTCCCTTCGGGTGTTGAGGTTGAGATCAAGGTTTGATAATGTAAACCACAGGCAATAGGCGGGGTGGTAGGCCACCTCGCCCGAGCCTAACCAACAGTGTACATATATATAATATAGGTATAACAGAATCACTTTTTTATTAACAAACGTAATTAGACAAAAATGTCAGGACTAATTGGAAAAAAAATCGGAATGACTTCCGTTTACAGTGCCGAGGGTAAGAACATACCATGCACTGTCATTGAGGCTGGTCCGTGTGTAGTTACGCAAATCAAGACTGTCGAGAAGGATAACTACGAGGCAGTTCAGATTGCCTATGACGACAAGAGTGAAAAGCACACCAGCAACAGTTTGTTAGGACACTTCAAGAAGGCCGGCACTACCCCCAAACGCAAGATGGCTGAATTCAAGGGTATGCCTGAAGTGAACCTTGGCGATACGCTTACAGTCGAGATGTTCTCGGAGGAGGACTGGGTAGACGTAACCGGTATCTCGAAGGGTAAGGGCTTCCAGGGCGTTGTTAAGCGTCACGGTTTCGCCGGAGTAGGTGGTCAGACCCACGGTCAGCACAACCGCCAGCGTAAGCCGGGTTCGCTTGGTGCATCGTCTTATCCGTCACGCGTCTTCAAGGGTAAGCGTTTGCCCGGTCAGACTGGTGGCGAGCAGGTTAAGGTTCTTAACCTCAAAGTATTAAAGGTAATCCCCGAGAACAATCTTATCCTCGTTAAGGGTTCGATTCCGGGGGCAAAAGGTGCTTATTTAACTATTGAGAAGTAGTATGGAATTAGCTGTATTGAACACACAAGGACAAGAGACAGGTCGTAAGGTAGTTCTGAACGACGCAGTCTTCGGCGTGGAGGCTAATGACCACGCTATCTACCTCGACGTTAAGCAGTATTTGGCTGATCAGCGTCAGGGTACTCACAAGGCGAAGCAGCGTAACGAAGTTGCTGGTTCGACTCGCAAGTTAAAGAGACAGAAGGGTACAGGTGGTGCTCGTTGCGGTAGCATCAAGTCGCCGTTGTTCCCGGGTGGCGGTCGCGTATTCGGTCCCGTACCTCGCGACTATAGCTTCAAACTCAACAAGAAGCTTAAGCAGCTCGCTCGCCGCAGCGCACTCACTTACAAGGCACAGGCAGGTGCAATCACCGTGGTAGAGGCAATCTCGATGGAGGCTCCCAAGACCAAGGCAGTAGTAGCACTCGCAGAGGCTTTGAAAGTATCAGACAAGAAGGTATTGCTGGTTTTGCCGGAATCAAACCTCAACCTTCAGCTCTCATGCCGCAACATTCCGTCGGTTAAGCCTATCCTCGCTTCGAACCTCAATACCTACGAAGTGATGAATGCATCGGCATTGGTAATGGTAGAGGGCGCAGAAAATGTATTGAATGTAATGTTAGCTTAAAAACGTAGAAAAATGGAAGTAATTATTAAGCCTATTTTGACCGAGAAGATGACGATTCAGGGCGAAAAACTGAACCGCTACGGTTTCATCGTTGACGTTAGAGCTAATAAGCTGCAGATCCGTAACGCCGTAGAGCAGATGTACAACGTAGTTGTTAAGGATGTAAATACGGTGAATTATATGGGTAAACTCAAGAGCCGCTATACAAAGGCAGGTCTTCTTGAGGGTCGCGCTAACAACTTCAAGAAGGCATTTGTAACCTTGAAGGATGGAGATAAGATTGATTTTTACAGTAATATCTAATAAGAGATGGCAGTAAGAAAGTTTAAGCCGGTAACTCCCGGTACAAGACATAAGATTATCGGCACGTTCGATGAGGTAACAACGAACAAGCCCGAGAAGTCGTTGCTCAGCCCGAAAAAGAGCACAGGTGGACGTAACAACACCGGTAAGATGACCGTTCGCTACATTGGTGGTGGTCACAAGCAGATGTATCGTAACGTTGATTTCAAGCGCTCGAAGGATGGTATTGCTGCAACTGTAAAGACTATTGAGTACGATCCTAATCGTACAGCGCGCATTGCACTTGTTGTCTATGCTGACGGAGAGAAGAGCTACATCCTCGCTCCTAACGGACTTCAGGTAGGTCAGACTATCATGAGCGGTGCAGGCGTTGCACCCGAGGTGGGTAACACATTGTTCTTGAGCGAGATTCCGCTCGGTACCGTTATCCACGCTATCGAACTCTACCCCGGCCAGGGTGCTGCAATGGCACGTTCGGCTGGCTCGTATGCTCAGCTTTTGGCACGTGAGGGCAAGTTTGCCATCATCAAGTTGCCTTCAGGTGAGACTCGTATGGTACTCGTAACTTGCCGCGCAACGGTAGGTGTGGTTTCGAACGTAGATCACAACCTCGAGAGCGATGGTAAGGCAGGACGTAAGCGTTGGCTTGGTCGTCGTCCTCGCAACCGTGGTGTCGTAATGAACCCCGTTGATCACCCGATGGGTGGTGGTGAAGGACGTGCGTCGGGAGGTCACCCGCGTTCGCGTAAGGGTCTGTTGGCTAAGGGTTACAAGACTCGCAACCCGAAGAAGACGACCGCTAAGTTCATTATTTCACGAAAGAAAAAATAATTAAATAGAGTACAATGAGTCGTTCATTAAAAAAAGGACCGTTTATCGACCCGAAACTCGAGGCGAAGGTAATCGCTCAGGCAGAGGGCAATAA
>JAGBTZ010000007.1 GCA_017631055.1 Alistipes sp.
AGAGCAGCACCCATAGCCTCGATAGCTGTACGAGCAACATTGTTGAAGGGATCCTGCTCGGTGAGCGACCAACCCGAGGTCTGCGAGTGGGTACGCAGTGCCAACGACTTAGGATTCTTGGGATCGAACTGCTTAACAATCTTTGCCCACAACATACGAGCTGCACGCATCTTGGCAATCTCCATAAAGTGGTTCATACCGATAGCCCAGAAGAACGACAGGCGCGGTGCGAAGGCGTCAATTGACATACCTGCGTTGATACCTGCACGCAAGTACTCCAGACCGTCAGCCAGCGTGTAAGCCAACTCGATGTCGGCGGTTGCACCTGCCTCCTGCATATGGTAACCCGAGATCGAAATCGAGTTGAACTTGGGCATATTCTTCGAAGTGTACTCAAAGATGTCAGCGATAATCTTCATCGAGAACTTAGGAGGATAAATATAGGTGTTACGCACCATAAACTCCTTCAAGATATCGTTCTGGATAGTACCCGACAACTGCTCCAAAGTACAACCCTGCTCCAGACCGGTCACGATGTAGAACGCCAATACCGGCAAAACGGCACCGTTCATTGTCATCGACACCGACATCTTATCCAACGGAATACCGTTGAAGAGGACCTTCATATCCTCAACCGAGCAGATCGACACACCTGCCTTACCTACGTCACCAACTACGCGCGGGTGGTCAGCATCGTAACCACGGTGAGTAGCCAAGTCGAATGCTACCGACAAACCCTTCTGACCAGCAGCGAGGTTACGGCGATAGAATGCGTTAGACTCCTCAGCAGTCGAGAAACCCGCATACTGACGGATAGTCCAAGGACGCATAACATACATTGTCGAGTAGGGACCACGCAAGAAGGGAGCGATACCTGCTGCATAGTTCAGGTGCTCCATACCCTCGAGGTCTGCTGCCGTATAAGCACCCTTCACAGGAATTCTCTCGGCAGTGAGCCACGGCTCTTTAGCTGCGGCATCGTTGGCACAAGCGTTAGCTGCGCCTCCGTTATATGATAAATTCGAAAATTTTGCTCTCATAGTAATTCTGCTTTTAAGAAACTGTTTAGATGCCCAACTCTTTAAGATAGAACTTCAGAGTCTCGAGCACGTTGCTCTTAACATTGATAAAGTTGGTGATACCCTGTGCCTCCAATTCGGGAGTGCAAGCCGGAGCACCTGCAACCACCAAGATTGCCTTGCCACCGAGCAACTCCTTAACCTTGGGAGCTACCTCTGCGTAGTCGTCATCCGATGCGCAGACTACAACGATATCAGCCTTCGATGCGAGTGCAGCCTCAACGCCCTCCTCAACACTCTTGAAGAATGTGTTGTCCTGAACCTTGATACCGGCGCAAGCGAAGAAGTTGCACGAGAACTGTGCACGAGCACGAGCCATACCGAGGTTACCGCAAGTGAGCATAAATGCCTTAGGCTCCTTGCCGCTGCGGTCTACGCCCAGACGCATAGCCTCGAATGCCATTGCACCACGGTAGGGTGTAAGCACGTTACCCTCAGCCTCCGAACGCTCAACAGCGCACTTGCAGAGAGCCTCACCGGCAACCTCTGTGAAGTTGGGATACTGGTTAGCACCGAGCAAAATCTGACGGCGAGTAGCGATATTCTTATCCTTCAAAGCAGCCGAAGCCTTCACTCTCTCAACGATGAAGCCGGCCTCGTAAGCTGCGGTGTAGCCACCCTTATCCTCAATCTCGAG
The DNA here is from genome assembly GCA_017631055.1 of Alistipes sp. Lineage (GTDB taxonomy): Bacteria > Bacteroidota > Bacteroidia > Bacteroidales > Rikenellaceae > Alistipes. Next base: position 1,717 of record JAGBTZ010000007.1, read on the forward strand.
GAAGAGCTTCCAAGCCTCCTCAGCGATACTCTGGGTAAGGTTCTCGATGTAGTACGAACCACCTGCGGGGTCAACTACCTGATCGAAGTGCGACTCGTGCTTGAGCAGCAACTCCACATTGCGAGCGATACGCTTCGAGAACTCATCACCTGCCTCATACGAGTAGTTGAAGGGAAGAACCTCCAACGAGTGAACACCGGCGATGGTTGCCGACATAGCCTCGGTAGTACCACGCAACATATTCACATAGGGATCGTATACTGTCTGATTCCAAGCCGAAGTCACAGCGTGTGCAAACATCTTCTCCGAGCAGTGACACTCGGGCTTGTAGCCATTGACGATGTTAGCCCACAACATACGAGCTGCGCGGAACTTAGCCATCTCCATAAAGTAGTTCGATGTAACAGCCATCGAGAAGCGGATGTTGCAAGCAGCCTCATCTACCGAGATACCTGCCTCAGTGAGGCGTACCAAGTAGTCGTGACCTGCAGCCAGGGTGAATGCCAACTCCTCAACGATTGTCGAGCCAGCATTAGAGAAGATGTGACCGCTCACGCTCACGCAACGAACATACTCGTAAGCCGAGCACTTCTTCACCAAAGCAACGATCTTCTCGAAGCAACCCTCAGCGTTCGGAGTGCAGAAGCAACCCTTCGACGAGAGGTTCTTCACGAGCGGGTCGATAACGAAGTTAACGTGAACATCGTTCTTCTCCACGCCCTCAGCCTCGAACTTGTCGAGCAACAGGTTAGCAACGGCTGCCACCTTCTTGCCGCTGAATGTAAGCTCAACAGCGGGCAGCGAGATGCCTGCAAGCAGCGTATTGAGAGCCTCTGCCGAGAACTCCTCTGCGGTGAGAACAAACTCAACCGAATCAACGCCTGCATTCAGAATAGCCAGAGCCTCTGCGTTAGCCTTTGCGGGGCACTCAACGGTTACGCTCTGGTGGATACGCCAGCAGTTATCCTTGCGGACACCTCTGACATAAGGGAACTCTCCTGCGGCAGAGCCGAGGAACTGCAAACCCTCAAGGTTTTCGGCGCGATAGTACGGGCGGACATTGAAGCCCTCACCTGTACGCCATACGAGTTTACGCTCGTAATCCGCACCCTTCAAGTCGGCTGTAATCACCTCCTCCCACTTCTCGGTCGAAACCGCGGGGAACTCAGCGAACAGCTTGTTTTGATTTGTTTGTGCCATAACTCTTTTATAGTTTTGTAATATGTGGTTTTGCTATAATCGCACAAAGATACTAAATAATTCACAATTAAGAGGATTTTTTTGAAAAAAAAGCCCGCTTCCGCAGGCTTTCTAATCTATTTCACCACTCCCTTATTGGACTTACCATCAACGCAGACGGTCAGCGGCTCCTCAAAACGCACACAACGCAAGAACTCGCCATCGTAGACTGACTCGAGCGCATCCAATCGCTCCGAGCGGAAGAATCCACTCGCAGTGGCGGGGTCTATGGTCATATAGCCTATACCGAGCGAGGTGACATTCTGGAAGAAGTGGGTACCCTGACTCGGCTCGACATTAAATGAGGGCAGATTACACTCCACGATAACCTTCGCCTCCGAGATATGGGTCCACTTCACAGGCACACCAAGGAATGGGTCCGAAGAGCCCCAACGCCCCATGCCGACCAGAACGTAACTGCGACCCTCCTCGCGCATTCTCGAGTTGAGCGCAAGCAACTCCTCGGCAATGCGTTCGGTAACCAACGACGAGAACTTCTCGGGCTTGATGTAGATAATATCCCGAATATCGCTCATCGAGCCGACTCCGAGAGCGCTCTCGGCATAGATATATGCATCATCAAGCTCGACCGCCGACCAATCGAATGCACGATTGTCGCCATTATTGATTATAGGTCTGATTTGCAGCAGATTAAATATACGACTCTCGCCATTTGGCACATCCATATTCACTGCAAACTCGACCTCCACCGGGCAGCGCATCTCCTCGGCTCCGAGCGAGAGAATATCACTCACAATCTCGGCCAACGGGAAGGTGTTATACTTGAGTATCGAGTTGAATGTTATAATCTTATGTCCTTCGACAAACGGACTATCGCTAATACGTTCATTCTCGCGGTCCCAAGTCGAGGTTACAAACTTCGCATTGCGCAACTTCGCCACTTGCGAGAGGTCGAAATGGCGGATATTGACCGCATCGTCAGTCGAGGTGCGGAACGCCTCGGGGTTGAGGTCGAGAGCCAGCACCTCGTTCTGCGTATCGCGCAGAGCGAGCTCCGTGGTCGAGGTCTGCAACACCTTTTGGGGATACTTGGGCGAGAAACGCAAGGTGCGACCTCCGTCAACCACCAACTTACCCAGACCCATAGCCACATTACAAACTCCATCCTCGGCAGCCTCATCGCCTATGGGATAGTAGTTTATCGAGCGAGCCACACCCGAGAAGGTCGGCATAAAGCAGCCATTCTGCTCCGTACCGCACACCTCCTGCACCACCACCGCCATCTTCTCCTCCGAGATGAGATTTTGCGACGACTGGATATAGGCCCTCGACTCGGCAAAGTAGACCGAAGCGTAGACACTCTTAATCGCCTTGAAGAGCATACGCAGCATACGGTCCTCGTTGTCGACATAGGGAATCATATAGGTCGAGTAGATACCTGCAAATGGCTGGAAATGCGAATCTTCCAACTTCGAAGAACTACGCACCGCAAGCGGTGAGCGCACCGTGCGCACATAGGCTCTCAGGCTCTCGATAAGCCCCTGGGGCAGGGTCGAGCCCACGAACTCCGACAAAATCTCATCATCGGTCAACTCGTTCGATATCACATATTTGAGTCCATTTTGGCGTATAAACTCATCGAAGTAGTCGGTAGCCACAACCAGTGTTCGCGGAATCATGATGCGCACATCGGGGTACTTATCGTAGAGGTGATACTTGACCAACATACTATTCATAAAGGCCAAGCCTCGCGCCTTACCTCCGAGCGAGCCGTCGCCCATACGGGCAAAGCCGATAGCATCGCTGTAACTCTCGGCATCAAATCGCGCTACCACTCCCTGGCCGAGCAATGTTCGGTAATCCTTGATGGCATTAACCAACGCTGCGCGGTGCTCGGCAATCGAGGAGAAGTGGTTGTGCTTAAACTTTCGAATCTGGCGAGCCAGCGGGAACAGACCTCGCGAGTAGAGCCACTTCGAGAGGTGGTTTTGCGAGGTGTGGTAGATGAAGACATCATCGGGGATGGTGGCAATCTGCTGCTGCATCTGCAACAGGTCCTTTGCCCGACCAATAACCTTTCCCGTAGCGACATCCTTAAATATAAAGTCGCCAAATCCGAACTCGCGGGTAATAAAGTCGTTCAACTCCGAGAGCAGAGTCTTCGAATTCTTGGCAAGGAAGCCCACACCCAACTCCTCGGCCGTCTTGCGATACTCCAGCTGTGACGACTGCAACAGTATGGGCATCAGCGGAATATCAGCCTTAATCAGGCGACACAAGTCGATACCTGCATCGGGTTTCTCTTCGCTCGACTTATCGCCCTTATGAAGCACAAAACCCACATCCGAAATTACGCCCAAAAGATTGTTCTTATAGCGCTCATAGAGCTCGACCGCCTCCTCATAGTTGGTAGCCAAGAGCACCTTCGGGCGGGCACGTTTGCGGATAATCTGTTGCTGCTCGTTGAAGGCATCCTTCAAAAACTCGCTATTTTGCAGCAGCAGCATCTTGTAGAGTTCGGGCAGATAGGTCGAGTAGAAGCGTATCGAGTCCTCCACGAGCAAAATCGCCTGCACGCCGCCCTCCAAGATGTCGGCATCGGCATTGAGTCTATCCTCCAATAGTTTGATAATGGCGATAATAAGGTCGGGGTTACCATGCCAGCAGAAGATGTAGTCGATACCCGAGCGGTCACGGTCCTCGATGCGGCGATAGATATCCTTCGAGAAGCTGGTGAGCAGAGCCACCGGGATTTGCGGATAGCGCTCCTTAACGATACGGGCAAAATCGAAAGCATCGGGCTCGCCCACGTTGTACATCGTCAGGATAAAGTCGAAACGACTATCCTCGGCCAACAACTCCAGCGCCTCGGTCGTCGAACTCACCCTCGTCAGCGAGGGCGGATTACTCATATTGAGGTCGATATACTCCTGGTTGATTTGGGTCTCGATATGCCCATCCTCCTCGAGGATATAGCCATCATAACTGCAACATACGAGCAGAATACGATGGACACGATGCTTCATAAAGCAGTATTTTCGCTGTACGCCTACAGCACTCTTCTCGGAATTATCCATATTTCAAGATTGTAACACAAAACAAAGATAGTGTTTTTTTCTTGCTTCCCCCTGAAAATTCGATAATAAGTCAAAAAAAATGGAATTGTCCGCCAACCTGACACCTCCAAAGGTTAAAGACTTTTAAAAATTCAAAAACAAAAAAATAACACATAAACCCCTATCACACAACAGAATACCCTATAGGGGGGGGGTCGCCGGGTTGTTTTGTTTTGTGGATTGGATATTTATTGTTTAACTTTGTAAAGTTTCACACATAGTATGTGTGTCTTGAAACAGACAAAAACAACATAAAACTAAACCATAAAAACAATGAAAACTAACAGAAACCTTTGTGATTCAAAGTGCGAATATCTGCTTCCCGAAGTGGAGTTTGCAGATGTTGTTATCGAACGTGGCTTTGCCGACTCGATAGAGGTTGTCGGCAAGGACGACGAAGTAGAATTTTAACCCCTAAAACGAGATGAAGATTATGAAAAAGATTTTTTGCTATGCAGCATCTTTGCTCGTTGCAGCGGGTGCTATGATTGGTTGTACCGAGGATATCACAACCGACACTATCCTCCCAAACGAGGATTCGAACAACGTAGAGTTTATCGAGGTTACTGCTGACCTCGAAATCGAGGAGTCGCGTACAACGCTGACCGATGGTGGCAATGGAGGTAAAGTAGTGTGGAGCGAGGGCGACACCATCGGTGCAATTGCTGCGGATGGTACTGTTACTGAGTGCGCAGCGACTTCGATCAATGGCTCGAGCGCAAAATTTGAGGTGCCATCTACCACTAAATATGCCGTCTATCCCTATGCAAGTGATGACACATTCAACACCTCAACCAAAAAGTTGAGCAGAAGCCTCGTTTCGAACATCACTCTCGACGGCTCGAACAAGGTCTTTGGCGACAATGAGAATGTCATGTGCGCTCACCTTGTGAACAAAAACCTGTCGTTCAAACATTTGTGCGGTTATATCGAGGTTAAATTGAAGGGTACCGGCACGGTTAAGCATATCGCTTTGCGCGATAACCTTAGAACTTGGGATGCAATGTCGGGTATTGGAACTATCGATTTCAGCGATGCTAATGAGCCGAAGTTTATCTCATCATCTAAAGACTATAGAAAGTCGCACAACTGGGTATATGCAACCTGCTCGAATGTTGAGTTGAGCAAGAGCGAGGCAAAGTCGTTCTACTTTGTTGTACCTCCGCGAACTTATGAAAATTTGGCTATCTGTGTGCAGACCGACAAAGGCTCGTATGCAATTACATCGAAGAACGCCATCGAGGTTAACCGTGCAAAGATTCGCCCGATTTCGGCTATCGACATTGATGCACTGAAGCCCGCTACCACTACCGACTTGAGCGTAAATGGTGTCGCTAACTGCTACATCGTACCACAAGGTTCGGAGGCCAAATACTACTCGTTCCCCGCACAGAAGATAAACACAACCGAGAAACTTTCCAATGCTGTCTATGCGCACCTTCTTTGGAGTGACCGCGAGCAGTTGATTACCAATGTAAACTACGATGCTGCAACCGGTACTGTTTCATTCAAGTATGCTGGCGGTAATAAGGAGGGTAATGCAATGATATCGCTCCTCAACGGTGCGCACAATACAGTTTGGTCTTGGCATATCTGGTGTACCGACCAGCCCGGGGTTGTAAAGATTAAGAACGCATGTAACACATTAGACAAGTATCACGGCATCATGGACCGTAACCTCGGTGCGACCTATGCCCCCAAAACAGTCGATGACGCAACAAAGATATCGGCAGAGAATGCAACCGCATCAATGGGTCTTTACTATCAGTATGGACGTTCTTACCCATTCCCAAAAGCAACAAGCATTACCAACACAACTGCAGAGAGCACAAGTGCACGTTTTGGCTCAAACTCGGATTTCGAGGTGATGTATGGATTCAAGGAGATTGGACAAACATTTGAATATACCAACGTTTCAAATAGTTTTGTTTCAATGTTGACCTCTCCGACGCTTTTTGGTGTGGTATATTTTACCAACAGCTCTGGTACAAATATATCGTCTACAAAAACCAATTACCACTCATTCTGTAAGGACCTACCAAAGCCTTGTATTGAAAGTATATCTACTTGGCATTCGGAGAATTTAGATATTGTCGGCACAAAGGGTGACACCGACCCCTGTCCTCCGGGATACTGCATCGAAGAGTGGGACACTTTCAAGTCGGCTCTATATGATGTTTACCCAAACCGTGTAAGTCAGGGCGCCTCGAACAAAACCTATGGTTACTATTATCAGTGCCCGACTACCAAGAATGTAGCGTGGTTCCCCGCTACCGGACTTCGCAACGAGGATGGAGTCTATAGTTCCGTTGGAGATGTGGTCAAGATGTGGTCAATGAGAAATTGCTCCTACACAACTTTGTATGGCACTGTGTGGTACATGGAGTCTACTACCGGAGCCACTCAGAGGATGAACACTACAGGTGCCAACACTCTCGGTCATGGCTACAATGTTCGTTGCCGTCTTCAGGACCGCTCGAGCCTTCAGACCAAAACCGAGGAGCCGGAGTCTAAAAACACACTTAACATCCTTTTCGTTGGCAACTCGCTTACACAGGATGGTATCGCCTACCTGCCCTATATGCTGAAGAACTACTATTCGGATATTAACTTCAATATCTATATGTGGTACATAGGCGGCAAGACTATGGGCAACCACTACTCTACATTCACAAGTTCGGGTGTAGCAGATATTTTCTCTGTTGCCGAGAACAGCGAGTCGTGGACCAACTATAAAAATTCGAAGACTATGGCAGACGTGTTATCCACATACACATTTGATATCGTGTGTCTGCAGGAGTATTTTAATTACAAAACCTCTTATACCGATTGCAGGGATTGGAATTATTGCCGAAATTATATTTTGAAAAACTATAAGGGTGGCAATGAATTGAAGTTTATCAGCCTGTTCCACGCTCCCTTAAGAAGTAATTTGGAAGAGGTCTACAGTAGAACCAAAGCCGGCAATGCGTTGATCTATAAGTCCACCGTTTCGCAGGATATGATACCTTTCGGCATCGCTGTCTACAACGCATTGAAGACCGACTTGAAAAATCTTGGCGATAAGGGAGAGTTGACACCTGACGGAACTCATACACAGGAGGGACTGCCTTGCTTGTTGCAGACCTATGTAGCCTTGGAGTGGATCTTTGACAAGTTTAACATTAACAAAACTGTCAAAGGAAACACATTCCGTATGACAAACACCATCTATAATAAGATTAACGTTCCCGGAGCAAATCTTGGCAATGGTGTCGTAACAGGCACAGATGCACAGTATTCACTTGCCCAAGATATTGCTATCGAGGCATACAAGGAGGGCAAGCAGTTCTTGCAGGAGAATCTCCAATAACGGATTTCTCTGCCTTGCAGAGAGCATTCAATAAGGGAGGGGTAACAAGTTTTTACCCCCCCCTTTTTTTGTTGGAAGTTGTATAACAAGAGCTAATTTTAGGCTTGCGTAGCCCGAAAAAGCGTAGTTTACTTGGCGTAAATGAGCATTTTGAGGGCAAGCGTAACGACAAAGTAGCCTTGTTAGACAGCTTCTCTTTTTATCGGGTATCGAGGTGATTTATCTGGATTTCTTATTGCACTTGTGATATAATAACCAAAATTTTACTACATTTGCGCTCAGATACGAAAAATCATATAAAAACATATAAAATTCATAGAAAATGGGAAGAGCATTTGAATATCGCAAAGCGCGCAAGATGAAGCGTTGGGGTCACATGGCTCGTGTATTTACCAAACTCGGTAAGGAGATTGAAATCGCAGTTAAGGCTGGTGGTTCGGACCCCTCGAGCAACACCCGCCTCCGAATCCTGATGCAGAATGCCAAGGCTGAGAATATGCCCAAGGAGAACGTGGAGCGTGCAATCAAGCGTGCTACCGAGAAGGACGCTTCGGATTACAAGGAGATGGTTTACGAGGGATATGGCCCCCATGGTGTGGCATTCCTCGTCGAGACCGCAACCGACAACACCAACCGCACCGTAGCCAACGTGCGTATGTACTTCAACAAGTGTGGTGGTACTCTGGGCAACAGCGGTAGCGTGGCATTTATGTTCGAGCACAAATGCACCTTCAAGTTTGTGGCTGCTGCAGGCGTAGACCCCGAGGAGCTCGAGCTCGATATGATCGACCTCGGCGTTGACGAGTTCTACGCAGAGGAGGACGGCATCACAGTTTATGCCCCCTACGAGTCGTTCGGCGCAATCCAGAAGTGGCTCGAGGATAAGGGCTTCGAGATCGTTTCGGGTGAGAGCGTTCGCATCCCGACCGACCAGAAGGATCTCTCGGCCGAGGAGCGCGAGGCTGTCGAGAAGCTCATCGAGAAGCTCGAGGAGGACGAAGACGTTGTAAACGTCTACCACGCAATGAAGGAGGGCGACGAGGAGTAATTGATAATTGATAATTGACAATTGATAATTAGCAAGGCTGGCGAGAGAGGCTATTAAGGGTTGATTTTTAGGCGATGCAGAAAAATGTAGAACAGGCTGTCGAGGTGTTGCGAGGCGGAGGACTTATTCTCTACCCCACCGACACGGTGTGGGGTATCGGTTGCGATGCCACAAATGCCGAGGCAGTAGCCAAAATCTACGCTCTCAAGCGTAGCGAGGATAAGAAGTCGATGCTTGTACTCTGTGCTTCGGCCGATATGATTGTCCGCTATGTCAACAAGGCTCCGGGCATCGCTTTCGATGTTATGGAGATGGCGACCAAGCCACTGACTCTCATACTGCCGGGTGCCGTTGGCGTTGCCTCTAATCTCATCCCCGAGGAGGGTACGCTCGGAGTCAGAGTCCCCGACCACGACTTTTGCCAGAAGGTGTTGCATCGCTTCGGCAAGCCGATAGTTTCGACCTCGGCCAACATCTCGGGCGAGGCTACACCCAAGACCTTAGCCGAGATTTCGCGCGAGATTATTGACGGTGTTGATTTCGTGGTCAATCCCCGTTGCGAGGGACATCCGACCCGCAAGCCGAGCTCGATTATCGCCTTTGGCGAGGGTGGCGAGGTGAAAATCATTCGCGAGTAGCCCTGCGCACACCAGCAATAGAGATAAGTAGCACTCCTACGAATATGAAGACCGCGGCAACGATGTTGGCGCGGTCTAACTTTTCTTGGTGGCGCAGCAAAGCCAACACCGTAGCAACCACCGGCTGGAGATAGCGGTAGAGAGCCGTATGCACAAAGGTCAACTTCTCGGCTCCGCGATAGAGCAGAAACATAGGCAGCACCGTACCTAACAACAGGATATACAGCAACTCGGCAAGTGCCGGCATCGGCAATCGCAGAAAGGGGGTATGCGCAACATACCGCCAAAAGAGTGGTGCCGTAATAGCCAGACCTATAATATAATACCACCCCATAACCACCAACGTACCGAGTCGTTCGAGTTGGGGTTTGATGATGACCGTATTGATTGCAATGGCGATGATGGCCACCAAGACTATGGCGTTGCCGTAGTTGTTGCTTCCATGCGCAAATACAAACCCATTATCGAAGAGCAGAACACCCGCCCCGACAAAGGCACAAACCACGCCCACAACCCTCACAGGCAGGATTGGAGTTCGCCTCACCAGGCGGGCAAAGACCAGGGTAAACACCGGCCCGAGGGTCGAGATTGTCGCAGCATCTATAGGGTTGGTGTAGGATGCACCCCACAACAGCATATACATCCAGCCATAGACCACCAATATCGACACAATCAGGATATTGCCGAAGTCGCGCCACGTTATGCGATACGACCGCTCCGAGAAGATGGCAAACGGCACAAAGAACATCGCCGAGGCGAGGATTTGGAGCATAAATATCTGACGAAAATCGAGGTAGTACTTGGTCAGCGAGACAAAAAACGAAAAATTTGCACCAAAGAGCATATTGGCGCAAATCAAATCCCAGTTATATTGAATTTTACCCATCGCACAGATGCGTAGGGCAAACTATGTTCCAAAGTGGTAAAACCCCACACATCTACAACCTGCCACCAAACTTCGATTGCCAGTAACCAACATTTTTTAAGGAGATTTCAGCAACTACCAATCCATATTCTCATTGCACAAGAGGGGAGGTTGCGGCATCTCACCCTCGGCATTCACCATCATTTCGATAATTTTCGCCACAAGAGAGAGCTATTTCGCCACATTATCCGACTTTATACAACTAAAATTTGGAGTCCCAAGGACGAATATAGACATTTGCAGCGCCACTCAATCGGATTCGAACAGTTCATTCAGTGGCACCAAGTTTAACCAAATAAAATTTTTATGAGAAAGATTTTTATCTTTGCACTCGCTTTGACGAGTTTTGCGTCGACCGCTTTTGCCGGCGGTCTTGCAACCAACACAAATCAGAACATCGCATTCCTGCGTAACCCCGCACGAGGAAACTCTACCGAGATTGACGCAGTCTATTCAAACCCCGCAGGTGTCGGATTCCTCGCAAATGATGGTTTCCACTTCTCGTTTAACGTGCAGGGCGCAATGCAAACCCGCACATCAGCAACCACTTATGCACCATTCGCCTACAATGGCGGCAACCCCACAAAGGAGTATGTCGGCAAGGCTATGGCTGCCGTACCAAGCTTCCAATTCGCATATAAGCAGGATTGGTGGTCTGTTATGGCTTCGTTCGGAATCGGTGGTGGCGGTGGTACAGCCCACTACGATAAGGGGCTTGGCTCATTCGAGTCGATGGTAGCTGTTCTGCCCGCAGCCCTCAACCAAAACCTCGGTGCAATGGGATTCAACACCTCTGCATACTCGCTGGATTGTGCAATGCAGGGAACTCAAATCACCTATGCCGGCACAATCGGTGCTGCTTTCCGAGTAACCAAATGGTTGTCGCTCGCAGCTCAAGTACGTTACAACCACGTCACCGCAGGCTATAACGGCCACATCCGCAATATCCAAACCAACCTCTCGAATCCTGCAATGGGTATAAACCCCACAGGAGCGATGATGCCGGCATATCAAACATTCCTCGGATTGCAGCAGGCCACCGGCAATGCTGCCTTCGGAGCCTTGGCAGCTCAAGTTGCAGACAAGAAGGTTGACTGCGAGCAGACCGGCTACGGCATCACTCCCGTAGTCGGCATTCACTTCGAGCATTCGGGATGGAACCTCGGCGCAAAGTACGAGTTCCGCACCAAGGTCGAGATGACCAACGCAACAAAGGTTGATGACACAGGTATGTTCCCCGATGGAGTTAAGTCACGCAACGACATCCCTGCATTCCTCTCGGTTGCAGCCGGTAAACTTATCTGCGATAAGGTACGCATTTCGCTCGAGTGGCACCACTTCTTCGATAAGGATGCCAATATGGAGGGAAAAGAGGCCTTCATCAAACACAACACCAACGAGTATATCGCAGGTGTCGAGTGGTACATCGGCAAGCGTTGGACTGTAAGTTCGGGCGTTCAGCGCACTCAATACGATCTCGAGGATGGTTTCCTCTCGGATATGAACTTCCCCATCTCGGCAACTTCGTGGGGCATCGGTGGGGCATTCAAGATTCTTGATAACCTCAAGCTCAATGTTGCTTACCTCGGTACATTCTACGATAAGAGAAAGGTTGTTTCTGCGGCAGATGCGTATGGTTTAAAAACCACCAACAACTACTCTCGCACGAGCCACGCTATCGGTGTTGGTCTCGACTGGAACTTCGGCTTACGCAAAAAATAAGCATATTAACACATTATTAATTATCCGCAAATCAGGGGAAGAGCGATGTCCATCGGGCATCGCTCTCTCTTTGTTCTCAAGGAGTCGGCTATTGGCTATTTTTTTTGGGGGGGGGTAATAGGCGTGATGGGTAATGGCTAAATTATCAACGTACCACTCTCGAAAAACCTCGCTCGGCAGCCAGGCGCTCCATCATTGCGTAGGCCTCATCGTAGTCGTTGCGAATCTCGCCATCGAGAATGGCATTCTTGATAGCCTCCTTTATCTCGCCAATGGCGCTGCATGGCGGGATGCCGTATGTCTGCATAATCAGATCGCCCGTAATCGGTGGCTGGAAGTTGCGAATGCGGTCACGCTCCTCCAAATCCTTCATCTTCTGACGTACCAACTCGAAGTTTGCCATGTAACGCTTCACCTTGGCATCTATACCCGAGGTGATATCGGCCTCACATAGGGTCATCAGAGCCTCCACATCATCGCCCGCCTCGAAGAGCAATCGGCGCACAGCCGAGTCGGTAACCATATCCTCCGAGAGGATTATCGGGCGCAGATGCAGGAATACCAACTTCTGCACAAACTTCATCTTCTCGTTCATCGGCAACTTCAGCGAGCGGAAAATCTGGGGCACCATCTTCGAGCCGACCATCTCGTGCGAGTGGAAAGTCCACCCTATCTTCGGGTCGTAGGCCTTGGTCGCAGGCTTGGCTATATCGTGCAGCACCGCAGCCCAACGCAGCCACATATCATCACTGCGGCGTGCAACATTATCAAGCACCTTGAGGGTATGCTGGAAGTTATCCTTATGGGCGTGGCCGTTACGTCGCTCGACACCCTTCAGTTTCGCCATCTCGGGGAAAATCAATGGCAACAAGCCTGTCAAATCGAGCAGTTCGAAACCTATCGAGGGTCGTGGCGAACAGATAATTTTGTTCAATTCAGTAGCGATGCGCTCCTTCGACACGATGCGTATGCGCTCGGCATTGCGCTTTATCGCCTCGAAGGTCTCGTCCTCGATGTCGAAGCCGAGCTGGGTGGCAAACCTCACACCTCGCATCATTCGCAGAGGGTCATCCGAGAAGGTTATGTCGGGGTCACACGGAGTGCGGATAATGCAATCCTCCAAGTCGTACATACCCTCAAACGGGTCGACCAACTCGCCAAACGAGTCGCCATTGAGCGACCACGCCATAGCATTTATCGTAAAGTCGCGGCGGCGCTGGTCGTCATCAAGTGTTCCATCCTCAACGTGCGGCTTGCGCGAGTCGGGCGAGTAGGACTCCTTGCGAGCCCCCACAAACTCCACCTCCAGACCATCAGCACGCAACATAGCCGTTCCGAAGGTCTTGAAGACCGACACCTTGGTCCTCAACTCCTTGCCCAGAGCCTCAGCCACAGCAATACCGCTACCCACGACCACAACATCGATGTCGGTGCAGGGACGATGCAGGTAGTAGTCGCGCACATAGCCGCCAACCACAAAGGCCCTAACACCCATGGCGTCAACTATGCGCGAGATGCGGCCAAAGACCGGAAGCGAGAGAACTGAAACAACTGACGAATTCAAAATCGAAAAATAAAAATAAAACTAATCCTCCTGTAAGTGCGCCAAAGCAATCTCTCTCTTGTATAACTGAACGGTATTCTCCAAACCATAATAGAGAGCATCGCTGATAAGCGCATGACCTATAGACACCTCGTCACACCAAGGTATTCGCTCCACAAAGTAGCGCAGATTATCCAAATTCAAATCGTGACCCGCATTGAGCCCCAAACCGCACTCTCGAGCAGCCTCGGCAGCAGCCACATAGGGGACAATAGCCACCTCACGATCAGCGTGATAACCGGCAGCATAGGCCTCGGTGTAGAGTTCCACTCGGTCGGCTCCACACGCCTTTGCACCACGCACCATTTCGGGGTCGGCATCAACGAAAATCGAGGTACGAATACCCCTTGAACGGAACACCTCGCAGACCTCGGTCAAAAACTCGCGATTGGCGATAGTATCCCAGCCGGCATTCGAGGTGATGGCATCCACCGCATCGGGCACCAAGGTAACCTGCGCCGGCACTACCTCGCAGACCAACTCCACAAAGGAAGGTATCGGATTACCCTCGATATTGAATTCGGTCGAGAGCAGAGGTCGCAAGTTACGCACATCGGCATAGCGTATATGTCGCTCATCGGGGCGAGGATGAACGGTTATTCCCTCACCGCCAAAGCGTTCGATATCGAGCGCTGCACGCACCACATCAGGCAGATTTCCGCCACGCGAATTGCGGATAACTGCTATCTTGTTCACATTTACGCTTAACTTTGTCATAAAATAGTTATATTTGTACCCACAAAGGTAGTAATTAAATTCGATACTCCGCAGATGAAGATTATACTTTTTTCACGACCACAGCCATTGCGCTCTGCCGAGGAGTTGCAAAAACTCGTTGATGCAATTGAGTATTACGGCTTTGACTACTCCGTAAATGAGGAGTTTGCCCGGATGATTGAGCAGGTGCTCGGCCGCCACATACCCTCCGAAAATCGTTACGGAAGCACCATAGGCAAAGAGCCTGCCGAATGTGTAATGGTCTGCTACGGAGGTGACGGAACACTGCTCGAGGGCATCCACCGCTTAGACGGAGCGGCGATACCTGTTGTGGGTATCAATTCGGGCCATTTGGGTTTTCTTGCCACCGCACCAAAGGAGAGTATCGACCACATATTCAATCAGATACACAACCGCAATCTCAAGATTGAACAACGCAGTATGCTCGCTCTCGAAGGCCTTGCAGAGGGAAAGACCCTCTACGCTCTGAACGAGGTTGCAATACAGCGTTTGGACGCAACAATGATAAATATCAAGGCTCACATCGACAACCAGATGACGGCCTCATACTTCGGCAACGGAGTAATTCTCTCGACCCCGACAGGCTCGACGGCCTATTCGCTGAGTGCAGGCGGACCTATAGTCACCCCTGCATGCAACTGTCTGGTACTCTCGCCACTTACGCCCCACAACTTAACGATGCGCCCGATGGTTATTCCCGACTCATCTGTCGTTCGTTTCGACATCGACACCCGCAACCGTTCGGCATCGGTTTCGCTCGACAACCGCACCTATGAGATTGAGGGCAATACCACTCTCACAGTTCGCCGAGCCGAAAGAGTTGTTTTTTTGGCAGTTCCGCACAATATATCCTTCTACGACACGTTACGCAACAAGATGATGTGGGGTTTGGATATCCGTTAATTAAAAAATTAACGCTTTCTACCTCTGTTTTTCGGTTTATTCGTAGAAAATGCCTATATTTGTCGATTGTATGAGTACTAAGAACACACTTCCGAAACATGTTGCTATAATCATGGATGGTAACGGTCGCTGGGCAAAGTTGCGCGGCAAGGAGCGTTACGAAGGTCATATTCAAGGTGTTGAGTCGGTTCGCAGAGTTGTTCGCGCTGCAGCTGATGCGGGAGTGGAGTACCTTACACTCTACGCCTTTTCGACCGAGAATTGGGGTCGCCCTGCCGAGGAGGTCGAAGCCCTGATGACGCTATTCTGCAGTTGTGTAATCAACGAAACGCCCGAGCTTATTGAGCAGGGGGTCAAGGTGAGCATCATCGGCAGCCGTGCCCGTTTCTCGGAGGAGGTGAATGCCCGACTGAACGAAATCGAGCAGAGGACAGCCGAAGGCAAGGTGCTGAATTTAATTTTGGCACTCGACTACTCTTCGCGCTCGGAGATTACGGAGGCGCTTCGCCACATAGCGACCAAAGTTGCTGCCGGCGAGGTCAAAGCCGAGGAGATTACCGAGAGCCTTGTGAGCGACAATCTCTACACGGCACATATCCCCGACCCCGACCTTGTAATTCGCACCAGCGGAGAGTGCCGCCTGAGCAACTTTTTGTTGTGGCAAGCATCGTATGCGGAGTTCTATTTCCCGCAGACCTTGTGGCCCGATTTCACCGAGGAGGAGTTCGCTAAGGCTTTGGAGGTTTATGCCTCGCGCGAAAGACGCTACGGCATGGTATAAAATAGTGATTGCTACCAGATGATGAAGTTTTCGAAGATATTTATCACCACAATAGTCGCCCTTATGGCGACGGTTTTTGCGTATGCACAACAACCCGTTGCGCAGGAGGCCACCCAGGAGTATAAGACCATTATCGAGAGTGGCAACGAGCCTCAATCGGATTTCCCGACCGATGCTCCGATGCTCGGCGATGACAACCGCCACTACTACCTGCGCAAGGTCAACTTCCACGGCAGTCACAACTTCGACCAGACGGTCTTGGAGCGTGCCTCGGGTCTTATTGCCGGCGACTCAATCTATCTGCAAGGCTCATTTATCCAGAACGCCATAAATCGCCTTTGGGCACAGCGTTACTTTGCCGACATCCGCATCGGTGCCACCATTGATGGCAACGATGTCGAGTTGGAAGTCTTCCTCAAGCAGCGCCCCTTGGTGTCGGAGTGGCAGTTGGCAGGAATCCCCAAGAGCAAGCAGAAGGAGTTGCTCGAGGAGCTCAAACTCAAGAAGGGAACCGAGCTTTCGGATTACGTTATCGACAAGAACAAGAAACTTCTCAAGGCTCACTACGTCGAGAAGGGATTTATCGACACCGATGTTCAGTTGCGAGTGGTCAACGATACGACTATCCGCGATGCGGTGAAGGTCACTTTCGTTATCGACAAGAAAAATCGTGTAAAGGTGGGTGAAATCAACTTTGATGGCAACGACAACTTCACCGACAAACGTCTGCGCCGTACATTCAAGAAGATTCACCAGCGCAGCATCCTCTTCTGGCAGAACCGCAAACTCAAGGAGGCGGAGTATGCCGAGGATAAGGATTTGTTGCTCGACTTCTACAACTCGCAAGGTTACCGTAACGCAACTATTGTTTCGGATTCGATATACCGCATCGACGAGCGCAATCTGGGCATCAACATCCGCCTTGCGGAGGGTAATAAATACTACATCCGAAACGTCACCTGGATTGGCAACTCGGTATTCCCGACCGAGCAGCTCTCCAATATGTTCAGCGTGTCGAAGGGCGACACCTACGACAAGAAGTCGATGCACAAGCGTTTGGGTATCGGCAAGGAGATGAATCCCGAGGAGATGTCCGTATCGTCACTCTACCAGAATGACGGCTATCTGATGTCGCAAATCGAGCCTTCGGAGATTATTATCGGCAAGGACTCTATCGACCTCGAGATTAAAATCTTCGAGGGTAAGCAGTTCACCATCAATAATGTCGACATTATGGGTAACTTGCGAGTGGATGATGAGGTTATCCGCCGCGAGCTCTACACCCGCCCGGGCGAGTTGTACAACCGCGCACTGCTGATGCAGACCATCCGAACACTGATGTCGTTTGGTCACTTCAACGCCGAGAAGATTGTCCCCGATATTCAGCCCATATCCAACGACCTGGTCGACATCAACTGGCCATTGGAGGAGCAGGCTTCCGACCAGTTCAACATTGCCGGAGGTTGGGGCTCGGGCACCTTTGTCGGCTCGGTAGGTATCACACTGAACAACCTTTCGATGCGCAACTTCTTCAAGAAGAATGCTTGGCAGCCCTACCCCCACGGACAAAATCAACGTCTGTCAATTTCGGGACAGACCAACGGAACATACTATAAGGCTCTGGCTATCAGCTTCACCGACCCGTGGCTCGGTGGTCGTAAGCCCAACTCGTTCACCTTCTCGGCCCACATCTCGGAGTCGAACAACGCCTACTATGTATGGCAGTCGGCTACGCAGTACTTCCGCTCGATAGGTGTGGCTGCAGGTTTGGGCAAGCGACTCGACTGGCCAGACCCCTACTTCACGCTCTATGCCGAGGCTGCATATCAGCGCTACAATCTGAAGGGTTGGTCTTCGTTCGTGATGGAGAACGGAGCTGCCAACACTCTCTCGCTGAAGTTCGTCTTCGGACGTAATTCGGTCGACCAGCCAATCTATCCGCGCCGAGGTTCGGACTTCTCGGTATCGGTACAGGTCACTCCCCCCTTCTCGGCATGGGATGGCAAGAACTATAAGGATCCCAACCTGAGCGACCAGAGCCGTTACAAGTGGATTGAGTACCATAAATGGAACCTCAAGGCGCAGTGGTTCTACCCGCTCACACGCAACAACAACCTTGTCTTGATGGCGAAGGCCGAGATGGGTTACCTGGGTCACTACAACAAATATAAGGTGTCGCCCTTCGAGCGATTTAATGTCGGTGGTGACGGTATGACCGGATATAATATCTATGGTGTCGACATCATCGCTCTGCGCGGTTACGAGGATAGCGCACTCGACCCTGTCGGCGAGTCTTACTCGGTAGCCTACAATAAATACACCCTCGAGTTACGTTATCCTATTGTACTGAAGCCCTCATCGCAGATTTATGTATTGGGCTTCCTTGAGGGCGGTAACGGATTCTCGTCGTGGAGAGATTTCTCGCCCTTCAAGATTAAGCGTTCGGCAGGTGTCGGTATCAGATTGTATCTGCCCATTGTCGGAATGCTCGGAATTGATTGGGGATGGGGCTTCGACCCTGCAGCCGGCAGGAGCGAGCGTAGTGGTAGCCAATTCCACTTCGTGCTGGGACAGCAGTTCTAACGACATGGCAACAAATTTGGAGAGAGTGAGGAGTATAAAGATTGTTTAATGCAAAAAACGAAGAGTATGAAACGATTGATTTTGACCTTGGCAGCAGTGGTAGCATCTGCAACGATTGCTGCAGCACAGAACTACATGGTGGTAAACAGCGAAAAGATTTTCAAGTCGATGGCGGCATATAACGCTGCAATCGCCGAACTCGACCGCCTTGCCGAGAGTTATCAGTCGCAGGTGGATGCCAAGTTCAAGGAGGTCGAGACCCTCTACAATAACTATATGGCACGCAAGAGCTCACTCAATGCAGCGAGCCAGAGCTCTATCGAAAATCAAATTCTCGCCAAGGAGCAGGAGGCCACAAAGTTCCAGGAGTCGATTTTCGGCACAGACGGAACACTAATGAAGAAGCGTATAGAGCTTATCCAACCCATCCAGCAGCGCGTATTTAAGGTTATCGAGAACTATTCGCAACAGTTGGGCTATGAGTTGGTTTTGGATATCGCCCAGAATGCCGAGGTGCTCTACTACTCGCCCAAGGTCGACCACACACAAGCAATTATCGAACGAGTGAAATAATTTATTCAGAAAACCAATAACACACTTAAATTAAAGATGAAAAAAGTTATCAAATTAGCCCTTGTGCTTACACTTGCGATGTGTTCGACATCGCTCTACGCCCAGAAGTTTGCCCGCATTAACTTGCAGGAGATAATCTTCTCGATGCCCGAATTTACTCAGATGCAGACCGATTTGGAGGCCTTCTCTAAGGAGTTGGGCGAGCAGTTGGAGGCTATTCAGGTAGAGTTCAACAACAAAGCAGCAGAGTTCCAGAAGAACCGCGCTACACTCAACGAGTCGGTGCGCAACCTCAAGGAGAAGGAGTTGCAGGATTTGCAGCAGCGCTATGTAGACTTCCAGCAGATTGCACAGCAGGATATCGACAAGAAGCAGGGCGAGCTCTTCCAGCCTATCCACGTCAAGGCAGCTGAGGCTGTGAAGAAGGTGGCAGCAGCAGGTGGCTATACTGCAGTGTTCGACATCTCGTCAAATTCGTTGGCATACTACAACGAGAGCACCGTTGTTGACATTGCTCCCGCAGTACGCGCAGAGCTCGGTATCAAGGAGGCTCCTGCAGCACCCGCAGCACAATAGTCAGCAATAGTCAAGGAGTAATCCAAATCAAATAGCAAGGAGTTGTCCTGCTATGGAAGGCAACTGAAAGCCGAAGCAATTGTGATTGAGCCAATGGCCAATAGTCACAAAAAGAGGGTCCCGAAATTTCGGGACCCTCTTGCTATGCTTATGGTAGGTTTGGGGTTATTTCAGCGACTTAACGCTTGCGGGAGTGAAGCGATTCTTCTCTAAACGGAGAGGCTGAACACCCTTCCAAGTGGGGGATACTGTCTCCTGACGGCTGAACTTCTCGGTCGAGGTCGAAGAGCTCGAGCTCAACTGCTCAATCTTTCTCATTGTCATATTAAAGAATGCTCCGAGGGTGCCGGCAAATGCGCCATCAGACTTCTTGTATGCACCCAAAGCAACTCCGTAGGCAGGATTTATCGAGGCACCGATGCCATAAGTACCATTGCCCTTGTCGAAGAACTCAGGAGCACTGGCGTAGATATACTGCTCATCAACCAGACGGAAATAGATGTCGTATGACGCCTCGTAATCACCTCCGTTCCAGACACGACCGGAGGACATAGTCAGAGGTTTGCCCTGACCATTGAAACGAACCTGCACGCGGTCATCGAATGTCGTACCCAAATTTGTGCCACCAAGGCCCTTAACGAGGTAGAGTTTTCCGGCTATCTGCTCCGAGAAGGTGATAGTGTATTGATCCTTCATCTCTGTACCACTTGCATCAGTATAGCTTACTGACCACTCTCCAAGCATATCATCATAGCCGACAGCATTGTAATCAGCCGTAACGTCTGCGGTGGTAAAGTTGAGCATCGAAGCCTCGCCATAGCCATTGTTTGCATCGTAAGCGATGGTGACAAGAACGTAGCCGGTGCTCTCCTTCAGATTAGTGCAGTTCAACTCTGTGTCGCTGCTGGGGATGAAGGTGTCGTATGATGCCACCTCATCTGCCCAATTGACATTGGGATTCACATCAACAACAGTTTTGAAGAAGAGAGCATACTTCCAACCTACAGCACCCTCCGAAAGGGTAATCTTGAAGTCTGCGGTCCAATCGTTAATCGTGATAGCCTCAGCTGTCGCGGTAACTGCTGCTGCAACGTGTGCGGGAGTTGTGAAGAAGGTCTTTGTCAGGTGAGTCAACTTGCCGTCAGCAGTCTCGCCGATAGCATAGACAACATACTGGGTCTCGGGATAGAGATTCTCGAATGTAACATCAAACGGAGCACTTACATTCTCCTGGATACGACCCGGCTGGAGAGCTACGGTGCGGAAGATAACACTCTCTTCGTTGTTTGTATCAACCTGAGCGCTGTAGATGCTGGTGTAGACCTTTGCAAATGAGGTCGAAGGTGCGATGTTGACAACGGCCAAGTTATCTTTGAGGGTAGCTTCGGGAACGCTCAACGAGAGTGTAGCGTTGTCGGCATAAGGAACCTCAGGAGTGTAGGTTAGGTGGTGAACATCACCAACAATCGAAGCATCACCGCCATTGATGATAAGGCCTATTGCATAGAAATTGTAATTTCTGCCAGCTACAGCATCGTACGAAAACTCGATAGGCTCTTGGTATATACCTCCCTGATTGGCCATCATATCGATAATGGTCTTGTTGGGGTTACTTGCCATCCACTCCTCGATAAAGTCATCAGTGCCCCACATATAGAGCAGACCATTTACCTCGCTCGAGAATGTACCCTGAATCTTTATTTGGTGCCAATTGGTCTCCTCCTCTACGAATGAGAGGGTCGCATACTTGGGTTGCTCAACCGGCTCTGCGCTGTCGATAAGACCTGCAATGGGGGTGATTGTGCTACGCTCGATAACGATAGCCTCCTCAGCGGTCTTTGTTACAACCGAGCCATCCACGTTGGTCATCTTAACGGTAAACTCGGTGTAGGTACCCGGCATAGCAACCACCTTGAACGATTTTGCCTTCTGCTCGTCGAGTTGTACGTTAATATCGGTAAGGGTTACGTTGCCACCGCCGCTTACAGCCCATTGACTGTCCGACTTCTCGAAGGTAGTCTGGTCGATGTCGTAGTATCCCGAGAGATACTCTTTTGCGCTGACCTCGATGCTTGCAAGGTTCTGCGAGCCGCTAATCAACAACTCAATAATACCCGCTGCATTCTTGAACTGAACACCCTCCTCGACATTGTTGCATACGGCAACCATAGGATTGACGTTGACAGCAAAGCCGCCTTCAACATACTTCTGAGTAGCAGGAATCTTTGCCTGACCCACACCGTGGGCCAATTCTCCATAGTAAGCCCACGAAGGACCTTCCCAAGCGGGTTTCTCACCGGTAAATGTTCCGCTGGTGGTGCCTAGACCGCCGGAAATAAAGTAGCTCTCAATTTCCAGACCGGTCGCCATATCATAGAGGACAAATCCATCGTCCTTTTGCCATACGACCTCATCGCTTGCGTTGAGTGTGGTGCGCGATACCGCATTTTCAGTGGTGGCGGTAATGGTAATCTCTTCGGGATTCGGGGTCAAGCCCGGAAATAATCCTTCACATCCTGCGAAGAGCAGGGTGGCTGCAAATACGGCAAAAACTCTTTTCGCCGCTGCAAAAAGTCGATTTCTCTTCATAATAGTATAAATTATGGTTAATAAAAAGTTTGTCCTATTTGTTGGGGGTCATCTTCTCGTCTACAAAATTACTCAATTCCCTACCCGAGCGAGGTCGCTGGGTAAAAATGGATATTCAATGCGTAAAAAGCCGCTCTTTTATCTTCTATTTTACAGATTGAGACACTGTGGGCGGTGCTCTTTTTGTCGAAAATTTGCAATTTGACCGAAATCAAGTAACTTTGCATATAATGAATCTTAAAAAAAGAGGTGTTATGAAAAAAATTTGGAGCGCATTGGTGTTGATTCTGCTCATCGGAGGAGCAGTGTTCTTCTATTTCCGCTATTGCTTTGTCTTTGGCGAGGGAGTCAAGAGTGGCGAGTTGAACTATGTAGTATATAAAGGTGTCTTCTTCAAGACCTACGAAGGTAAACTCATTCAGTCGGGTTTGCGTTCGAAGGCGGCAGGCTCGATTCAATCCTACGAGTTCGAGTTCTCGGTGGCTAACGAGAGGGTCGCTCGTGAGTTGATGTTGCAGAGTGGCAATGTTGTGGAGTTGCACTACAAAGAGTACTTCGGAGTCTTGCCGTGGCGAGGCTTTACCAAATATATTGTCGATAGCGTGGTCTCGTCACGTTCATTGGTGCAACCCCTCTATCAGCCCGAGAGCCCCGCTCCGGCAAGGGTTGAGGTTACGCCTTCGGCCGAGATTTAGTTTCGACTATTTTGTCACCGTTGAGGGATGGCATTTTCGGAGATATTTCACAAATTAGAGTCTATTGAGGGGGTGCCTCTGCCCGAAAGGATGAACAATCCGTTCGATTACGAGCCACATCCGCTGTGTTGCCGTGCGGCCGGGGAGGTGTGTGCCTATCTCGGGGAGCACCCCGAGTGGAGTGCCGAGATTGCCGAGGGTAAGATGTTCGGAGTGCTCGTTGTGCGCAACGGAGCGGATAAGGTGGGCTACCTGGCTGCCTTCTCGGGAAATCTCGGGGGCAAGAATTTACATTCGGGTTTCGTGCCACCCGTCTACGATATGTTGCAGCCCGGGGAACATTTTCGTCAGGGCGAGGCCGAGATTTCGGCTATCAATCGCAAAATAGAGGCGTTGGAGCAGAGCGAAGAGTTTGCCGGCAAGAGGCAGCGATTGGCGGAGTGCCGGTCGGAAGCAGAGAGGGCTATTGTGCAAGCCAAGCTCGCCTTGCGTGAGCAGAAGGCCCGGCGTGATGCCGAGCGAGCCCAGACAACTGACCCTGTCCGACTCGAGGCTCTTGTTCGCGAGAGCCAATCCCAAAAGGCCGAGTTTGCCCGCCTGAAAAAGCGGTGGAGCGAGGCGGTGGAACTGTGTCGCCAAGAGGTCGAAGCCTTTCAAAACGAAATAGAGCAGCTGCGTGCCGAGCGAAAATCACGCTCCGAGCGGTTGCAGATGTGGCTCTTCGCTCAGTTTGGGATGCGTAATGCAAGGGGCGAGCAACGTGATTTGTGTGAGATATTTGCCCCGACACCCCAGCGCATTCCGCCGGCCGGTGCCGGGGAGTGTGCAGCGCCTAAATTGTTGCAATATGCCTATCTGAATGATTTGCACCCAATCGCTATGGCGGAGTTCTGGCAGGGGCGTTCGCCACGAGGAGAGGTGCGCCGTCATGGAAATTTTTATCCCTCGTGTCAGGGTAAGTGCGGGCCGATTTTGGGCTTTATGTTGCAGGGTTTGGAGCTCGAGGAGCGAGTGGTGAAAGCCGAACTCGAGCCAACGCTGATATACGAAGATGAGGCGTTGGCAGTGGTGTCGAAACCCGAGGGTATGCTCTCGGTCGAGGGGCGTAGCGAGAAGTGGTCGGTGGAGCGTTGGGCTCGCAGGCGATTTGCGGATGCCGAGAGGGTAATGGTTGCCCACAGGCTCGATATGGCGACCTCGGGAGTGATTGTTATAGCCAAGTCGCTCGAGGTCTATCGCACTCTGCAAGGGGAGTTTAATGCTTGTCGTGTTGAGAAACGGTATGTGGCTCTGCTCGAGGGGATTGTGACGAGCGATGAGGGGCGTGTGGAGTTGCCGTTGGCGACCGACTACGAGCATCGACCTTGCCAAAAGGTCGACTTCGAAAGTGGCAAGAGGAGCGTTACGCAGTATCGGGTTTTGGAGCGCCGAGAGGGACGTACCCTTGTCGAGTTCCGACCGCTTACGGGGCGAACACATCAACTACGTCTGCACGCTGCCCACCCCGAAGGTCTGGCGGCTCCGATAGTGGGCGATGCGCTCTACGGAGTGCGCGATGTGCGCCTCTGTCTGCATGCGGCTTACATAGCCTTTACCCACCCGACAACAGGCCGAAGGGTCGCCTTTGAAGCTCCTTGTGATTTTTAATTGCGGGCCAAAGGTTGATTTTGTGAATAAATTTGTACATTTGTATCCAAACTAACAGACAAGATATGAAACAGACAGTATTGGTAAGCGGTGGTGCCGGATATATCGGCTCGCATACCGCAGTGGAGTTAATCAATGCCGGATTTGGTGTTGTTATTGCCGATAACCTCTCGAACAGCGATATGAGCGGTGTGGAGGGTGTGCGCAAAATTACGGGCGTGGATGTACCCTTCGTGAATGTTGATTGCTGCGATAAGGAGGCCTTCAGCAAGGTTTTCGAGCAGTATGATTTCGACTCGGTAATTCACTTTGCGGCATATAAGGCTGTAGGTGAGTCGGTGGCCGACCCGATGAAGTACTATCGTAACAATCTGCTCTCGTTTATGAATGTTATCGACCTTATGCGAGAGTATGGTCGCCACAATATCGTCTTCTCGTCATCGGCTACGGTCTATGGCGAGGCCGACCAGCTCCCCGTGACCGAGCAGACTCCCCGCAAGCCGGCAACTTCGGCTTATGGCAATACCAAGCAGATGTGTGAGGATATTCTGCGCGACTCGGTGGCTGCATACGAGGCTCTGAATGGTATCGCTCTGCGCTACTTTAACCCTATCGGAGCACATCCTTCGGCTCTTATCGGAGAGTTGCCTCGTGGTGTACCGCAGAATCTTGTACCTTTCATTACACAGACTGCGGCAGGTGTGCGTGAGTGTTTGAGCATCTTTGGTGATGACTATCCTACGCCTGACGGCTCGTGCTTGCGCGATTATATTGATGTTGTCGACCTGGCAAAGGCGCACGTTGTGGCTATTGCCCGTATGATTGACGGCAAGAGCAAGACCCGCTACGAGATTTTCAATGTCGGAACAGGTAATGGTACTTCGGTATTTGAGTTGGTGCGTGGTTTTGAGCGTGTTAATAACTTGAAACTCAACTATAAGGTTGCACCTCGCCGCCCGGGTGATGTTGTGGCTATCTGGGCCGATACCGCCTTGGCAAACGAAGAACTCGGCTGGAAGGCTGAGCGTTCGTTAGACGATACTCTCGCTTCGGCTTGGGCGTGGGAGAAGCACGTTAGAGGTTTGTAGAGGATATAGCCAAAAGTTAACCGCTAATGGCCAATGGCTAATGGCAAAACACAACAAAGCCCGCATCAGTGCGGGCTTTGTTGTGTTTATTATTGTTAGGCTTGCTTCTGCCAGATAAGAGCAGCCGAGCCGAGGATAGCGGCATTCTTGCCTTCGATTCCGCTGGGCAGAATCTCGACCTTGTTCTTGAATACCGACAACATATTCTCCTCCATGTACCACTTTGTAGGCTCGAAGAGGAACTTGCCGGCCTTTGCCAATCCACCGAAGAGGAAGATTGCCTTCGGAGATGAGATAACAACTGCATCAGCCAATGCACGACCAAGCATCTCGCCTGTGTAGCGGAAGGTCTCCAGAGCAACGGGGTCACCCTTAGCAGCCGCAGCCGAAATCATCGAAGCATCGAAGTCGTTGAACGAGATGTCACGCAACTCGCTCGGCTCAGTCATCTTTGCCATCAACTCGAAAGCTGTACGCTTGATACCTGTAGCCGAAACGTAGGTCTCGAGGCAACCACGGCGACCACAACCGCAAGCACGACCATTGTTGCGCTCAACGATAACGTGACCAAACTCACCGGCAAAACCATCGTGACCGTAGATCATCTCGCCATTAGCCACAAATCCCGAACCGAGACCCGTTCCGAGGGTAATCATCACGAAGTCCTGCATACCCTTTGCATTGCCATAGACCATCTCGCCGATAGTTGCAGCATTTGCATCGTTCGTAAGAAGGATGAGGGTCGAGGGGAAGTACTTCTGCATATCTGCCACCAGGTTGAACAGACGACGGCTCTCGTCGGGGTTCTTCTCATCGGGGCGGAATTTCCAAAGGTTAGCCGGATACTCGACAGTTCCCTTGTGGAAGTTGCCGTTGGGCGCACCGATACCGATACCGATCAGTTCGAACTCGAACGATACAGATGCCATCAGTCGCTGCATAGCCTCGCAGAGGTCAACGACAAACGCAGGATAGTCATCGAATGTAAGGTACTTTTTGGTAGGGATTACCGATTCAGCGTATACATCGCCAGCCTCATCAACAAGGCCGAAAGCTGTGTTGGTGCCACCGATATCGACACCGAAAACAAGTTTTTTCATAGTTTTGGTTTAATAAAAGGTTTTGCTATTTGTTCCAAAGTTACCATTTATTTCCAATTCTGCAAAATTTATACTAAATTTGGGGGTTAAAAGTTGATATTATGAAGAAATACACTTGTGACGAACTACTCGAAATGTTCGAAAGCCACCTGGCTCAAACCGAAACTCCGGCAGAACCTGAACTGCTCTACACCCCGATAGTCTATTCGATGTCGAATGGCGGAAAGCGTCTGCGCCCGACCCTGCTGCTTGCAGCATACAACATCTTTGCGGATGATATGTCGAAGGCGTTACCGGCAGCTACGGCTATCGAGATGTTCCACAATTTTACCCTCCTGCACGATGATATTATGGATAATGCCGAGGTGAGGCGTGGTCGCCCTTCGGTCTACGCCAAGTGGGGCGAGAATGTGGCAATTCTCTCGGGTGATGCGATGCTGATTGTGGCGTATAGCCATCTGCAAAGGTGCCCGAAGGAGGCGTTGGCTCAGATTTTCGAGATATTCAACAATATGGCGTTGCAGGTGTGCGAGGGTCAGCAGTATGATATGGATTTCGAGAGCCGTGCAAAGGTCTCGGTTGTCGACTATATGAATATGATTGAGCTCAAGACCTCGGTCTTGCTTGCCGGTGCGGTGTCGATTGGTGCTGTGTTGGGCGGGGCTTCCGAGGAGGATTGCCGTAAACTCAACCGTTTTGCTTTGGAGTTGGGTTTGGCGTTCCAACTGCAGGATGATCTGCTTGATAGTTATGGCAACGAGAGCGAGTTGGGCAAGAAGATTGGAGGCGATATCCTCGAGGGTAAAAAGACCTTCCTGATGATGCAGGCGATGAGCCATGCCGACGAGCCCAAGCGCGAGATTTTACGCTCGACCTATAAGGGTGCAACCCTTTCGGCCGAGGAGAAGATTGCTCGTGTAAAGGCAGTTTATGATGCTCTTGATATTCGCCGTATTACCGAGCAGCAGATTTCGACCCGTTTCGAGAGAGCTATCTCGATTCTCGACTCGCTGAGTGTCGGAGCGGAAGCTGTGGCCGAAATGAGGGCATTTGCGCTGAGCCTTATCGGTCGAACAAAATAACCGATTGAAATCTATGAAGAGAAGTGAAATCGAAATAATGGCTCCGGTCGGGAGTTACGAGTCGCTCCATGCAGCAATCAAGGCGGGTGCGGATGCGGTCTACTTTGGTGTCGGCAAACTCAATATGCGCTCGGCTTCGGCAGCGAACTTTACGCTTGATGACCTGGCAGAGATTGCCCGCATTGCTCGCGAGAGTGGAGTGAAGACCTACCTCACGGTCAATACGGTGATGTACGATAACGAGATGCAGACCATGCACGAGGTTATCGATAGAGCCAAAGAGGAGGGTGTTACGGCTGTGATTGCATCGGATATCGCAGCGATTATGTATGCCTACCAGAGGGGTGTCGAGGTGCATATCTCGACCCAATGCAACATCTCGAATGCCGAGGCTGCGAAGTTCTATGCACAGTGGGCTGATGTGGTTGTGCTGGCGCGTGAGTTGAGCCTTGAGCAGGTGGCAGCAATCAGCCGTGCCATCGAGGAGCAGCAGATTACGGGCCCGAAGGGCGAGTTGTTGCAAATCGAGATGTTTGCACACGGAGCGTTGTGTATGTCTATCTCGGGCAAGTGTTACCTCAGCGAGCACGAGACGGGCTGCTCGGCTAATCGCGGAGCGTGCCGTCAGTTGTGCCGTAGGAAGTATACGATTACCGACAAGGAGACAGGCGCAGCGCTCGATGTGGATGGTCGCTATGTGCTCTCGCCTAAAGACCTATGTACGGTCGATTTCCTCGATAAGTTTATCGGTGCTGGTGTGCGAGTGCTGAAAATCGAGGGCCGTGCGCGAGGTGCTGAGTATGTCAAGAGGGTCGTGGAGTGTTATGATGAGGCTCTGCGGGCTATGGAGCGTGGAGAGTACACTCGCGAACTTGCGACAGGGCTGAAAGCGAGATTGGAGACGGTCTTCAATCGAGGTTTCTGGAACGGATATTATGCCGGACGTCCCACTGTCGAGCATAGCGAGAACTACGGCTCTTCGGCAACCAAGCAGAAGGTCTATGTCGGCAAGGTGACCAACGTATTCAAGAAGATTTCGGTGGCGGAGGTGCAGATTGAGGCCTCGACTCTTGATGCGGGCGATACGATCTTCTTTATGGGTGCCACTACGGGAGTTGTGGAGCAGTGTGCCGAGCAGATTTATTTAGCAAATGCGCCTGTAGAGGGAGTCCGTCAGGGTGATATATGCTCGATAAAAGTTTCGGAGATAGTCCACCGAGGCGATAAGTTATATAAGGAGATAGAGCGCTGCGACAGACAATAAATAAATTAATTGACAATTGAGAATTGATAATTAAGAATTAATGGTATTTAGTTTATTGTTTTGACAGTATAAACATTTTGTTTCAAACTCATAAAAAAGCATCGCAGATACCAAAATTATCAACTGTCAATTATCAATTATCAATTATAAGAAGATATGTGCGAAGAACTGAATATACCTGAAGATTTCCTGCGTGAGGAGGTGCGTTGCGACTATGTCGTGACCGAGAAGATGAAGCGAGTCTGGGCAACCGAGCTCGGAATGCTCCATCGTTTTGGGGAGGTGTGTCAGAAGCACGGCTTGCGGTGGTATGCTATGGGCGGAACTCTGCTCGGGGCGGTGCGCCATAAGGGTTTTATCCCGTGGGATGACGATATCGACCTGCTGATGCCGCGCGAGGATTACAACCGACTGCTCGAGATTGGGGCCGAGGAGTTCTCGTCACCCTACTTCCTGCAGACCCCCTGCTCCGAACACAACTTCTTCCGCACCCACGCCCAACTGCGTGACAGCCGTACCACAGGGGCTATCCGCCAAGATCGCAATAGAGATATCAACCGAGGAATCTTTATGGATATCTTCCCACTTGACGAGGTGCCGGAGAGCGTGTCGGAGTTGAAAAAACATAGAAAACGTCTGCGCAAGTTGGCTCGCAAGGCCCATCGCCTGACCTTCCGTAAGGAGTACGGCTCGTGGCTTAAGCGGGCGATATACGCTCTTTGGGAGTGGTTGCACTTCGGGGGATTTTCGCCGGCGGGAGCCTTCCAGGAGTTCAATCACATTGCTGCTGAGTATGCGGGCAGGGGTGGTAGCCGAGTGGGGCACACCTCGCTCTCGTATCGTGATGCAGTGATTTGGGCAAAGGAGGATTGGGCCGAGGTCGAGATGCTCCCCTTTGAGATGCTTGAGTTACCGGCACCCAAGAATTGGGACTCGGTGCTGCGCCACCACTACGGCGACTATATGCGTATCCCCGAGAATAAGAACGGCACCTCGCACGGAGGCGTGGAGTTCGACCCCGAAACACCTTATACAGAATACTTCAAAAACAAAAGATAGATTATGGTAATAGGCTACACGGCCGGAGTATATGATCTCTTTCATATCGGCCACCTGAACTTACTCAAGAATGCCAAGGGAATGTGCGACAAACTGATTGTCGGCGTTACTACTGATGACCTTGTGACCTACAAGGGCAAGCATGCGATGATTCCTTTCGAGGACCGCATCGAGATTGTGCGCAATATCAAGTGCGTGGATGCCGCAGTTCCGCAGCGGGATATGGACAAACTTGCGATGTGCAAAAAGTTGGGTGCAACGATTCTCTTTGTGGGTGATGATTGGTATGGGACCGAGAAGTGGCAGGAG
Source organism: Alistipes sp. (assembly GCA_017631055.1). Classification (GTDB taxonomy): domain Bacteria; phylum Bacteroidota; class Bacteroidia; order Bacteroidales; family Rikenellaceae; genus Alistipes. Next base: position 32,308 of record JAGBTZ010000007.1, read on the forward strand.
TACGAGAAGGCTTTTGCCGCCGAGGGTATCCGTATCGTCTACTTCCCCTACACGAAAGGAGTCTCTTCGACTCAGATAACCAAGGCTCTGAACGCAGTAAGAGAGTAGAGTATGAAGGTCGATAAGAGATATTGTGCGAGTTCCTATCTGCAATACCGCACGGTCTATGACCGCACTCGCTGTTTTGCGGAGGGGGTAGTGCCGACATATGCACCCGAGTACGAGGGTCGTGCCGAGATTCACGACAGCGTGGAGTTGGAGGAGCATATCGCCTCCGAGATGAAGCGCTATGTCGCCGAAAACCGAGCGGCATTGGCTCTCTCGGGAGGTATCGACTCGGCCATTTTGGCAAAGTTTATGCCCGAAGGGTCGCAATCCTACACCTTCAAGTGTGTAGTGCCGGGTACGCCCGTAGCAGACGAGACCCCGATTGCTGCCCGATATGCCGAGCAGTGCGGACTGAAGCACCACATTGTCGAGATGTGGTGGGAGGATTTCGAGCGTTATGCCCCGATTCTCATGCGCCATAAGGGGGCACCGATTCACTCTATCGAGGTGCAGATTTACAAGGCGGCTCTGCAAGCGAAGGCAGACGGATATGATGCTCTGATTTTCGGAGAGAGTGCCGATGTGAACTATGGAGGTATGAGTGGTCTGCTCTCGCGCGACTGGACATTCGAGGAGTTTGTCGAGCGTTATTCGTATGTTGCGCCCGAGAAGGTGCTTAAGGATTGGGAACGAGTTCTGGAGCCGGTTGAGAAGTACACCACTGACGGCATGACCGATGCCCACGAGTTTAATCGCAACGTCTTTCTGCGTGAGTCCTTGAGCAGTTACCACAATGCCTGCGAGTGTGCCGGCATCAAGTTCCTCTCGCCCTTTGCAACTTCGCGTTTGGCGGTGCCTCTGGATATCGAGCGTGTGCGCCGAGGCGAGAATAAATACCTGGTGCGTGAGGTCTTCAATAGGCTCTATCCCGCATTCGAGATACCTCCCAAGTTGCCGATGCCGCGTGCTACGAATGAGTGGTTCCGCGATTGGGCAGGCCCCGAGCGTGAAGAGTTTATCGCAGGGTGTCACGAGGGCCTTAGTGGCGACCAGCGATGGATGGTGTGGAGTCTGGAACGCTTCTTCAGGATGTTAGACGAGGGGGATTTTTCCGATAAATAGGATTATAGACAATTAAAAAGATAAAACTATGTTTAGTGCAGAGATTTATAGTTCACGCAGAGCAACTTTGCGTGAGAAGGTGGGTAAGGGTATCGTTCTGTTGCCGGGCAATGGCGAGTCGCCCAGCAACTACCCCAACAATACATTCCATTTCCGTCAGGATTCGACTTTCCTCTACTTCTTTGGTCAAAATCTGCCCGATTTGGCGGGCGTTATCGACTGCGAGTCGGGCGAGGAGATTCTCTTTGGCAACGACCTGACCGTTGACGATATCATCTGGACAGGTCCGCAACCTACGATTGCCGACCTTGCTGCGCAGGTGGGTGTCGGTGCGACAAAGCCGATGGCGGCTCTTGCCGATTACCTCTCGGCAGCGCAGGCTAAGGGTCGTAAGATTCACTACCTGCCCCCCTATCGTGGCGAGACCAAGATTCAACTCTCGGAGTTGCTTGGAATGCCGCTGAAGGCTCTGCACGATGGCAAGTCGGTGGATTTGATGTTTGCTGTGGCTGAGATGCGTGAGGTGAAGGGTGCCGAGGAGATTGAGGCTCTGGAGCGTGCCTTCCAGATTGGCTATATTATGCACGTTACGGCTATGAAGATGTGTCGTCCGGGCGTGATCGAGCGCGAAATTGCGGGTGCAATCGAGGGTTTTGCCCACTCTTACGGAGCAGGTGTGTCGTTTGCTTCGATTGTGTCGCAGCACGGCGAGACGCTCCACAATCACAACTACGATGGCGTGCTCGAGCCGGGTCGTCTGCTGCTGGTCGATGCGGGTGGCGAGACGGTCGATAACTACTGCTCGGACCATACCCGAACCTATCCCGTGAGCGGAGAGTTTACCCCTATGCAGCGCGATATCTATGAGATTGTGCTGACAGCTCACGACCATATCCGCGATATAGTGAAGCCCGGAATGATGTATAGCGATATCCATCGCGCGGCATACCTCTCGTTGGCGGAGGGTCTGCGTTCGGTGGGCCTTGTGAATGGCTCGGCGGAGGATGTGGTTGCATCGGGTGCTATGTATATGTTTATGCCCCACGGTTTGGGTCACGGCCTGGGTATGGATGTGCACGATTGCGAGGCTATGGGTGAGCGCAGTTTCGACTTCTCAGGTCTGCTTGACCGAGCAAAAGAGTCGGCAACCTGCGTACATCGTGCAACTTGGCGTGTAAGACCGGGTACGGTGATGAGCGATGAGCCGGGATTGTACTTTATCCCCGCACTTATCGACAAGTCGCGTGCCGAGGGATTGTATAAGGGTATTGTGAACTACGATGCGCTGGATGCTTACCGCAACTTCGGTGGTATCCGTCTGGAGGATGATATTCTGGTTACCGAGGATGGCTGCCGCTTTATTGGAGACAAGAAGATTCCTATCACGGTCGAGGAGCTCGAGGCTGTAGTGGGTAAGTAGGCGTTGATAATTGATAATTGATAATTGATAATTGATAATTGACAATTGATAGTTGATAGTTGATAATTGATAATTGAGGTGCCTGCGGCGCATATTTATTAGTTTGAGATAATGATTATTCTATTCCCGACCGAGTTGGAGGCGGCACCGTTCCGTGCGTTGTGTCCCGATGTGGCAGTCAAAATCTGTGGTGTCGGTATGGCGCAGACGGCTGCTTGCGTGGCTCGACTGATAGCCGAGGGCGAGCGTGAGTTTCTGCTGGCCGGTATTGCGGGTGCGTATGACTCCGAATTGGCAAAGGGAGATGTTGTAGCCGTTGCGGAGGAGCGTGTGGCAGGTTTGCCGATGCAGTTTAGCCGAACATATAGGGCGACATCCGTGCCCGAGGGGTTGCGAACCGTGCGTAGTAATACCGTGTCGGCTTGCGGTGCTGAGGCTTGTGGTGCCGAAGTGGAGAATATGGAGGGGGCAGCTCTCTATGCCCTCTGCGAGGAGTTTGGAGCCGAGTGTTGTGAGGTTAGAGCCATATCCAATATGGTGGGCGAGCCGCGCGATGAGTGGGATATTCCAGTGGCTCTCAACAATCTTGCCCGTGCAGTGCGAGAAATAATATCTAAATGATAGATAATGAAGCGAAGTCTACTGTTGTGCATTATGGCGTGTTGGTGTGTGTGTGGATTGGCAGCGACAATCCGCCCTACACAACTGAGTTGTGAAAATCAGGCCTCGCCACTTATTGATGTGGAAACTCCCCGCTTCTCGTGGGTCAATAGTTGCGAAAAGAGGTGCGAGGGAGAGGCTCAGAGTGCCTATCAATTAAGGGTGGCGACCTCGCGGTCGGAGTTGAAATCCGACCCTGTGTGGGATAGTGGTCGGCAGAATAGTTCTAATTCGCTAAATATCCGATATGACGGAGCAAAACTGCAATCTCGCCAGGATTATTGGTGGCAGGTGAGAGTGTGGGATAGTCGAGGCAGGGCTTCGGAGTGGAGCGAGCCGAGCAAATTCCATACGGGAGTGTTGAGCCCCGAACTGTGGCGTGGCGAGTGGATAGGTGCCCCCTGGCAGGGCGAGGAGTCCTATGATGTGGCGGGCTCGACGGCAGTGTCGCCGGCTCCGCTGCTACGCAAGGAGTTTGTGGTGACGAAACCTATTGAGAGTGTCCGTTTCTATGGTACGGGCTTGGGATATTTCGAGCTGTGGTGCAATGGCGAGAGAGTAGGTGATGAATACTTTGCCCCCAATCAGACCAACTACGATGTGCGCCCGACACTTGCCGAGCAGAAGATTGCCGTGACAGACCCCTTTGCCGAATACTTGGTGCCATATCTCTCGTATGACCTGACTAAGCAGGTAGCGGAGGGCAAAAATGCTATCGGAGCGATACTTGGTAATGGATTCTATAATGTTGTGAAGTATTGGCCACCGCTTGGCTATGGTACGCCACGACTGATGGGTCAAATCGAGATTTGCTATAAGGATGGCTCGCGTGAGGTGGTGCCGACTGATTGCTCTTGGCGTGTGGCAAAGAGCGCAATCGTCTACGATCAAATTTTCGAGGGCGAACATTACGATGCTCGGTTGGAGCATAAGGGCTGGTCGGAGGCGGGCTACAACGATGCGGAGTGGCTCTCGGCGGTTAAGCGTAAGGCTCCATGTGGTAGACTTGTGGCGCAGAGTGGCGCAGCGGACCGCATAGTTGCAAGATATGCTCCCCGGAGCATTGAGCGGGGAGATGATGGAGTGATTAGAGTCTCGTTCCCAGAGGAGATTTCGGGATGGGTGGAGTTGAAAAACCTTAACCTAAAGAGAGGCGCAAGAGTTGATATAAAGTATATCAGCGAGTCCAAAAACGGAACAAACAGTTATACCGCCTCGGGCTCGGGCAATGAGTCCTACCACGCACGGTTTACATGGTTTGTCTTCTCGAAGGTTGAGATTAGAGGTCTTGAAAGCCTTGCGGCAGAGCAGATTGAGGCACAGGCGGTGCACTCGGATGTGGCGGTAGTAAGTCGCTTCCAGACTTCAAATCCGCTACTTAACCAGATAAATAAGATATGGCGAAGAGCCCAGCTCGATAATATGCACGGCTCGGTGGCAAGCGACTGCCCCCACCGCGAGAGGTCGGCATATACGGGCGATGGTCAGGCAGCGTGTGTGGCTGTGATGCATAACTTCGATGCCCGAGCATTCTATAGTAAGTGGATTCGCGATATTCGCGGAGCGCAGACCCCTGATGGCTACGTTCCCAATGGAGCTCCCTGGCAACCGGGATGTGGCGGAGGCCCTGCGTGGGGTGCAGCCATAGCGATTATGCCCTGGGAGTATTACCGCCACTATGGCGATAAGCAACTTTTAGGCGAGTGCTACGAGCCAATGAAGCGCTACGTTGAGTGGATGCAGAGGTGGGTCGAAGAGGATGGCGTGATGCATGCCAAGGATCCGCAGAAGTGGAAGAATTTGGGCGATTGGGTCGCTCCTCGCAAAAATCCTCCTGTGGAGGTGGTCCACACCTTCTATCTGTGGATGTGTGCCGATATTGTGGCTTGCAGTGCCGAGGTGCTGGGCGAGAGTGCTGATGTTGAGCACTTCCGAGCACTTGCCGAGCGTACACGCAAGGGCTTCCATTCGCGTTTTTACAACCCCTCGACCAAGAGTTACGGCAAGCATGGATGCAATGTCTTTGCGCTGAAGATGGGTATGCCTGAGCCGTTCCAAAATCACGCTTTGGAGGCGTTGAAGAGCAATATCGCTGAGGTCGGTGGTCATCTCGATACAGGAATCTTCGGTACGCGCTACCTCTTTGAGGTGCTGTGCGAGAATGGAGCCGAGGATTTGGCCTACTCCATTATAAATAAACGCACCTTCCCGAGTTTTGGCCATTGGATTGAGCAGGGAGCAACAACCACCTGGGAGCAGTGGAACGGCAAGAATTCGCACAACCACCCGATGTGGGGAGGAGGAATTGTCTGGTTCTACACCCATCTGGCAGGTCTGAAACCGCTGGATGCGGGCTACCGCACATTCGAGGTTGCTCCGATACTTCCAAAAGGGTTGGAGAGTGTCAGCTACTCGCTCGATACGGTCTACGGAACAATAGATGTGGCGTGGCGAGTTGCGGAGGGTGAGTTTGTGCTCGAGTGTGGCGTTCCGGTCGGAACGAAAGCAAAGATTATCCTGCCCGGGGAGAGTGACGGAGTCGAGGTCGGTCAGGGTCTGCATAACTTTTCGAAAAAGTTGAAATAAGATATGAAACCACTGAAACTGCGTATATCGCCCTGCCCGAACGATACATTCTCGTTCGATGCTATTGTAAACAAGCGTATCGACCTTCGAGGGTTGGAGTTCGAGGTGGAGTATGCCGATATCGAGGAGCTCAATCGTGGCGTTTTGGACTCTTCGCCCGATATTAGCAAAATCAGCACGGCACTGCTGCCCCGAATTTACGACCGCTACGCACTGCTCGATAGCGGCTCGGCTCTCGGAAGAGGCAACGGGCAACTGCTGGTGCGCCGTAAGGGCGACACTTCGCCCATTCGTTCGGTGGCTATCCCCGGCGAGTACACCACAGCCAATGCAATGCTCAGGCGATTCTTCCCCGAGATTGCCGACCGCCGTGAGATGCTCTTCTCGGATATTGCCGAGGCGGTGGAGCGGGGCGATGTCGATGCCGGAGTGCTGATTCATGAGGGTAGGTTTGTCTACCAAAGGCGCAATCTTGAGTTGGTTGCCGACCTTGGGGCTTTGTGGGAGTCGCAGACGGCACTGCCCCTGCCACTCGGTGCGATAGTTATCCATCGCGACCTGGGCGAACAGATGCAACGTGAGGTTGAGAGTCTGCTTGCGGAGAGTATCCGTTTTGCCTTCGATAACCCCTCGCTCTCGCGTACCTATATTAAAATGCACGCGCAGGAGTTGGATGATGATGTTATCGACCGCCATATCGACCTTTTTGTGAATAAATTTTCGCTCTCGCTTGGCGAGGAGGGTCGTAGGGCGACCGCACAGCTTACTGGCCTCGAATTGTAACCAAAAAGATTAAAAACATACGCCCGAAAGGGTGAAAAATTGTAAAAATCGCGTCAAAATCGCGATTTTTTTATTTTTGCTCTTGTGCGCTCGGAAATTTTTTGTAAATTTATAGACCGAAAATAAAAAACAAACCTTAAAACAGATAAGAATATGAAAAATTATTCAGCAAAAGAGATTAAGAACATCGTTCTGATTGGCGCCCCGGGCACGGGTAAGACTACCCTTGCTGAGGCGATGGCATTCGAGGGTAAGGTCATTGACCGCAGGGGTAGTATCGAGGCGAACAACACGCTTTCGGATAATACAGACATCGAGCACGAATACAAGCGTTCGATCTATGCAACAACCCTCTTTACGGAGTTTATGGGTCGCAAGCTCAATATAATTGATTGTCCGGGTTCGGATGATTTCTGCGGAAATCTCTTCTCGGCATTTAAGGTTGGTGACGTTGGCGTTATGGTTATGAACGCTCAGAACGGCTGGCAGGTGGGTGACGAGATTCAGTCGCGCTATGCTCGCATTCTGAACAAGCCTCTCATTGGTGTAGTAAACCAGTTGGATGGCGATAAGGCCAACTTCGATGCAACCGTTGAGGGTGTTCGCGCAGCTTCGTCTGTGAAGCCCGTAATCGTTCAGTACCCCGTTGAGCAGGGCGCAGGCTTTACTGCATTTATCGATGTGCTGATGATGAAGATGTACCGCTTCACTGACGAGAATGGTACTCGTGAGGAGTTGGATATTCCCGCAGATCAGTTGGAGTATGCACAGGCTCTGAACCAGGAGCTCTCGGAGGCTGCAGCAGTTTATGATGACGCTCTGATGGAGCTCTACTTCGAGAAGGGTGCCCTGACTCAGGATGATATTCGTTCGGGTTTGAAGTTGGGTGTTGCTAACCGTGAGGTTATGCCTATCTTCTGCGCGAGCGGTAAGCGTGATATCGGTACCAAGCGCTTGATGGAGTTCATTATCAACGTGGCTCCGGGCCCGACTACTCCGACTACTGCTCCCAAGTTCACCTCAATCGAGGGCGAGGAGTTGGTTGCAGACGAGACCCTGCCCACAGCTCTCTTCGTATTCAAGAGCCAAATCGAGCAGCATATCGGCGAGATTACCTACTTCCGCGTAGTTCGTGGTAAGGTGACCGAGGGTATGGAGTTGGTCAACAGCCGTACAGGCAATAAGGAGAAGATTTCGCAGCTCTTTGCTGTTGCGGGTAAGAACCGTATCAAGGTTACCGAATTGTCGGCTGGCGATATCGGCTGTACCGTGAAGTTGAAGGGTACTCGTACTAACGACACTCTGGCAGCTGCGGGTGCACACGTCAAGGTTGATCCTATCGTATTCCCCGAGCCTCGCTATCGTGCGGCAGTGAAGGCTAAGGAGCAGGGCGACGAGGAGAAGCTCGGCAAGTTGCTCAACGATATCAAGTATGAGGATCCGACCATCCTGGTTGAGTACTCTAAGGAGTTGAAGCAGACCATTATTCAGGGTCAGGGTGAGCACCAC